>DATFLI010000033.1:0-21837 GCA_035267805.1 Balneolaceae bacterium | reverse complement strand
GAACCTAATGGCGGTGAGCAGGTTTCTCCGAAAGAGCTGGATTTGGTTGTCATCCCCATGGTAGGCGGAGATGAGCAGCGGAATCGCATCGGATACGGAGAAGGGTTTTATGATCGTTTCTTATCCCTGGTTTCGTGTCCTAAAATCGGGCTTACTTTTGAGCAAAATATTGTTGAGCGGATTCCAGTGGAAGATTTCGATATAACGCTTGATAAAATTATTACTGAGCAACGTGTTATCGATCATCAATAATTTGCTATATTATTACTGTAACATTGCTCGGTCTTGGACGTATTATGATATGTTCATAATTAACAGGGACGAATAAAATATGGCAGACAAAACTAAACAGCAGAAGCGATACCAGAATCTGGATTCGCTCATGGATTTTGACGATCATGAGCTTCAGACGACTATGCGGGAATTTCTCGAAGAGGAGAAAAAGGCAAATACTAATATTTGGAATTTTGCCACCATTGCCGGTATCGCTATGTTTTTTGTGGGGATGGTCTTTCTGGTACAATCACTTGGGCTCGGACTCGGTCCCGATTTGTCGAGCCTAATTGATGCTATGCCGCTGATTGGTGGGATTTTGGTGACATTTGTGGGATTTGGTTTTCTCGTCGGCGATCGTAAGAAAGAGAAAAAGGAGAAGAAAAAGAAAGCACGTCAAAAATCGCGCAAATACAATTTTGAATATAATTACGATTATAATTATGATTACGATTTTGATGATGACGAGGATTTTACCTTGAATAACGATCTGGGATCCAAGAGAAAGAAAAAATCGAGCAGTAAATTCGGGACTGGAAAATATAAATATGATTCATACGGACTCCGTCAGTCCAAAAAGCTGTATAAATCCCGCAGCGATAAGAAATGGGCCGGTGTCTGCGGTGGTTTAGCAAAATATTTCGGTATCAGTTCAACAGTCATTCGATTGCTTTTTGTAGTTACATTCTTTGCCGGCTCCGGCACCTCCTTGTTGGTCTATATTGCTTTGGCTATAGCGCTTGATAAAGAGCCTCCCGAAATGATGGACGATTTTGATTTTTAACTGATCAATTACCTCTAAGAATCAATTGTCCTTGTTACAGGGATTCTTAAAATGAATTGGTTTTGTGAAACACATTTTAAGAGCGTTATCATCGGTCTCGGCCCTGACCAAGTTCTTCATATTAGTCTATCTAAAAACTAGCAATTCATTGAGTGGCAGAGGATTCTTATATTTCATCAACGAATTATAAATTAGTATAAGGATATATCTGTGTTTATAACATTTGAAGGGATTGACGGAAGCGGAAAATCCACCCAGATTAAAAAGCTTAAAGAGCGATTTGAAAAGGAAGGGGAAAAGGTTGAGGTTTTTCGGGATCCCGGTGGACCTGAGGTATCAGAAAAGATCCGAGAGATTCTGTTAAACCCCGAATTTGATATAGATCCGGTAACCGAACTGTTGCTCTTTTCTGCTGCCCGCTCCCAACTGATGGCCGAAAAAGTGCTGCCAAATCTTGAAAAAGGGGCGATTGTCATCCTGGATCGTTTTTATGACTCCACTACTGCTTACCAGGGCTATGGACGAGAGTCCATATCACTGGATGAAATCCATAAAATGAATCATGTTGCCAGTCACAACCGGGAACCGGATCTCACAATATACATGAAAGTGCCGCTCGAGGAAGCACAAAAGCGTAATGCACAAAAGCAGAAAGATCGGATGGAGCAATCCGGGAACACTTTTTTTCAAAAAGTGATTGCCGGATTCGATGACCTGGCGGATATTGAGGAGCGTATATTTACCGTTGATGCCACCCAGTCACAGGAAAAAGTGCATGAGCAGATTTGGGCACATGTCGTAAAAGGTCGAAAAGAGTGAATTACCTAAATAAATTCTAAGTCCTTTGGGCTCACCTCACTGGCGTGGATAATGTGGCATACCTATCTTGATTAACAAACTATTACATAAGGATTAAAACTGATTCATGAATGGCATTTTTGGGCAAGAAAATTAGCTGTTTTAGAAAAATAGCTAATAAAATTGAGAGCGAATTTAATTGCTGATGAGAGAAAAAATGCTTAAATTTATTGCATTGTGGGTGAAACCTACTTCGAAATTGAAAAATCTCCTTTTTCACCTTGTCAATACTAATTTTAACCAACTCTGAAGTACACTAATTATGGCGCATGAAAGAATTGAAGTTGACCTGCCACTAGCCAAAGTTTATGAATATCTAAGTGATCCAACTTACTTTCCTCACTTCTTCGAACGAATCGAACGGGTTAAGAAAATCAATTCTCAAACTTTTGAATTCTCGACTACACTAGGTGATGAAAAGTTTGAGTGGACGACGAATATCATAGACGATTTGCGAAACACGCGGTTTGCCTGGATTACTATTAACGGTAATCTAAACCAAACCGGAACCATACGCTTCACACCATTGGATAACGGCGAACGTACGCGAGTTGATTTCAGCCTTGATTACAGAACGTTCTATGGTGAGCCTGAAGAAGAATTGGCTAAATTCATTCAGGGTTTGCCTGCTCAGATGAAAAAAGATCTGCAACGCTTCAAAGATGAAGCTGAAAATGGCAGTTTTAAACAAAAGGCTGATGACGCGCTGACCGAGATGGAAAAAGCGGATGCGGAAGCAGAAGCTGAAGAGGAAGCGGCAGCATAACCTTACATTTTGAGATAATGAAATGCGCATCCAAAGGGTGCGCATTTTTTTTATCCGATTGTTACTGTCATGAATTTAACATCTTTTCTGAAAGGGCCTGAGGCCAAAAGTCCCCATTATTTACTCTTTGGGCACCCCGTAGCGCACAGTTGGTCTCCACTGATGCACAACACGGCTCTCAATTATTATGGTATCGATGCACACTACTTTGCTATTGATCTGCAAAATCAGGAGCTGGGTCAATTAGCCTCTTTTTTAAACAGGGACAGTTTTCTGGGGGCTAATATCACCGTTCCGTACAAGCAGCTTATTGGAGATTACCTGGATCAAATTGATCATTCCGCTAATTTGATCGGGGCCGTTAATACAATAGTTAAAGATGATTATTATTTGACAGGATATAATACCGACATTTATGGTTTTTTAGCACCGCTGCGCGATCTGGAAGACGAAATTGCTGATTCTGATGCCATTATTTTTGGGACGGGCGGAGCCGCCGGGGCTGTTGTCGCGGGATTGATTGAATTGGGAGTTCAGGGAATATACCTGGTTTCCAGAAATCCGGATCGTATTACTTCGTTTAGGGAAATGACACATGTGCATGTTATTTCATACCATGAATGGACTTCAAGAGTGGAGGATGTTTCCATTATCGTAAATGCGACACCGCTGGGTATGCATCCCAAAATCGACCAATCGCCGGTGCGGGATTCTGAAAAACAATTTTTAGCTGATTGTATTTGTTATGATATCGTATATAATCCTCTGCGAACTAAATTTTTGAAACAAGCAAAATCAGTCGGTACTCAAACGATAGGCGGACTCGAAATGTTAATTGAGCAGGGTAGTCGTTCATTTCAACTTTGGACCGGAAAATCGTTTCCGGTAGAAATTATCAGAAAGAAATTACATGAAAGAATCGAAAACTGATTTTGATCTGATTAAGCCCAAACTCCTCACAGAGGATACAGGAATTAAGGCATGGTTTACCCTTAAGAATGCTGAATGGGGAGATTTCAATAACGAAATTTCAGGTTTAAATCTGGGATTCAATACCCCCGAAAGTCGAGAAATTGTTGCACATAATCGGTTGACGCTTTTGTCCAGCCTGGGGCTTAATACAGAATGGGTAGCTTATGCCGATCAGGTGCATAGTAACAGGGTTCGGCTGATAACACAAGGTGGCACTTATCCTGAAACTGATGGATTGGTTACGCAAATTCCCGGTTTGACGCTCTGCATACAAGTAGCGGATTGCGCAGCCGTCTTAATCTGGGATCCACAAAATAAAATTGTAGCTGCTTTACATGCCGGATGGCGTGGAGCTGTCGGAGATATTGTGCCGAAGGGAATTGATATGATGATCAACCGGGGAGCAGATCTTCAAAAAATAAAAGTGTTTGTCAGTCCCTGCTTGTCGCTCAGAAATTTTGAGGTAGGTGAGGAAGTAGCATCCCAGTTTCCAAAGAAATTTGTTGACTACAAATCATATGATAAGCCGCATGTTAATTTGAAAGAATTTTTAAGGTATCAAATGGTGGAGGCGGGGATTGACCGGTCGCAGATTGAGGTTCGGGAAGAATGTACCGTTGATGAAGCCGATAGCTTGTATTCCTATCGACGGGAAGGAGATAAAAGTGGCCGCATGATGGCTTTGATCCAAATAGTCGATTAACTTAAATAGATTAAAACTGTGCGAGTTTCTTATTCCAGGGGATATTATGCGCCAATTCCGCAGGAACATATTTTCCCGATGAAGAAATTTACCGGTCTGCATCGCTATCTGACCGAACAAGAAATCATTTATTCAAGTGATATTATAGAGCCGTCGATGGTAGATATGGCCAACTTGTTGACCGTGCACACCAGCCGTTATTCTAAAGGCATTATGGAAGGTATCCTGGATCGAAAAGAAGAGCGGAGGTTGGGACTTCCATGGTCAAAACGTTTGGCTATTCGTTCCCGGTTGGCTGTTCAGGGCACGATAAATGCTGCTCTGATGGCACTGCAGGATGGTATCGCCGGAAATATTGCGGGTGGTACCCATCATGCGATGCCGGATTATGGCGAAGGCTTTTGCGTTTTTAATGATGTGGCGGTAGCAATTAAAGTTTTACGTCAGTCGATGTGGGCACGTAAGATGTTGGTCATCGACTGTGACGTCCATCAGGGGAATGGTACAGCCCAAATTTTTAAAAACAATGCGGATGTTTTTACCTTTTCGTTACACGGTGCAAAAAATTATCCGTTCAAAAAACCGCCCTCGACGCTTGATATAGGTTTACCGGATAAAACCGGAGACAGCGAATATCTTAAAACGCTGGGTGAGGCCCTGGAAAATATCTTTTCCCATTTTACACCGGATCTGGTCTTTTATCTGGGAGGGATAGATCCACTGGAGACCGACCATTTCGGCAGGCTTTCGCTTAGTTTAAGGGGATTAGAGCAGAGAGATCGGATGGTTATACGTAAAGTTACCGATGAAAATACACCACTCGTGTTACTGCTTTCGGGAGGATATGCTCCCACGCTAAAAGAAACGGTACAGGCCCATGCTTTAATGTTCAAAGCCGCAAGGGAACTAGCCTACTGAGTACATTTGTTGATCTAGGGCGGGCATCAGTAAAACTGATATTCTATTCAGAGTTTTAGCTGTTTTTATCTATCTTCAAACTCTTTTGAAATTGAAGTAAGCAGATTTTGGATCAAAAAAATATTGTCATATTGGGCTCTACCGGTTCAATTGGTGAGCAGGCTCTGGAAATCATTCGAGAACACCCCGAACAATTCCGGATTATTGCTCTCACCTGCAACAGTAATTGGCAGAAATTAGCTGATCAGGTAGAGGAATTTAATCCCAAATATGCATTGCTGTGCGATGAAGAATCTGTTAGTGCTCTAAGGGATCGGCTGGGTAACGTCCAAACTGAAATATTGGTTGGTACGGATGAATTACCGGATTTGGCTACACTGGATGATGCTGATATTATTCTTAACAGCCTGGTGGGATTTGCAGGTTTCAGGCCTACTGTAGAAGCACTTAGAGCGGGGAAAAAGGTGGCCCTTGCAAATAAAGAGTCGCTGGTGGTGGGCGGAGGATTGATTAATGAATTAATCAAGGATAAACGGGGTTGGCTGGTTCCGATAGATTCCGAACATAGCGCTATGTTGCAATGCCTGGTAGGTGAACCCCGGGAGCGGATTGAGAAGCTTGTGATTACTGCCAGCGGTGGTCCATTTCGCACGTGGACGAAAGAAGAGATGCGTGATATTACTGTTGAAGATGCATTGAATCATCCCAATTGGTCGATGGGAGACAAAATTACGATAGATTCGGCTACGATGATGAACAAAGGACTCGAAATTATCGAAGCGCATTGGCTGTTTGATATGCCGCTTTCAAAGATAGAGGCTGTAGTGCATCCGCAAAGTATTATTCATTCGGTAGTTACTTTTACTGATGGTTCAAGTAAGGCTCAGTTGGGGCCGCCGACGATGAAAGTACCTATTTTATACGCTTTGACCTATCCCAATCGTTATATACTCGATGCTCCGCGTCTTGACTGGCAGACGGCTTTTGACTTAACGTTCGAGCCTGTTGACTATGACAAGTTCAAATGCATTCAGCTGGCAATCGAAGCGGCAGAAGAGGGGGGGCTTGCCCCGGCAATTTTAAATGCAGCAAATGAAGTGGCTGTGGATCGATTTCTAAACAAAGAAATTACTTATATTGATATCCCCGGAATAATTGAAACTTGTTTGAATGATTTAAATCATAACGAAACAATTTCATTGGATTCACTTAAAAATATTGATTTGAAAGCCAGAAGGCTGGCACAAACTATTTAATTGCACAGAAACATACATGGATTGGATTTTAAGTTTAATAACGACTTTAGCAATATTTGCAGCAGCGCTGCTTATCCTCGTATTTTTTCATGAATTGGGGCACTTTTTGGCCGCCAAACTATTCGGGATGAGGGTTGAGCGTTTTTCCCTGGGATTTCCGCCTCGAATATTCGGAATTAAAAAAGGGGAGACCGACTACTGTATCGGTGCGACCCCGTTGGGCGGTTATGTAAAGATTTCAGGGATGCTGGATGAAAGTATGGATACCGATTATCTGGATGAAGAGCCTAAACCCTGGGAATTTAGAAGTAAACCGGTTTGGCAGAGGATTATTGTGATATCTGCCGGTGTCATTTTTAATATGATTCTGGCTGTACTTATCTACTCTTCCCTTGCATTTACTACGGGCGACATGAAAGTGCAGTTAAACAGCGTGGACGGCGTCTATGTTGCACCCGGTTCATTAGCATCTCAGGTGGGATTCCAAACCGGAGATAAGCTTATAGGTGTTAACGGTCATGACGTCAAATATTTCCAGGATCTGTTTGCCCCGGATCAAATGACCGCCTCAGCATTAAGCTACACAGTACTGCGTAATGGAAAGCGTGTGACCATTCCTATTGCGGATTCCCTGCTGAATGATATTGGCAAACGAGGATTCATATCCCTGAGTGATGCAATGCCCAATCTTTCCATTAGTCAAGTGGAGGCCGGTGCACCGGCAGATAAAGCGGGACTTAAGGCCGGTGATAAAATAGTGGCGATTAACGGTAAGGATATGAAATACCTGGAGCAGACAATTTCTACAATTGGACACTCAAAAGATTCTTTATCCCTTTCAATAGAGCGAAACGGAGCCATTAAACATTTTGAGGTAAAACCCAATGACGATCACAAGCTCGGCATTGTTTTCCATCCCTCAATTGCTGATAATTTTGACGTACAGAAGTTTAATTATGGATTTTTCCAGTCGTTGGGAGTGGGCGTAAAAAAGGCAAACGAAACGGTGACCGGAATTTTGCAGGGCTTCAAAAAAATGTTTACGGGAGCAATTTCGATCCGAGAAAATTTAGGGGGGCCTGTAGCCATTGCCAATGTAACCAAACAGGCTACCGAAGCAGGCGGTGCTATTGGATTTTGGAATATTACTGCCTTTTTAAGTGTGACATTGGCAATTATGAATATTCTGCCGATACCCGTGCTTGATGGCGGCCATCTGATGTTTTTGATTTATGAAGGAATTACGAGAAGGGAACCATCACCCAAAGTACGAATGGCCTTGCAACAAATTGGTTTTTTGCTCATCATTGCTCTCTTTATATTTGTGACATTTAACGATATTCTCAGACAGTTCGGTTAAGACCTAATTTACATATATGTTTGCACGCGACGGATATACAACGATAGTTGTTACTACAATTTTTGCATGTCTTGTAAGCTTTGGGGCTTACTTTATGGATCATTGGACATCATATCTGATATATTTTGCAATGATCTTACTGGTAGCGTTTATATTATTTTTCTTCCGCGATCCGGATCGCCAAATTCCCGAAGGTGATAATCTTATTCTGTCACCGGCTGATGGCAATGTTGTGCAGATAAAGGAAGTAGAAGAGAATCGATATATAAAGGGTCCGGCAAAACAGATCAGCATTTTTCTATCGCCCATGAATGTGCATGTTAACCGACTGCCGGTGTCCGGTACGCTTGAATATTTAGAATATGAGCCCGGCATCTTTCTGGTTGCTTATGATCACCGGGCTTCAGAGCTTAATGAACGGGCTGATTTTGGCGTACGTCATGCATCCGGTACCAAAGTCTTTTTCAGGCAAATCACGGGATTTCTTGCACGACGCATTGTTTATCATATCAATAAGGGCGATCAATTAAAGGCTGGAGAGCGATTTGGGATGATGAAGTTTGGCTCCAGAATGGATATACTTCTTCCGGTTGATATTGAAATTAGCGTCTCGGAAGGAGATCAAGCAGTAGCCGGAGAAACAATTTTAGCTACGATTAACACATAATGAAATATCCTATACAAAAGTGGAAACGATTTCGCCGCCGGCGTAAGAAAAAGAAAAACGGCAGAAAGCGAAAACAGATTCCACGTACGGTCATCCCCAGTTTTTTTACACTGATGAACCTGTTTTGCGGTTTCTTGTCTATCATCAGTATTTCGGAAGATCGATTGTTTTTTGGTGCCTGGCTCATTGTCTTTGCGGGCTTGTTTGATGCGCTGGATGGCTTCATGGCGCGTCTGTCGAACGCCACCAGCCCGTTCGGTATCGAACTGGATTCAATAAGTGATGTGGTTTCTTTTGGTGTTGCTCCCGGCTTTTTGCTTTATTCTTTCGGCTTGAGCAATATGCCTTTTGTTGGGATTATTATGAGTGCTTTGCCTCCGCTTTGTGGGGCCGTACGGCTGGCTCGCTATAACGTTGATGCCCAGGAGAACCGAAAGGATTTTTTTACAGGATTACCAATTCCCGCCCAAGCTATTATGATATCAGCTTTTTATCTTACCTTTTATAACAAATTAGAGCTCTTCAGGGGTATGGAATACGGACTTAATACCGTGCTGGTACCATTGATTGTCTTATTGTCTTTTATCATGGTAAGTACGATCCCTTTTGATAAAATTCCCAGTTTTGATCGACAGTCTATCCAGCGAAATAAAGGTAAAATCGGCCTGTTTATTTTCTATGGTATTTTGATCTTATTCTTCCAGGAAGTGGGACTTATGATCGTGTTCTCCGCTTTTATTCTTAAAGGGATTATTGTTGGGGCTATTATGTTTTGGAAGGAAGCATTTGGTGAAGTTGATGAATTTCCTGAAGAGGAATATTAGCTTTGTCTTTTATCAGCAATTCTTCGGTTAATCCGAATATTTGTGCATAATTTCGGATTCTGTTTTACCTGTTCAAATAGCCTTTTCTTCCGTACTATTTTATTTTTAAATCTTCGTTGTAAGAATCGTATTTTAAGGCTCTAAAAATTAAGCCTTTTCATAGTAATGACAGCTGTACCATATGGATATAGAAACAAAACTTGAGCAAGTCAAAGAGCGGTTCGAAGAAGTAACTGCCGCAATGAGCGATCCGGCTGTGTTTGATGATCCCGATCACTATACAGAATTGACGAAGGAGCACAGCGATCTTAAAGAGCTCGTTGATTTGTATGAAAAGTGGAAGGATGCCCAAAAGCAGTTCGAAGGTAATAAAGAGCTCATTGAAGAGGGGGAAGATCCCGAGATTACTGAAATGGCCCAGGAAGAGAACAAAGAACTGGAAGCTCAACTTGCAAAGCTGGAAGAGGATATCAAATTCAAGCTGATCCCTAAAGATCCGGATGACTCGAAGAATGTGATTGTAGAGCTGCGTGCCGGAACGGGAGGAGACGAAGCAGCTATTTTTGCCGGGGATCTTTTTGACATGTATCGCCGTTACTCTGACAAAATGGGCTGGAAGCTGAATATTCTGAGCCTTAATGAATCTGAAAAGGGTGGTTATAAAGAGATCACTTTCGGCTTGGAAGGCAAGGAAGTATATGGAAAGATGAAATACGAGAGCGGTGTTCATCGCGTGCAGCGGGTCCCGCAAACTGAAACTCAGGGACGTGTACATACCTCAGCAGCTACAGTGGCCGTCCTGCCTGAGGCGGAGGAGGTTGATATAGAGATTAACACGGCTGATCTGCGGGTTGATACATTCCGTGCAAGCGGCGCAGGGGGACAGCATGTGAACAAGACAGATTCTGCAATTCGTATCACGCATGAGCCTTCAGGTGTAGTTGTGGAATGTCAACAGGAACGTTCACAGCATCAGAACAAAGATAAGGCCATGAAGATGCTGCGTTCGAAACTTTATGAGATGGAGGAGGAAAAACTTCGTAAAGAGCGTGCTGAGGAACGAAAAAGCCAGGTTTCAACAGGCGATCGGAGCGCTAAAATACGTACTTACAATTTTCCGCAAAGTCGTTTAACAGACCATCGTATAAATCTTACACTCTATAATTTGGAAGACATTATGAAAGGAGAGCTTGAAGAAGTGATTGAAGCGCTCCGTGTTCAGGATAACCTGGACAAGTTAAATGCCGTTATGGAAGAATAAAATAAAGCCAGAAAATTTCACCATACAATAACGAACAAGGAATAGCGAATTTATCTGTCATTCGATATCCCCTGTTCAGTGTTTGCTATCCTCTTTTTAATAACTTTTCATCTTTGGACCGGCTTTGAGAAGTTCTTCGCTGGCTTGTTCCTGAAACTGCTCAAAGTTTTCGGCAAACATAGAAGCCAATTTATCTGCTTTTTGATCATAGGCATTCTTATCATCCCAAGTATTACGGGGGAATAAGATTTCACTTGGTACCCCTGATATATCTTTGGGAATAGCCAACCCAAAGACGGGATCAATTTCAAATGTAGTATTATCCAGTTTGCCGTTGAGCGCTTCTTCCAGCATGCGACGAGTGTGTCCCAGTTTCATGCGATGTCCATCGCCGTAAGGACCGCCCGTCCAGCCGGTATTCAGAAGCCAGACTGTGGCATCGTGTTGTCGGATTTTTTTAGCCAGCAGTTCGGCATACACGGTTGGGTGCAGCGGCATAAAGGGAGCTCCAAAGCAGGCCGAAAAGGTTGCCTGTGGTTCAGTAACCCCCCGCTCGGTACCGGCTACTTTGGCCGTATATCCACTGATAAAGTGATACATTGCCTGCTCCGGAGTCAGCCGCGAGATGGGAGGGAGCACGCCAAAGGCATCACAAGTCAGAAATATGACATTACTTGGATGATTGCCTTTTCCCTCTTGGCTGGCATTCGGGATGTAATCAATAGGATAGGAACATCGGGTGTTTTGCGTGAGGCTGGTGTCGTCAAAGTCGGGCTCCCGATTCTCATACAGCACCACATTTTCCAGGATAGTGCCCGGCATTTTCGTGGTTGCGTAAATAAGCGGTTCGCCTTCTTCAGACAGATTTATGGTTTTGGCATAACATCCCCCTTCTATATTGAAAACGCCATCTTCACTCCAGCCGTGTTCATCATCTCCAATAAGAATGCGATCCTGGTCGGATGAAAGCGTAGTCTTTCCCGTACCCGATAAACCGAAAAATATTGCTGTATCTCCATCCTGACTCATATTGGCGGAACAGTGCATTGCCATCACATTATTTTTGGGAAGCAGGTAGTTCATAACCGAAAAAATACCCTTTTTTACCTCTCCGGAATACAGAGTGCCGCCTATTAAAATAATCTTCTTGTCAAAGTTGACTAAAATGAATGCCTCGCTGCGGGTGCCGTCGACTTCAGGATCGGCTTTGAAGTTTGGTGCGGCTAAAACAGTAAATTCAGGCTCGTGGTTTTCAAGCTGATCTTTGGTAGGGCGAATAAACATATTATGTGCAAACAAAGCATGATATGCAGCCTCACTGACAATTCGTACATTCAGCTGATACTTTTCATCAGCTCCTGCATAACAATCTTTGACATACAGTTTTTTATCACTCAGGTAATCAGTCACTTTCTTAAAGAGATGATCAAAAACCTTTTCATCAGTTGGCTGATTGATATCGCCCCAGTCAATGTCTTCATGAATTGATGGAAGATCGACAATGAATTTATCCTTTGGTGATCGCCCGGTATACTTGCCGGTAAGAACTCGTAATGCATATTCTTTTGTAAGAATGGCCTCTCTATTATTTATAGCCTCTTCATATAGTTCAGGCGGCGTTAGATTCCAAACTGTATTTCTATTGTTCTCCAGCCCCAAATACTCAAGCCCTACATGACTTCTCGGATGTGAATTTTTGCTCATCAGAACGTTGATTTTTAAATTTTTTCTGTAATTTAATGATAGCTTAAATACAAAAAACAGAGGAAAGGGTTCCCCTGTTTCCCATTTTCTTTAAGTATAAGAATTATTCTAATGAGTTTGTTGCTTATCTAATAATATGAAGTGATTGATAGGTGCAATCGATAACATCCTTATTTTATTAAAAATATGGCCTCTAATCTTAAATTTAGTAGGTTCTTAATCATGGGTATAAAAAAGATTGAGATGCGTCATGTTTTACTTGGAAGATGGAACCAACCGGGATTGAGAATTTTTTTCAGGAAATTTTTCATGTAAATTGAAAAATTTTCAACAGCGATCCGCTTTTTGTAATTTGCGGTTTATCTCCTTCTGCATAGATGAAAATGGCGAGGTAAAGTTGAAAAGCAAAGGCCCCATTTTATAATTTCTGTTGGTTGTCCAACCCTTTCTTGTTTTGCACATTTTCTTTTGTTTAATCCTTATCTTAATGAGAAAATCATAGGATTTATATGGATCAACGAAATATTTGCCTTGGACTTATCCAGCTACGGTGTACCGCAGATATTCAACAAAATCAACAAAAGACACTGGATCATATTCGTGAGGCAGCCGCAAAAGGGGCCCGGGTAATTTTGCTTCAAGAACTGTTTAACACAACCTATTTTTGTAAAACGGTGGAAGATCGATTTTTCGATTGGGCGCAACCTATTCCCGGGCCGTTAAGTGACACTCTTTGCGAGTTAGCTTCTGAATTGCAGATTGTTATTATTGCACCTTTTTTTGAGCGGCGCGCAGCAGGCATTTATCACAATTCCCTGGTGGTTATCGATGCTGATGGCAGCCTTATGGGAAAATATCGCAAGAAACACATTCCGGATGATCCCGGGTTTTACGAGAAATATTATTTTACGCCGGGTGAAGATGATTACCAGGTGTTTGATACCAAATATGTTAAGATAGGACCATTGATTTGTTGGGATCAGTGGTACCCCGAGGCAGCACGAATTACCGCTTTGAAGGGAGCCGACCTGCTTGTGTATCCTACAGCGATAGGTACACTGCCAAACGAGTCAGAGCAGGTATCGATTGAATTCCATGATGCATGGCAAACTATTCAACGGAGTCATGCTATTGCTAACGGTTGTTTTGTGGCAAGCATAAACCGGGTAGGGCAGGAAGGAGAGATTACTTTCTGGGGACAGTCGTTCGTTGCAGGGCCATTCGGACAGATGCTCGGTCAGGCCGGAAAAAATGAAGAAATATTACTGGCTGATATTGACCTGTCAAAGATTGAAAAACAACGTCAGGCCTGGCCCTTTTTTCGTGATCGCCGGATTGATACCTATCAGCCCATTTTAAAGAGGTTTGATGACTGAGAAGAATCTTAAACCCAAAATACTATTGTTCGAAATCCAAAATTCGAATGGCTTAAATTCGAAAGTATTTTTTAAAGCCTTTTAAAATGGTCTTACCTTTAGATCATAATTTATGAAAAAGGTTCTGATGAATAAGAAATATGATTTGGAAGAACGCACATTCCGATTTGCTAAAGCCGTAATCGAATATGTTAATTTTTTAAAAAAGACATTAGCTAATGTAGAAATTTCGAAACAACTAATTCGTTCAAGTGGATCGGTTGGAGCCAATTACATAGAGGCAAATGAATCACTAAAAAAGATTTTATTTATAGGATTAAGCTTTGTCGAAAGGAGGCTAAGGAATCTACGTTTTGGATTAAATTATTGCAAAATCAGGATTCTAGCGGTCAAGAAAGACAATATCTCATTCAGGAATCAATCGAGCTTACTAAAATTTTTGCAGTATCCTAAGAAATTCGACCAGTAAATAGATTTTTGGGATTTTGGTCATTGGGATTTAGTATTTAATCTAATTTTTAAAAGCTAGTTATTATATCTAATTGGTAGCGAAATCAGTGGTTACACCCCGATATCAAAATTTTCAAATGCCCGCCGAGTGGCATCGCCACAGCGGTACGCAGCTGCATTGGCCCTCCAACAGGCAAACCTGGCCCGGAGAACGTTTGCATCGTGTTGAAGAAGTATATCTAAATATTATTGAAGTGTTTGAAAAATATGAACCGATTCATTTACTGGTGAGTGATGAGCCTATCCATAATTACGTACTTAAATTATTTAAGAAACGGGGAATCAATCTTCAACAAATAACCATACATAAACAACCCATCAACGATGTTTGGGCAAGGGATTGCGGACCTATTTTTATCCGCAGGCAAAAAGGGAGCCACGAAGAATTTGCCATTACCGACTGGGGATATAATGCATGGGGTGAAAAGTACCCGCCTTTTGATGACGATAACCGGATCCCAAAATATTTTGCCTCGAAATATGGCATCAAGCGGTTTGAACCGGGGATGGTTTTGGAGGGCGGTTCTATTGATACGAACGGTAACGGCATCTTATTGACCACAGAGTCGGTGTTATTAAATCCCAATAGAAACCCGGAACTAAGTAAAGAAGAAATTGAGCAACGTTTAAAAGATTACCTGGGCATAACAAAAGTTATCTGGCTTAAGAACGGGCTTGCAGGCGATGATACGGATGGGCACATTGACGATCTGTCTCGCTTTTTAAATGAGAATACGATTCTAACGATGGTGGCAGAGGATCCCCATGATATCAATTATGCCGTCCTGGAAGCCAATATGGATATTTTGCGTCAGGCTACCGATCAGCGTGGCAATACCTTCAACATTGAGACATTACCGCTGCCCAAAACCCGAATAGAAGGCACCACAGTTGACGGTTCTGAATATGTGCCGGCCAGTTATGCTAATTTCTATATTGCAAACGGCGTGGTTCTGGTACCAACATACGATGATCGTCATGACCAAAAGGCGTTGGATCTGATGGAACGTTACTTTCCGGATAGGGATGTTGTCGGAATTCCTTGTGCCGATTTAGTATGGGGACAAGGTTCTATCCATTGTGTCACTCAGCAACTTTATGGTGTCTGAGGATAACAAAATAAAAGGGGGCGACATCCATATTCCAGAATGCCGCCCTCAGGGATTGTGATAAGGGGTATTCTTAGCACATCATTTTAAAATCTCTATCATCACCGAAATGAACGGCCTTCTAAACATTATATTTTGCAATTATTCAAATTAGTTTGGAGTCTCATAAAATGGTATCTCAAGCTACGGCACTGTTCCTTCATAATAAAATCGACTTTATCTAAGAAAGGGTATAGAGAAGTTCTATTAGGAACCGGGCGTATTTTTATATATGGCCTTCGCTGTACTTTAAAGATTAAAATATTCAGCCTGTTCCCTGGGAATTTTTATTTCGGGATTCCGTTCTGTGATAAAGCGCATAATATTGGCAATATCATCTACTTTGAGCGTAATAGAGCCGGATTCTATGTCAAATAGTTGCCGGTACGATGTATCAGCATGGGCCCGGTACATAAGGTGATAGGATTTGGAAAAGTCAAATAATGCTTCGTTGGACGAACGGGGATAGTGTGAGGAAAATTTCAATGCTTCGATATCCTTAACCGGTATTTTGAGGGTATCTATGTGAATGGTTCCTTTCTTGACAATGATTACAAGCAAATCACCTTCGAAATATATGATCAGGTGATAATGGGAGTCAGAGACTTTAAAAATTCCCCAAAAGCTTAATAAATATAACCCCAGAGCAGCCAGTTGTTGAAGTTTCGATAAATCCCAATCCAAAGAAACGAACGAACCGGTTAACATGAATGTACCGCCTGCCGCGCAGATTAAGATAACTAATCCCCAAAAAAGGTAAGCACCTTCTTCAAAAACGTGAAGTTCTCTTTCCATAGGAATAACATAATATTTTCTCAGGTTGATAGAGAAAATTGTTCGTGATAAATTTTCCGGGAATAACTAATAAAAGTCCCATACGTTTAATATCTTTCGCCATCAAAATAAAATGGTAACAAATAATTCTCCATGAGCAGTTCGGTATTTGATAATTACGAAGCAGTGATCGGGCTGGAGGTTCACGCCCAGCTTTTAACGGAAAGTAAAGCTTTTGCTCCCGTATCCACAGAATTTGGGGGATCGCCCAATACGCAGGTGACCCCACTTTGCCTGGGCCATCCCGGAACGTTACCTGTCTTAAATGAGAATTTGGTGCGCTATATTATTAAGATGGGTCTGGCAACAAATTGCGGCATTGCCCGTAAATCTATTTTTGCCCGTAAAAATTATTTTTATCCTGATCTGCCGAAAGGATATCAGATTTCCCAGTATGAAACTCCCATATGTCATGATGGCAAAATCACGGTAACCGTGGAGGGAGAGGAGAAGACCATCGGCATCACACGTATTCACATGGAGGAGGATGCCGGAAAGTCTATTCACGATCAGGATCCGTATAATACGCTGATAGACCTGAACCGGGCCGGTGTACCGCTGATTGAGATTGTTTCGGAACCGGATATGCGTACTCCGCAAGAAGCCTACGAATATTTGAAGCGCATCAAGCAAATTGTGCAGTACCTGGAGATTTGCGACGGTAACATGGAGGAAGGCAGTCTACGTTGCGATGCAAACGTTTCGGTTCGTCCCCGGGGACAGAAGGAATTCGGCACCCGAACCGAGCTGAAAAATATGAACTCCTTTCGTAATGTAGAAAGAGCTATAGAATTCGAGATTGGTCGCCAGATCGAGCTGATCGAAGACGGTGGACAAGTAGTGCAGCAGACCATGTTATGGGATGCAAACAAGTTGGAGACGCGCCAAATGCGTTCCAAGGAAGAGGCACATGATTATCGTTATTTCCCCGAGCCGGATATACCGCCGGTCGTGGTCACGGATGAAATGCTCGATGAGGTCCGCCTGGAACTACCTGAGATGCCGGACGTGCGAAAGCAACGCTTTGTGGACACATACGACATGAGTAAGGAAAATGCAGAGACCCTGACCGAAGATCGCTATCTGGCCGATTATTATGAAAAGGTTTTGGAGAGTGTTGATAGCCCTAAGGCAGTGGCGAATCTTATTCTCACGGAAGTTTTACGCACGCTCAACGATCGAAGTATCAGCATACAGGAATTTCCGATTAAAGAAGGGCGTCTTGCAGGATTGGTTGAACTCCGTGAAGACGATAAAATTAATTCCTCGGCTATGACCGAGATCTATAACGCAATGCTTGAGGAAGAAAAAGAAGCAGAAGCGTTGGCAAAAGAAATGAACCTAATTCAGGTTTCCGATACCGGATTCATCGAGCCTATCGTGGATGAAGTGATTGAAGGTCATCCCGACGAAGTGCAGCGATATAAAGACGGTAAGAAGGGACTGATTGGGTTTTTCATCGGGCAAGTCATGCAGCGTTCGCAAGGAAAAGCAAATCCAAATATGGTCAGAGAACTGATCAGCGAGCGGCTGGAAGACTAAATAGTGCTTTACTTATAATTCATTTATCTGATTACATGTTCATGAAAAAGAAACACGCAGTAATTGCAGCATTGCTGGTTATTTTTTGTTGGGGATGTTCTACGAAACCCGAACGACAACATGCGCTTGTTAAAGGAAAAATTACCGTTGCCGATTCGGTCGATGCCAGCCACGATTATTCCGGCATCGGATTGACGGTCATCAAAAAAGACTCATCCAATGCAAAGCCGGACACGCTTTTCAATGCCATGACTGATACAACGGGGGTGTTTTCGGGGACAGCCACATTCGATGATCGGGGAGAGTATCCCTTGATCATCAGTCGGAATGACAAGAACCTGGGCCGGGTTGGTATTTTGTTAGCAGATAAAGATACGGTTAATATTCAGGGGGAACTGCCGGCCTTGGATAAGACCATTTCGATTTCTTCTCGCGAGCATGCCGGCATGGAAGTTTATCAGCGGGTGAACAGAAGCTTCCAGCGCATCGCCCAATATGCCCGGGCCGGTAAGCTTAAAGGGGACAGCCTGCGGCAGGAGGTCAAAAAAATGAGTGATCTCTTTTGGGAAGTATATCAGGAAAAAACGGGGACGATTGCTTCGGAATTGGGGGCGCGGCGGTCCGTACAGTTATTGAAGGGCTTGGATGACAAGAAAATGATGGAACATATCAGGTCGGTGCAGGGGAAGGATCGGCTAAGTGACTTGGGAGCGACCTATGGAAAGGATTATATCGCCAGTTCCGAGGGGCTGGCCCCGGCCATCGCCTATTTGGATTCATTATCGAGCATTACCGAAGATCCCAACAAAAAAATGCAGATTGCCAAGGAGCATATTAAACTGCTGTATGACAGTGCACGTGTTCAATCTGCCAAACAACAATTGAAGACATTTAAGAAACAGTTTTCGGATAATAAAGCAGCACAAAAATGGATTAAGTCAATCAGTTATGATTTAAATTACCTGTCGCCGGGCGATTCAATACCCGATTTCGAATTTACGGAAAACGGCAAGACTATAAGTCGGGATTCGCTCCTGGGTACGCCTTACATCCTGGAAATCACAAAGCTCTCCAACTCGCTTTACCAGAACCAGTTTGATCGCACGGTAGTGATTCACAGTTTATACAAAAGTTACGGGCTACAGGTGATAACCATCCCCCTGGATAAAAGCCAGGTAACGGTCAACGCCTTTTTTGATGAACGTGTAAAACCATGGCCGGTTGCCGATGCCGATGCTTTTGATCGCCAAAAATTATTGGACCGATTTAACGTACGCCTGATTCCCACCCGATTCTTAGTTGATCGAAATGGCAAGATCGTAAGAAAATATGTGGGGCAGGAATACCAAGACGTCATTAAAGGAATTCAAACAATCATTAAACAAGATAAAAAACCTGCGTCATGAGACGATTATTAATTGCCGGAAATTGGAAAATGAATTGTGGTCCCAAAGAAACGGCCACCTTGCTGCAAGGTATTCAGGAAATATTTGGCAAGATGCCGGAAGAAGTAGACGGACTGGTTTGCCCGCCTATGATTTCGCTAACTACTGCCTCGATTGAGCTACGAGATATGAAAGGTTATACGCTTGGAGCTCAGAACGTATATTATGAGGATAACGGAGCCTATACCGGCGAAGTGAGCACTAAGATGCTCAAAGAGGTAAATTGCAATTATGTGATCATTGGACACTCCGAACGACGCCAGTATTTCGGTGAAACCGATAAGACGGTGAATGCCAAAGTGAACAAAACACTGGAAGCCGGCTTAAAGCCGATTATTTGCGTTGGAGAATCACTTGAGCAGCGTAAGGCAGGCGAACATCAATTACGGGTTCGTAAGCAGGTAGAAGCGGCTCTCATCGGTGTTGAAGATGAGGATGCTGCCGATCTTGTCATTGCTTATGAACCGATTTGGGCTATTGGAACCGGCGAAACAGCGACGCCCGACCAAGCGCAGGAAATGCACGAAATGATCCGATCAATTTTAGCTGATCTTTACAACGATGAAATTGCAGATCAGATTCGCATTTTATATGGTGGCAGTATGAAACCGCATAACGCCGAAGAACTCCTGTCGCAACCTGATGTGGATGGGGGATTGATTGGCGGAGCCTCCTTAAAAGCCCAAAGTTTCACTGAGATTATTGAGATTGCGGAGCAACTGTCTTGATCTGAGTTTACAGGTATGGAGGTCTCAAGTGCCGGAGTTTTGGAAGCATGGAGTGGTTGAGCTCTTCGATGCATTGTATGTTTCTAGAAATCTAACATTATTTTTCGAACGATAAACGAGCTCATTTTTTCATGAATGTATTACTGTTGGGAAGCGGCGGACGCGAACATGCGATGGCGTGGAGCATTGCCAAATCTGATAAATTGAATCAGCTGTACATTGCCCCCGGCAATCCCGGTACGGCACAGGTCGGCTCCAATGTGGATCTGTCTCTTTCCAATTTTGATGATATTCTCAAATTCATCGAAGAAAAGGACATCGGCCTGACGGTCGTTGGTCCCGAACAGCCGTTGGTTGAGGGCATTACAGATTTTCTTGAGAAAAAGGGACATTCGGTATTCGGTCCGTCGAAATATGCGGCACAGCTCGAAGGCAGCAAGAAGTTCGCCAACGAGTTTATGAAAAAGAATCGTGTGCCTACTGCCGATTTTGAGACCTATAATCGAGACGGTTTTGACCGGGCATTGCGGGATATCAAAAATAAGGGTCAGTACCCGGTTGTACTTAAAGCGGACGGTTTGGCGGGGGGCAAGGGCGTATTTATCTGTGAGACAGAAGACGAAGTGGAGAAACGATTGGATGAATTGAAAGAGGATGATCGTTTTGAGGATGCCGCCCAGACGCTGGTGGTGGAGGAATTTATGAAGGGAGAGGAAGCCTCGGTATTTGTTATTTCGGATGGAAGGACCGCTAAAATTATCCATTATGCCCAGGACCACAAACGAATCGGTGAAGGAGATACGGGATTAAATACCGGAGGTATGGGAGCCTACTGCCCGACGCCGGTTATTGACGAAAAAATGCTCCAGATCGTTGAAAAAGAGATTATTTTGCCTACTATTTCGGCCATGCTGTTGGATGAGCATCCGTACAAAGGCATTTTATATTGCGGATTGATGATCACCGAAGAAGGGCCCAAAGTTGTAGAATTTAACTGCCGGTTCGGAGATCCCGAATGCCAGGCGATTTTGCCCTCGCTGCAATCGGACCTGCTGGAACTGATGGATGCCGCGGCCAACGAAGAGTTGGGATCAAAAGAAGTGAATATTGATGATCAATACCGCTGCTGCGTGGTGCTTGCTTCGGAAGGGTATCCGGTGAAGTACGAAAAGGGTAAAGAGATTACCGGCATTGAAGATGTCTCGAAGGATGCCATGGTTTTTCATGCGGGCACGAAATTGCAGGACGAGAAACTCCTCACGAATGGGGGCCGGGTGCTCAGCGTGGTAGGCGCCGGCGATACGCTTCAGCAGGCGATCGATAGTACGTACCGCCAAGTCGAGAAGATCTCTTTTGATAAGATGTATTACCGTTCCGACATCGGCGCCAAGGGGTTGAAGATATAGAAGGATGAACATTCGTGAATCCTTACTCTTTAAATAATTTTGCCAGCTCTGATCTCACAATCTTTCCGGTGTGCGTGCGCGGCAATGCTTCTGCCTGGATGATTTGCTTGGGAATTTTATAAGAAGTTATTCTTTTTTTGAGCTCTTTCTGGATTTTGTCGGAATTGATCGATTGTTCGGTCTTTGCCACGACAACAGCCACTACTTTCTGTCCCCATTCCTTATCGGGCAGCCCGATGACGGCAGCTTCGGCGATAGGATGGATTTTTTCCAGTTCGGATTCTATCTCAAAGGGCGATACATTTTCTCCGCCGGTAATGATGAGATCCGAGCGGCGCGATTCTATAAACAGCTGTTGGTTGGCATTTAAATGCCCGAAATCGCCGGTTTTGAACCAGTCATCCTTGTCAAAAGACTCCGACTTATCCTGGTTAAGATAGCCATCAAAAATCTGGGGATTTTTCAACCATATTTCACCGGAATTGTTGATTCTTAATGGCTT
>DATFLI010000032.1:0-26893 GCA_035267805.1 Balneolaceae bacterium | reverse complement strand
CTTCCACTCCTTTCCGCCAAGCGGATCAATGATCAATTCTACACCTTTGCCATCGGTTAATTTCATTAACTCGTCATACCAGTCAAGATTCCGGTAATCAATGGCGTGATCCAGTCCTCGTTTGCTCAAAAATTCGTGCTTCTTGCGGCTGGCCGTACCGTAAGTTTTGGCCCCGATATGTTTGGCAATATCCAATGCCGCAATTCCCACGCCTCCTCCCGCATTATGAATTAGGATAGATTCTTCAGCTTGCAGTGAACCCATGACCACCAGTAATAAATAGGATGTGATATAGTTCACCGGAATTACGGCCGCTTCTTCAAACGTCAGCGACTTCGGCTTACGGAAGACTTGGTTAAGCGATACCGTTACCTGCTCTGCCTGCCCCTTGAAACGCGTTGTAGCGATGACTTCGCGGCCAACCCACTCACCGTCAACCTCATCCCCTACCGCACTCACAATGCCTGACACTTCATAGCCCATGACACAGGGTTTGGAAGGCCCGTCAGGATATTGCCCTTTTCGAGCAAGTATATCCGCAAAATTCAAACCTGAAGCTTTTACATCAATGACAAGTTCATCAGCTTTGGGAACTAAATCGGGGACTTCTTGAATCTGTAATACATCATATCCGCCATTTGCCGTATTTACAATCTGCTTCATATATTTTTTATTATTGAATACTTTGCCAAGTGAGATTAATAGTATGCCTAATCAGTAAAATATAAAACTGGCCAGACATAGCGTAAAGTTATCCCAATCTAAGAATAGCGCCGGTCATCTCTGGGCTTTGCAATTTAATTTAACTCTTCGGAGCTAATTCTTTGTATAAAACACCTAAGAATTACTCATGAATCCCGACTAGAGTTTTGTATCTTTTGCTCGCCTAAATTTTACTGCAAATAATTCTGAGTATAGAGAGTGCTGATGATCGCATCATCTCCCTTTGAACAAAATTTTAAATTCAGGAACGTTCTGCTTTTGGCCGGAATCGTGCTTATTGCGTTGAACTTGCGTCCTGCACTGGCCGGCGTTGGCCCTCTGGTAAGCACCATCCGTGAGTCAACCGGACTATCCAATACCATGCTGGGACTGCTCACGACGCTCCCCCTTCTTGCTTTTGGCGTCGTCTCAACGCTCACTCCTCTTTTTACCCGCAGGATTGGGATTGAAGGCACACTTGGCCTGGCTATGGTCTTATTAACCTCCGGGTTATTGTTGCGTGTTATACCGGGCTCCGCGGCTCTATTCGGCGGCACCATTCTTCTGGGAATTGCAATCGCTTTTGGAAATGTATTGCTTCCCAGTTTAGTAAAACGGGATTACCCGAATCATACCGGTGTTATGACCAGCGTTTATTCGAGTACATTGGGAGTTGGTGCCACAATTGCGGCCGGTATTAGCGTTCCTCTCGCACAGGATCTCGGCTGGGGATGGCGGTGGTCATTAGGTTCCTGGGCAGCACTTTCATTTCTGGCCCTGATAGTTTGGCTGCCCCAACTTAAATCCCAGACCGTTCCGGAGCAAAACCGTGGCTTCATCAAGTCGATGAAAGAACTCGGGAGCTCCAAGATTGCCTGGCAGGTGGCTATTTTTATGGGGCTACAATCGCTGGCATTTTATGTGGTCTTGGCCTGGCTGCCCGAAATTTTACAAAACCGGGGACTCAATTCAAATAATGCCGGCTGGATGCTTTCCCTTTCACAGGCAACCGGAGTTTTGGGAACTATATTTATCCCCACTTGGGCAGAAAAAATGAAGGATCAACGGAAGCTTGTCTGGCTTCTGATGATTTGTGAATTTATCAGCCTGATAGGACTGATGTTACCGAATGGATTTCTTGCCGGACTTTGGGCATCAATGATAGGTTTTGCACTCGGCGGCAGTTTCGGACTGGCACTTTTGTTTATTGTGCTGCGTTCGCCCGATTCAGAAACGGCCACTGAGCTGTCGGGTATGGCCCAATCCATAGGATATTTTCTTGCAGCAATAGGACCAGCGCTCTTCGGCGCTCTACACGATTTTACTCACGCATGGTTTATTCCCCTCCTATTCCTGCTGAGCCTGGTGGCCGTCAAGCTGTATGTAGGTCTCAGGGCCGGCAAACCGAAAACCATTACTTAGGAGGCTATCTGCCTATCAACCGAATAGAAAGTATTTATTGGCGTAGTTTAAATAAATGGATATATTTAGTTCAACATTAAACTATTTAACATTTTATATATTTAATTATGAGCACCGCGACAAAAACTCTCTGGAAAATTGATCCGACTCACTCTGAAATACGATTCAAAGTAAAACACCTGGTCATTTCGACCGTCACCGGAAATTTCAAATCATTCGAAGGACAGATCGAAGCAGATGGTGAAGATTTTGAAAATGCCTCGGCTTATTTCGAAGCCGATATTGACAGCATCTCGACAAATAATGAAGATCGAGATAACCATCTGAAATCGGATGACTTCTTTAACGCAGAAAAGTATCCTCAATTAACTTTTGAATCATCCGCTTTCGAAAAGGTTGTTGATAACAAATTCAAAGTTACCGGTAATCTTACGATCCGTGATATAACAAAAGAAGTTGAACTGGATGTTATACACGGCGGTACGGTTGACGATGCATACGGTAACACCAAGGCCGGTTTTGAAATTACCGGAACCATCAACCGTAAAGAATTCGGCCTGACCTGGAATGCTGTTACTGAAGCAGGCAACGTTGTTGTAGCTGATGATATTAAGCTGCAATTGAATGTACAATTGGTTCAGAGCTAAGCTCGAATTATCTTGCATACCATAAAAAGCGGATGTCCTGATCGGGCATCCGCTTTTATTATTCTTAAGACATAATCGAGTTAATCAGGCAACTTTTACCCGCACCTTTTTGCCTTTCACTTTATTACGATTCATCTTGTTTAACACCTGATTTACATACTGTCCGGGTACATCCACAAATGAATGCTTTGGAAAGATATCGATATTCCCGATGGTTCCGCCTGGAACACTGGATTCTCCGGCTATGGCTCCTACCAAATCCCCGGGATAAACATTGTGCTTTTTACCCACATTAAAGTGCATCTTTACCATCTCAGAATCATTATAGTTGTTAACTTGGGGATTTTCAGATTCTGATTCTTCAACAGCTGTCTTCATTTTCAATAAGGCAGCGGCAATTTCGATGGTTGTAAATCGATTATCAGAAAAAGCTTCGATCTGTTCGATATAGGAGCGCAGGTTCCCCTTTTCAAGAACTTCGACAAGTTCGTCCATTAATCCTTCCATCCGGGATATCTGTACATCAGCCGGCGTAGGTAAATCAAGCGGATTCAAACGAGTCTTAATTTGCTTCTCGATAGTTCGAAGCTGTTTACTCTTGCGTCGGGTAGCGAAGGTAATCGCCATGCCCGAGCGGCCTGCTCGTCCGGTTCTGCCTATACGGTGAACGTAATACTCGGGATCCTGGGGAATATCAAAGTTAAATACCGCTTCAATATCGTCGATATCCAATCCCCGGGCAGCTACGTCCGTCCCAACTAGAATATCTATGGCACCGGATCGAAACTTGGCCATTACCCGGTCGCGTTGGCTTTGGCTCAGATCCCCATTAATAAAATCGGTTGAATACCCACGGGATTTTAACTCTCGGGTGACTTGCTCAGTTTTACGTTTGGTATTACAAAAAACCAGCGCCAGTTTAAAATCATTAATGTCCATAAAACGGCAAATAGCTTCGGTCCGAACCGAATCCCTGACTTCAACAACATACTGCTCAATATTGGGCGCCGTAATCTTTTTACGCTCAATGGTAATTGTTTGGGGATGATCCATGTAACGATTCATGATCTTGCGAATGCCTTTCGACATCGTGGCAGAGAACATTATGGTTTGCACGGGCTGGGAAGCATACGACAGAATCTGTTCCATGTCATCCCTAAAACCCATATTCAGCATTTCATCGGCCTCATCAAAGACAACTCTCTGCAGATGATCCAGTTTTAAGGTTCCGCGCCGGAGGTGATCAATCGTACGTCCGGGCGTTCCCACAACGATATGAGTGCCGCGTTTCAATGCCTTAATTTGCCGGCCGATTGACTGTCCGCCGTAAATGGGAGTCACTTGCAATTCCTTGAAGTGCTTCCCGATTTTGATGAGTTCGCCCGTCACCTGTATGGCCAGCTCGCGTGTAGGACACATTATTATCGTTTGTACATTGGCGGCATTAATATCGGTGTGTTGTACTACCGGAATACCAAAGGCAGCCGTTTTGCCTGTGCCTGTTTGCGCTTGTCCAACAACGTCCTGTTTATTTAGAAGCGCCGGGATACACTGTGCCTGGACGGGAGTCGGATTTTCAAACCCCATATCCTGTAATCCTTTAAGGATGGATTGGTTGATATTCAGTTCTTTAAAAGATAAATCGGTCATATTTCGTGATAAAATGAAAATTGGTTGATGTCTGACGCTAGAAAATGCACTTTTAGTACCAGCACGCTGTGCTGCCATCCTAAAACCGTACATAACTTAAGGCGCCGACAGACCTGAGAAGGGATGTAAGAACCTGTTTAACGAATAGGCGGGATACAGAATAACGCCAGAAGCGACCTAAAATACGGATAACTTTATTAAAAGTATATTTTTATTACAGAACTATTACTTGAGAAATTAGGATGATATCGCTCAAATATGGAGCTATAAGACTTTTAGAGTTCTTTAATGTTTTTTTAGGGAAGCGGTAATGTGCCTTATACGGCCTCATAGGCAATATTTTTAGGTGAAGATTAAATTTTGCTAACTGTTTTATACAAAAAGGAGACGTTGTGTAATTTTTTACAAAAGAAAAATATCATCCGCGATGGGACAACAACAACTGCTTATTACAATTTTAGTAACAATTATAATCGGGGTTGCAACAGTTATTGCAATTAATACGATGCAAGCAAGTCGAACTAAAGCGAATGAATCGGCGGTTCGTCAGGATATGCTTATGGTTATAAATGATGCCCATATTTATTACCGAAAGCCCAAAGCTTTGGGCGGCGGAGGAAAATCATTCGATGGAATATCAGGTGACGATATTGTCTCCATTGATACCACGAACGAAAATGGCACCTACGAAATTAGCGGCTCCGGGAATACCGTTACGGTAGACGGTACGGGAACGGCTGACGGGGTATCACTGGAAGCCAAAGCAACGATTTCCAGTAATGCACTGAATATAACCTGGTCAAAGCCAAGTAACTGATTACCTAGTCCGTGCCTAGAGATGAAGTTTTGGGTACTCCATCTTTCGTCGTGACATCAATCTCTTCCTCTTTTTGCACCCGAGCCTGTTCAGCAGGACTTGCAAATAGGATAAACAGCCATTCCCGCCAGCTGTCGGCTTCCTTTAAATCATCCCAGATAGCAATAAACTCGTGAAATACCAGATAAACAGGGTTATAAGAATTCGGCGGTTTGGTGATCCCGTAATCCGGAGTATTTAGCTCAGGCTGGAATGTGCCGAACATGCGATCCCAAATAATAAGCGTTGATCCGTAATTCTTATCCAAATAATGATCGTCTTTTGCATGATGGACCCGATGGTGTGATGGAGTGGTAAAAATAAACTCTATCGGTCGCGGTAATTTATTAATGACTTCAGTATGAATCCAAAATTGATACAGTACAGCTATCTCATGACAAATGAAAAATACTACAGGATGAAATCCGGCTAAAGCAACGGGAATAAAGAATATTACTTTAAAACCCTGCACCCAGGATAACCGAAAGGATACTGATAGATTATACTCCTCCGAGGAGTGATGCGTTACATGAGTCGCCCACCAAATTCGTTGCTCATGGGCAATACGATGGGCCCAATACCGGCATAAATCCAACAAAATGAAACACAATATATACGACCACCACGTATAGGGTATCCGCCAAGGCACCATGTTATAGAAAAATAATATAAAGGCAAAAATAGTGACCTTGGTTAACGAACTTACAATAACATTACCTATGCCAATTGCCGTGGATGCCCAAAAATCTTTGGTATCATAGAGCCCCCACTTTTGCCAGGCACTCAAGCCCCATTCAAGAAAAACGAGTCCAAACATTACCGGGGCTGCATAGATAATTATGGGAGGAAGCCCCATATTCATGAGTTCCTGGACAGAGATAAGTTGAGGCATAAGGGGAAAAATGCTGAAATAATATTTATTAGCCCATTATATCAGATCTGATCCCCAATTTAAAATTTAGTCTCAAATAAACCCATCACGTGCGAAGAGCCTCTCTGACCCAAAAATTATTTCTCTTCAAGTTTTTCTTTAGCGGGTTTCACTGTAACTACCGGCAGGTCAAGATGTTGTGCAACATTTTCGGTTGTAGAACCGAGGAAAAAATGAGCCAGCCCGCTATGCCCGTGGGTCGCCATAACCACAACATCAGCATTTTCCACGGCATATTCCTGTATACCGACATGGGCAGAAACACCTTTCATAATCACCGTTTTAAACGAAATACTGTGGCTCGAAGCCCCTTCGGTGATAATAAATTGATCCTCAAAATCCACTTCTCCCCGGCTAATATTGATATAGTCCAAATTCTCTTCAATGAGATAATCTTCCAAACGATCAATCAAAGCTTCATAAATATTAGCTTCATCTGATTTTTGGGGATTCCGATCATCATCCTGAATAGGGCTCCCGTAAAGTTCCAATACATGGAAAAATGTAATCTCTGCATCATATGTATCTGCCAGCATAAGGGCCGCCGGAATCACCGAAAACGAAATGTCAGAGCCATCGGTTGGAACTAAAATACGTTTGAGTCCCTCTGATGACAATCGCTCATCCACGGTAAAGACCGGTATCTCGGAATGACGTATCACTTTTTCAGTTACCGATCCGCGTAGCAGGTGTGTTTCATGTTCTCCGCGGGATGCCATTACGATGAGGTCATATCCTCCTTCTCTGGCAATTTCAACAATTGCTGAGGATGGCTTGCGTTCTACCTTGCAAATACTCTTCCCTTTAAATTCGTCTTTGATATAATCGTCCATGATTTGCTTAATCTTATGCTCTGCCTCTTTTTGTGCAGAGGGATACAGATCCTCATCCATATCAAAAGGGACGCCCAATTTCGAAAGACTTTGGCTAAAATATTTGAGTGTAGGAGTTACGTGAATAAAATCGATTTTTGCCCCAAATCGCTGGGCAATTTCTTCAGCATGAGTGTATGCTGGTATTGCATTTTTAGAAAAATCAGTAGCAACTAATATTTTTTTAACCTGTTTCATGACATCAAAAAAATTAAATCATAAATAGTTTTTATAGAAGTCTAACTTTAGTTCTTAGACCGCAAATAGTCAAGTCCCACAACCATAATAAGTCCAATTACGCCTCCTAAAATTCCACTGCCAAAGTGGTCGGTTCCCGCCCCTTCAACCGTAATATAAGGTAGAAAAGGAGAACTTTTGATAAGCTTCTTTTTTACTGTTTGCAGCTGTACTTTCTTCTGCGCATCGGCAGCATTGGGATTTAAAAACCTGCCCAGCCGTTGGAATTCAGGCCGGTTTTCTTCCGGTGGATTTTTACGCAACGCCTGCACTTTCGGACTAGAATAAGCCACGACCTTTTGCTTGGTTACAATTTCGGTATACGTGCGGTTTTGATAAGGCCAAATTACATACAGCGACCCAATTAAAAAGCCTATCAATACCGCAAGCGTGTGGTTGGAATACCGATTCAACAGCCATGACAGAACCCGTGAGAACAAGGCCAAGCCAACAATTGCTCCCAGCACAAACGGCAGGAGCGTTAACAGGCCGCTCATGGTATTGGCCGTACCTAGTTTGCTCACCTGCGACAAAATAAAGTCATACTTACGCAAAATAAGCAGGATATATGATCCGGATATGCCCGGCAATATCATCGCACATATTGCAATTGCCCCACTGAGAAACACGAATAATGGTGACTCCGATGTCTTGGTGGGAACCAGTGTTACCACCCAAAATCCAATAGCAATACCAATGACAATCATTAACCCGTGCAGCCAGTTGAATCCATCAAGGGCCTTGGCAAGAATAAATATGGAACCGAGAATCAGTCCGAAAAACAGTCCGAATACCACTTCCGGATCTGTAAACATGTAAAGCTGCAATGGAACTATCCTGGTGAAGAAAAATACCGCACAGCCGATACCCGAAAGCAGCATTACCAAAAATTTCCAATCAACATCCCGCGCTGCTGATTTTATATTAAGCGTAAGCAGACGTTTCAAAAATTGGGCATCAAAACTTCGAATTGCGTCAATAAGGCGGGTATAAATACCTATAATCAGTGCCATAGTACCGCCGCTGACCCCCGGAACGATATCCGCCGATCCCATCAAAAACCCTTTGATTAGCAGGATAGGAAATTCTCTCCAGGATGTTTTCTTTTTCTTAGATTCTGAAGTTTCGGTCTGTGACAAGTCAATAACAATTAATGATCGGGATTTTTAGCAAAGCAAAATGTAATCACTGTTCTGATACTTATCACATAAAAATTTTCATCTCCCCTTCCAGTTAGCCGAACGCCTCTTGTATCCCCCTTAATAAGAGGAGAATTCTTAATAATTTGATTCAAAGATCTCCTCCATGCCAAAGCCGGGTGCAGGGACGGTTGTGTTCACTCAATTTAAAAGTCACTCATCGGCTATTTTTGCCAGCCTTTTTTTCCGATGAGTGGCACAAATTTGAAATCGCTAAACCGCTCTTCCTCAAACTCATCTTCTCTAATCTTAGTAATTCGAATCATCTCCTGACGCTTTTCATCGCCCACCGGTACTACGAGACGTCCATTCACATTCAATTGTTCGACCAAATCTTCCGGCACTACAGGAGCACCCGCTGTCACAACAATCGCATCATAAGGAGCATAGGCAGACCATCCCATTGTGCCGTCACCCAGTTTGCAGCGCACCGAGTAACCGAGCTCGCGAAAAATTTCCCGCGCTCGCTCATATAATTCCTCATGGCGCTCAATCGAATAAACCTCAGCTCCCAATTCACATAAAATTGCAGCCTGGTAACCGGATCCCGTACCGATCTCCAATACTTTTTCTCCCGGTTTCACATCCAGCAATTCTGTCTGGCGCGCCACGGTATATGGTTGCGAAATGGTTTGTTCTTTACCGATTGGAAGTGCCGTATCCTTATATGCCCTATCCTGCAGCGCCGTATCCACAAAAACATGACGCGGCACCATATTAAATGCTGCCAACACCCGTTGGTCTTTGATCCCCTTCTCTGCAAGAGTCTCAACCAAGCGCTTTCGTCGCTGTTTAAATTTTGGATTATTTGCTCCGGATGACCAGTTAAGCATGTTGAAAAATAAGCCAATTTTATACTTCTGTGTTGCTTTGAATTTATAACATAAGGAACTTACGACAATAAAATCGATTTTAATTGTATTACATCAAGACAACAATATGTATTTTGCGGGATAAATTTTTCAACAGAGTTCAAGAAATTAATCATGAAAACAGTTCTTAAGATTGTTGCAGGGATCCTAGTACTATTCATTCTCATCGGGGTAGCCCTCAATTTATATTTTACAGATGAGCGCCTTAAAAATACTGTAATGCCTCATGTAGATAAAGCCGTGGGCCGCCAGGTGGACGTGGGTTCCATGTCACTCACTTTTTTCAGTACTTTTCCCGAACCCGGTATCAGTATCCAAAAATTGCGCATACCGGGTAAAACAAAGTCGGATACGTTACTTTCACTGGATGAGTTAGTTGCCTCGGTTAATATCTTTTCGTTGATGGGGGATCAAATCGATATAACGCAAATTCAACTTCGCCATCCTAAATTCACCTACGTTGTCTATCCCGATAGTACAACCAATATTGATTTCCTGCTGAAATCTCAAAAATCAAAAAAGGATACCACCGGCGGATATGCATTCAATATTCCCTCTTTCCGAGTCAGCGGAGGAAATTTCGGTTACCGTGATGAGGCTTCAAAAACGAATATACAACTTCATGATCTCGATGCGGACATTTCGTTGAATTATGCCAAACTGATTAAAAGTACGGTCGATGCAAATCTGGGCGGGCTCACAGCTTCTATTAACGATACTTCTTACATAAATGGACTGCCGCTTAGTCTTAGCCAGCAATCAACCATTGATCTGGACCGTGAAACTGTTACTCTTGATAAAGGCACCTTTTCCATTCGCGGACTGGCACTTAATCTTTCGGGATCGCTTTCGAATTGGAGCAAAACGCTGACTGCAGATCTCAAATTTTCATCTTCTTCGGATGATTTCGGTGAATTGCTTCGTCTTATACCGGCTCAATATGACAAATATACCAAGGGACTGGAAACCAAAGGATCACTGGCTATTAACGGCACGCTTGAGGGTCCATTGGGGAGTAAAGAAATTCCCAAATTCGACATTACGATGAATGTGGACAATGGGTATGTCAAAAATCCGAATCTTCCGCAACCGATTCAGAATGTCCAACTATCTGCCAAGGCAAACAATAATTTACTGACCGTCGATAAACTGAAGGCTAAAGCAGGTGAAAATAATCTCTCAGCCAGTGGGAAGTTGACAAAGCCGCTGGAAGATAATGGTGATTTCAATATTGATTTGGATGCAGATGTCAACCTGTCAACTGTTAAAAATTTTTATGACATCAGTCGGTTTGATATCCAGCAGATGGATGGCCAACTCAAAGTTAAAGGTACCGCATCCGGAAATCGCAGCAAGCCGGAGAATACACGATTTGATGCAGTTGCACAGCTAAAAAACGGTTCCTTGAAATACAGCGGCGTTTCAAAAGCGATTGAAAATATTTCGGTTGATGCAAAAGCCAATCAATCGGCTATTACCATAACCAATATGCAGTTGAAAGCCGCCGGCAATACTTTCTCGATGAAAGGTGTCATCAATCAGCCGCTTAAAGAGAAGCTGCGAAATGTTGATCTCAGTACCGATTTAAAATTTGATCTCGCGACGATCAAGGAATTTTATCCCATTAATGAAGACAGCCTGTCGATGCGCGGACAATTGATCGCCAATGCAACGCTGAAAGGCAAAGCCGATCAAATTGAGAAGGCCGTCCAAAAAGGGCAAATATCCCTCTCAAATGGGTATATCAGCTATAAAACGCTGGGCAAACCCATTCAGGATCTCACGCTAAATTCCACGTTCGACGGCCCTACAATGAAAATCTCAAAAGCAAGCTTTAAGACCGGTAAAAATAGCTTATCAGCGACCGGAACCATCACTGACTACCTGAGTGACAATCGATCCATCAACCTGGATATCAATGGAAATGCCGATCTGGCTGAAATATCAAATTATTATGATTTAAAACCTACGATCACGAAGCTAAATGGCAAAGCTGATCTTAATCTAAAAGCCACCGGACCCATTGCCGATCCTGCAGATATGAAATTCGATGGACAGCTTGTGGTCAACGATATGAATATGGATGGCGATGGCGTTGTTCAGCCGGTTACCAATCTTAATGGCAAGCTGGATTTGAATCCCAAAACAGCTAAACTGACGTCCCTGAAGTTTAAGATCGGATCATCGGATATCGCGCTGAATGGATCGCTTACAGATTATATGAACTATTTAAAATCCGAAAAAGATCGCAAAACCACTCCTCAACTCACCGGGTCTTACAAGAGTAATCTTTTAAATCTCGATGAGCTCATTGATTGGTCGGATACAACAACATCCAAGACACCCATAAATTTACCTGACCTAAACAGTTCGGTGGATGCCAATATCAGCAAGCTTATTGTGACCGGCGTGCCCATGCACAACCTACAGGCACAGGCAACAACAACGCCCAAACAAATCAAATTAAACAAGGCTACCGTTGAAATGTTCGACGGCAAAGCCAGCGGTGCTTTTACGTGGGACGTACCCAAACCGGATCACACGATGATTACATTTCATGGTAACCTGGACAGCCTGGAAGCTTCTTCCTTTTTTAAGGAATATCCCGTGCTGGGCAAAAAGAGCAAGTTTCATGATTATCTTTCCGGAGCCTTTAGTGCCGATGTGGATTATTACTCTGAGCTGAATGTCTATTTGGACCCGCTTATCCAGACAACAAAGATGAATGGAAGTTTTGGAATGACAAAAGCACGCCTGAAGGGGCATCCGGTGCAGGATAAAATAGCCTCGCTGCTAAAAGCCAATGAATTTAAAAATGTTGCCTTGGATCAATGGAAAAGCACGTTTAGCATGGATAACAGCATCTTGACGATTAAAAACCTACGCCTGACCAGCGGAGATATCGGGATGGAACTGAATGGCACTCATCAGATGGTCAAGAATGATATAAATTACCAGATTAAACTTTATCTGCCGGGGCGTTTTAAAGGTGCGATAGCTTCGGTTATCACCAAACAGGCGGTTGATGCACTGACGCAAAAAAACGGCACTATCATGCTGCCGCTTAGAGCTACCGGAACCCAGGAGAACCCTACAATAGCTCCGGACAAAGAAGTGATTACGCCTATTATCAAAGATTATCTGAAAAATAAAGCAGGTAATGTATTGAACAAGCTATTTGGCAATCATTAGAAGAAGTACTTCAAACTACTCCATGTCATGCTGCCTGCTGACTTGATCAGCATCTGTTGCCAGTTATTAAAAGTTTCTAAAACAACTTTCCAAGAGATCCTGAAACAAGTTCAGGATGACACGGCATTTATAATGCATTCCTTTTTTTAAAAGTTAAAAAAATAAACTTGAATCATCGACATTCTATTACCTCGAATTTTTATTATTGATACAACGTTGGCTAATTCTAAAAGCAAATTGTCAACTATTCGCTGTAAGCTTTATCTTTGCGCTCTGACATTTAGTTATTTCAGCGATTTAATAATATAGTGATCTGGCTTTAATGGATACATTGCATATTTATAATACACTTAGTCGCGAGAAAGAAGAATTTGAACCTATCAACGAAGGCTTCGTCGGAATCTATGTATGTGGTCCGACAGTTTATGGGGATCCGCATCTTGGCCATGCCAAAAGTTATGTCTCCTTTGACGTGGTAGTTCGATACCTGCGATATTTGGGATATCGCGTTCGTTACGTGCAAAATATCACGGATGTAGGTCATCTGACTGACGATGCAGATCAGGGAGAAGATAAACTGGAAAAACAGGCTTCAATTGAAAAGCTTGAACCCATGGAGATCGCTGAGAAGTATACGTATAATTACTTTCGTGATATGGATAAGCTGGGAGTTAAACGACCCGATATTTCACCGCGGGCAACGGGACATATCATTGAACAGATCGAAATGGTAAAAAAACTTATAGAAAACGGACATGCGTACGTTACCGATGGCAATGTGTATTTTGACGTTTCATCCGACAAGGATTACGGGAAGTTAAGCCGCCGCTCGGTGGAAGAACAGGAAAGCGGCACCCGTATCGATACGGCTAGCGACAAAAAGGCGCCCGAAGATTTTGCGCTGTGGAAAAAAGCCGGTGACGATCATATCATGAAATGGCCCTCTCCCTGGGGTATGGGTTATCCCGGATGGCATGTGGAATGCTCGGCGATGTCCACAAAATACCTGGGAGAGCATTTTGATATCCATGGGGGCGGAATGGATAACCAGTTTCCCCATCACGAATGCGAGATTGCCCAGAGTGAAGGTGCTTTTAACAAGCCATTTGCCAACTACTGGATGCACAACAATATGGTGACGCTCGAAGGACAGAAAATGGGAAAATCACTGGGTAACGCAATCTCGCTTAACCAGTTTTTTTCCGGCAATCATGAATTGCTGACCCGCGCCTGGGATCCCCAAATTATCCGTTTCTTTCTGCTGCAGAGTCATTACCGCAGTACTACTGATTTTTCGGAAGAAGCCCTATCCGGTGCCGAAAGTGGACTTCAGAACTTACAGGATATGCTTCTGACTATTGAGAAGACTTCTGATGGAAGTGGGGAAACCTATGATTTGGCGTCTATGAAAAAAAATCTGGAAAGCAAGCTTAATGATGATTTTAATACAGCACAATCCATTGCGGTACTATTTGAGGAGCTGAAAAGCATCCGAAAAAGGATCAACAAAGATGATATACCGGAGAATATTGAAGATATTAAGCAATTCCTGCACGATTTCGTGGAGGGAGTGCTAGGCCTTTGGCCGGAAGAGGAATCCGCTTCGGGATCGGAAGACAAAACCGGGAAACTGGTGGAGCTTTTGATTGAACTCCGTAACAAGGCCCGGAGGGAAAAGAACTTTGAACTCTCTGATGCCATCCGCGACCGCCTTGAAGAGCTGAACATCAAGCTGATGGACAATCCCGAAGGCACTGAATATAAAATTCAATAGGTTTAAAATGGATACGGATTTGTTTCATATTTTAATCCTTTTTAAAAACTCATTACTCACGACTCAACATTATTAACATGCAGTCTAATTATTTTGTATGGAACATTAATCCGGTTGCTTTTGATCTGGGCACCATCCATCTGCCCTTTCCAATTGCCATTTGGGGCCTGGTAGCAGCCTTTATATTTATGTATCTCGGCTATGAGAAACTGGTACCCGACGATCTGCCGGCCAACAAGGAACCCGATATTGAAGCCTGGAAAACCTGGGGATTGATTATCGGATCTCTGGTGCTGGGACAGCTCATCTTTGCGGTACTTCCATCTCCCAAGATCACTCAAATTGGCCCGATTGAACCCCGCTGGTACGGCTTTTTATTTGCCAGTTCTTTTATCGTCGGTTTCTGGCTGACACGTCGGATGTTTGAACACGCTAATCGCCCCGTCGAAGAAGTCGATCAATTGCTCACTTACATGATCATCGCCACTGTAATTGGGGCTCGTTTGGGGCATGTCATCTTCTACGACTTGATGTATTATTTACGGCATCCCTTCGAGATCATTGCCATCTGGCACGGCGGGCTTGCAAGTCACGGGGCCGCTATCGGTATCATCATAGCCATGTACCTTTTTGCCAAAAAGAGAAAAGATATGAGTTTCCTCTGGCTGGCAGACCGAGTGGTCATCGTCGTGGCAATTGCCGGGGCTTTTATTCGGATGGGCAACTTCTGTAATTCTGAGATCGTCGGAAAACCTACGGATGTACCGTGGGCCATCATTTTTCCCCGTGCGCGTGTTCCCCATCCCGGGTTGCCCCGCCATCCTTCCATGTTATACGAAGCTATTCTTTGTATCCTGGCTTTTGCGATTTTATGGTATATCTATAAAAAATATAAAAATAGTCCGCCCGAAGGATCACTCTTCGGCACTTTTATGATATTTGTGTTCGGCGGACGTTTCTTTCTGGAATTTTTCAAGGAACAACAGGCTCATTTTGCCACCGGGATTCTTAATATGGGACAATGGCTGAGCATTCCATTGGTAATAGCCGGGCTTTGGCTGCTCATTAAAAAAGTAGATTGGAGTAAGCCGTCACCGGTAAAAACTAAAGCCTCGGAGACTTAACTTATACTTTCAAACGAAATTCATCATTATAAAACATAATTAACTATGAAATCACTTGATCCCAACGTGCAGGAAAAGATCGACCATTGGCTCAACGGTGGTTACGATGAACAAACGAAGGCTGACATCCGGGAAAAGCTGGATCAGAAAAAGTATGATGAGCTTACCGATGCTTTTTATAAAGATCTTGAATTCGGTACCGGCGGTCTTCGTGGAATCATGGGGGTGGGATCAAACCGGGTCAACAAATATACCTTTGGGATGGCCACCCAGGGACTGAGCAACTACCTGAAAGAACAGTACCCGGATAATGTAATAAAGGTAGCCATTTCATATGATTGCCGTAACAATTCCGATACGCTGGCTCGTATCGTTGCGGATGTGTTTTCCGCCAATGGCATCCGGGTTTACCTGTTCGACAAATTACGACCTACACCGGAACTTTCTTTTGCCATTCGCGAACTTGGCTGTCAGGGCGGTGTGATGCTCACAGCTTCCCATAATCCCAAGGAATACAATGGTTACAAGGCGTACGGACCGGACGGCGGACAATTAGTTTCTCCGCAAGACAAAATGGTGATGGAAGAAGTTCAAAAAATCGAGAATATCGACGAGGTCAATTTTGATGGAAATGATGATTTGATCGAATCCATTGGCGAAGAAATCGATGAAAAATACCTTAATGCAATCGCGAAGCTGTCAATGTCGCCGGATGCAATTGAGCGACAAAAAGATCTAAAAATAGTATTCTCTCCCATTCACGGTACTTCCAGTGTGCTAGGGCCACCTGCTCTGGAGCGTTTCGGATTTAGAAATGTCCACTTTGTGGATGAGCAAATGAAGGTAGATGGAAATTTTCCCACGGTTGAATATCCGAATCCCGAGGAAAAAGAAGCACTCTCGATGGCACTGGCTAAAGCAAAAAAAATTGATGCCGAACTGGTAATGGCTACCGATCCCGATGCCGACCGCGTAGGAATTGCCGTGAAAGACAATCATGGCGAATGGGTGCTGTTAAACGGAAACCAGACCGGAACCCTGATTATCAACTATATGCTCAATGCCTGGAAAGAGGCAGGAAAGTTGTCGGGAAGCGAATATATCGTCAAAACGATTGTCACCTCTTATCTGATCGATCGAATTGCCGATTATTATGGGGTTGACTGCTATAATACGCTGACGGGCTTTAAGTATATCGGAGAACTGATGACTGAACTGGAGGGCAAAAAACAGTTTATCGCAGGCGGAGAAGAGAGCTACGGCTACCTGATCGGCGATCATGTAAGAGACAAGGATGCTATCGTTTCGCTAGCCATTATTGCTGAGATGACAGCTTATTATAAGGATCAGGGAAGCAGCCTGTTTGAGGCACTACTGGATATGTATATAGAATACGGATACTTCCGTGAAAAACTTATCTCCGTCTACAAACGAGGTAAAAAAGGTGCGGAAGAGATTCAGCAAATGATGAAGAACTACCGGCAATCTCCTCCGAAAGAGCTCGGTGGATCCGAAATTGTCACCGTTAAGGATTACAAAACACAACAGGCAAAGGATCTGGAAGCGGGAAAAACGTCTGATATTGACCTTCCCGTCTCAAACGTGCTTCAATTTATAACCAAGGATGGTTCAATCGTTTCTGTTCGCCCCTCAGGCACCGAACCCAAGATCAAATTTTATTGCAGTGTGAATACGAATTTGGAAAACAGAGAGGCTTTTGGAGAGGTAACAGACCGGCTGGAAACAAAGATGGATGCTATTATAAAAGATTTAACACAATAACATCAAAATTCAGCTCCCTTTTTTTACTAAATACATTTATAAGTTCTATCTTTTCCTCTGTATTAATTTGGCGGTAGTCACATTTATTTCATTTATCCTTGTGGAGCCTACACCGCTGCTTATCTATATTCTGGATTATATAATACCCACAGGACTGAATGACCTTTTCAGCTATTCAATCGGAATGACTTCATTGGCATTTATCAGAATTGGTCTTATAAAAATCACTGGTCAAGCAGACGGGAAAACTAAAAAGCATCCTTTAGACCTTATTTCTCGGAGCTACGGCTGCCACTCTGGCTTATTATACCGGTAACATACTAGACAAATTATTTTAATATATTATCGCTCTAATCTTAACGGGCTCTGTTAATTTTACCGCTCAATGATGGATATATTTTTCAGTAGAAGCGCTGATGTTTTCTATTATGCTATGATCACAGCTGTTGCTACGGGGGTCGGTGCCATCCCTTTTTTCTTTTTTAGGAATTTGACTAGAAAATGGCTCGGTATTTCCAATGCCATTGCCTCAGGTTTGATGCTTGCAGCCAGCTTCGGACTCATTTATGAGGGACTCAAGCATGGTGAGTGGTTCACCTTCCTAGGCGTTATGATTGGTTTGATATTCATTATTTTTAGTCAGCGTATCATTGACAAATATGATGATAAATTCTCTATCGAGAATATCAATAAGGTTGACAGCTCCAAGATGCTGTTGATCATGGGGATCATGACACTGCATTCTTTTACAGAAGGCGTTAGTGTTGGGGTTTCTTTCAGTGGCAGTCTTCATTTGGGCCTTTATATCACTACTGCTATCGCCATACATAATATACCCGAAGGACTGGCTATCAGCCTGGTGCTCATTCCCCGCGGTACCAAACCCATCAAGGCTATGTGGTGGAGCATTTTTTCAAGTTTGCCACAACCGTTGATGGCTGTTCCAGCTTTTCTTTTTATTGAAATTTTCCAACAATATCTGCCTATGGGCCTGGGATTTGCCGGCGGGGCTATGATTTGGATGGTTTTTGCGGAACTTATTCCCGATGCCCTGGAAGAGAGTGAGACATCGGTTGTTGCCACGACGGTAACCATATCGACTGCACTCATGGTTCTTTTTCAGTCTCTTATCAGTTAATTTAAAATTCTACTTGCTCCGACCTTCAATATTTGATTATTTCCATTCCCTAAAAGTTATAGGACTACCAGACTATTAACAGACAATCAGTATGATGAAAAACTCTTCTAATATTTCTATTAAATTTTTTACACTAATTTTGCTGCTGGCAGGCTTTCTATTTCAACAGCAAGGATATGCCCAAGAGAAACAACAGTATTCCAGTGTTAAAGAAGCACTCTCATTGGGGGGGCGCCTGCGCGGTTCCAATGGCCCCCGCAATGTAACCTGGATCGACGGCGGTAACCGATATTCTTATATGACTTACAATCGGGATACTCAGAGTATGGAAATACGTGCTTATGACCCGGAAACCGGAGAAGATGAGCTGATTTTCAACAATCAAAACCACACCTTTCCCAATTCTGACTCTACCTTTGAATACTCCTCCTTTCAATGGTCTAAAGATTCTAAATATTTGGTGTTTAGAACGAATTTTCGTCCAATTTACCGTAACTCTGGTATTTCGGATTATTACCTCTATTCCATTAATGACGGTACCATTTCGTTGCTGGTAAAGGATGCACGCACAGCTGAATTATCTCCTGATGGAACCAAGGTCGGTTATGAGCGAGACGGCGATCTTTTTGTCTATGATTTGGCAACAAAGAAAGAGAGCCGGCTTACCGATAGCGCCAAAGATTATTTTTATAATGGTCATTTTGGCTGGGTTTATGAAGAAGAGTTTGGATTGACCCAAGCTTGGGAATGGTCACCTGACAGTAAATATATTGCCTACTGGCAAACAGATGAGCGCGATGTACATCTCTTTAAGATGACTGATTACTCGGGCCATCATCCTGATTACAAAACCATTCCTTATCCACAGGTCGGAGACAAGAATCCTACGGTAAAAATCGGGGTCGTTAACGTCAACAATACTCAAAAACAATGGATGAATATTCCTGATGGAGGCTACATCCCCCGTATTTATTGGACCTCGGTAGAAGGACAGTTGGCGATTGTACATCTGAATCGAGCACAAAATCACCTGAAACTACTTTTTGATAATGTCTCGAATGGCAACAGTCATCTGGTGATGGATGAAAAATCAGATACCTGGATTGATATTTTTGATTTCTTTGCCGGCGTTCAGGACTTTTTCTACTTTCCCAAAGACAGTAAAGAATTTTACTGGATCTCGGATAGCGATGGCTGGAATCATCTATATCGCTATGGATATAACGGGGAGCTCAAAAACAAAGTTACAAACGGGCAGTGGTCGGTTACCAAAGTCAATGCTATTGACAGTAAGAATAATCGTATCTACTTCACATCCACAGAAGATTCTCCATTGCAGCGACAACTGTACTCTATCAATTTTAATGGACGAAATAAGGAGAAAGTTACCAGGCAAGAAGGAACACACGAAATCAGTATGGGGCCAAACGGCAAGTATTTCATTAACCGGTATTCCAATACTTCAACTCCTACACAGGTCGAACTCTGGAGCACAAGAAAAGGAAAGCTCAAAACGCTGGAAGATAACGCATCCGTCAAAGAATTTACTAAGTCGCATGTGTATGCACCCAAGGAATTATTTTCATTCACCACTTCGGACGGCCAAAAAATTGATGGGCAGCTGGTCCGACCCATTGATTTTGACCCCAACAAAAAATATCCTCTGTTGCTTAATATTTATGGCGGTCCCGGCTCACAGGGCGTTTATGATTCCTGGGAAGACAACAGCTGGGTTCAATACCTAGCACAGCAAGGCTACGTAATAGCAAATATCAACAACCGCGGCAGCGGTGGTTATGGATCCAAATTCGAGAAAATAGTCTATAAGCAATTGGGTAAATGGGAATCACATGATTTTGTGGAAGCTGCCAAATACCTGGGCCGTAAAAGCTGGATTGACAGCACACGAACTGCTATACGGGGTCACAGCTATGGCGGATTTATGACTACATTTACGATGTTCACTCATCCTGATGCTTTTGACGTTGGACTGGCCGGCGCCCCGGTAACTGACTGGCGATTTTATGATAGCATCTATACCGAGCGATATATGGGACTGTTGCAAAATAATTTGGAAGGTTATAAACAAAGTGCTTCACTGACCCATGCCAAAAACCTAAAAGGGCATCTTTTTGTAGCCCATGCTACGATGGATGACAATGTGCACGTTCAAAATACTATGCAACTCATGACGGTTCTGGCAAAAAATGGTATTGATGCCGACCTGAGAATCTACCCGCCCGGCCACCACGGAGTAGCTTTCAATGCAGCCAGCTATTATTTACTGTATGAAACCTATACAAAGTATTTAAACCGTTATCTTAAATAATTTGTAAATGCTTCCGTTAAAGCATCTGTTGTATATGCCGGCAGGTGCTTTTTTATTAACTGTTATCAATTTTTTAATAGAATTTTAAATCTTTTTGCAGAATTAGAGTCGCACTTTCTACCCAAAAACCTTAGATACTACGCTTAAAATAAACGCTCATTATAATTTGGTTGGCTGAATGTTACGTTTTTCGAAGTACTTGTTTTTATCGATGATATTAATGCTTATCACTTCACTTGCACAAGCCCAATCCCAAAAAAAAGCTACAATTAATGTATTTCTAGACTGCCGTGGTTGCAGTGAGACTTATATTCGTGATCATATCAGCTTTGTAAACTATGTACGGGATAAGGAAAATGCTGGTATTCACATGCTTGCTACCCGTCAACGGAACGGAAGCGGCGGAGTTGAGTATACCCTGCGATTTATTGGAAGAAAACAATTTGAAGACAAGGATGATACGCTGCTATACACTTCTCCAAAGTCTGATACCCGGGAAGAACGAAGAAAAGGATTAGTAAAATATATTGAGCTGGGATTGTTGCCGTATATAACTGACAAACCGATTGCTAAAGATTTGAGCATCAACTATGATTCCGGTGCCGGGCAAACATCGAAACCCAAGAAAGATAAATGGGATCATTGGGTTTTTGAAGTTAGTTTGAACACTTTTCTAAGCGGCGAGCAAACTCAGAAACATTTATATCTATCCGGAGGAGCACGAGCGGAACGGGTTACTTCAAAATGGAAAATCAACCTGAACTATCATCGAAACTACAATCGTCGGAGCTACACGCAAAACGACACTACCAGCACGTATATTTCTCAGGGACAGTGGTTTAACAGTACGGCAGTAAAAAGCTTATCAGACCATTGGTCGGCCGGCATCTTTGTAATGGCCAACCATTCATCCCGTAACAATATTAAATTAAGTTACTCGGGCAGCCCCGCAATTGAATATGATGTGTTTCCATATGACGAATACTCCGAACATGAAATCAGTTTCAGATATACGCTATCTGCCACATATCATAATTACGACCAGGTTACCATCTTTAACAAAACCAAAGAGACCCTTCTTCAACAACAACTTCAATCTCACATCGATATCAACCAGCCCTGGGGAGAGTTTCGAAGCCGAATCAGCGCATCTACCTATATGCACGATTTAAACAAAAATCGTCTAGATATTCACCTGAATCTTGACTTTCGGATCTTTCGCGGCCTATCACTCAATTTATCGGGCCGTTACTCGTGGATCCACGATCAGCTTTCAATTCCCAAGGGAGAAATAAGCAGTGCCGAGCAATTACTTAACCTGCGTCAGCAAGCCACTTCATATTCATATGGAGCTTCGATAGGTATCGATTACAGTTTCGGCTCCATTTATAATAGTGTTGTTAACCCAAGATTCTAGATATCCCGATCGATCAATTACCCTGACCATTGCGGCCACTGCCCAACATGGCATTAAGTTTTTCACCGCCGCGGATACCAAAATCCAGCGTACGGATGGGGAACGGAATCATAATATCATTCTCATCAAATTTCTTGGTAATGGCGATAATTGCATCGCTGCGAGCTGACCAATAATCAGGATTGGTTCTGAAATTTACCCAAAAACGAATTTTAAAATTAATAGAACTGCCTCCAAACTCATCGTAATAGAATTCTACGCCTTTATCGTCATTGTAATTATCAAGACTTTTAACTGCCTCTACAGCCACTTCTTTTGCTTTCTCCAAATCATCCCCATAAGAAACCCCACATGACAAATCAATGCGACGCTCACCGCTTCGTGTAAAATTGAGCATCGCATTTTCAAAGACATTTTTATTGGGGATATAGACTATCTGTCCTTTTGGCGTTCTGATAATTGTATTTCGCAGATTCATCTTTTGAACAGTTCCGTAAAAGCTATTCGTCTCGATGATATCCCCAATACCAAACGGGTGACGGATTGACAATATAATACCAGAAATAAAATTCGAGGCAATATCCTGAAAAGCAAAGCCTAAAGCCAAACCGATAATTCCGGCACCGGCAAGCAAGGAAGTAACCGCTCCATCAAGTTTGAGAATGCTTAAGGCAATAAACACCCCAATGCCGATCACCAAGACGCTTACAATCGTCTCCAACAGATGAATGATGGTTTTATTATGGGTGACCTTGCTAAGCAGTTTATTAACCGCTTTCTTGATCAGTTTTCCCGTCACATAAAAAACAATAAGTACGACGAGTGCCACCGCAAGATTCGGCAGCATTTGTATCAAATTATTGATCCAGTTTTGAAGCTTATCAGCAACCAGATTATAAGCTTTCGTAAATTCCATATATCCCGTTTTCAATTAATTATCGTGTTCAACGAAGTTAAAATTTTAAACCCAATGTGAGCTGACTTATATCAGCTGCAAATTCTATCTCTAATATATTTTAGTTGAATACTCTTAATTAAATGTAGTAATCGATCGTTCGTTTGTTCCTGACGGATTTGAAAATCCTACCGGATTTAATCCACTCCTGATTATGGGAATGTAAGCTTATAGGCGCTTGTTGTGTAAAAATCACATTCTAATCTAAAACAAATTATTTGACTATGCCGACAAGAAAAGCTGAAGCAACCTGGAATGGAGATCTCAAAAATGGAAAAGGCCGGATGTCTTTTGGCGGTGGAGCCTATGAAGGCGCTTATTCTTTTAAATCACGATTTGAAGATGGTACGGGCACCAACCCCGAAGAATTAATTGGAGCGGCTCATGCAGGATGCTATTCGATGGCCTTATCAGCGGACTTGGCTGAAGCCGGATTTGCTCCGGAATCTGTTACAACGAATGCAAATGTAAAATTAGAGGTAGTGGACGGCGACCCGGCGATCACTACAATTGAACTTAATGTGAAGGCCAGTATCCCTGATATTGATGAAGATACATTCCTGGAACATGCAGAAGGAGCTAAAAAAAACTGCCCGGTTTCCAAAGCTCTTAGCGGCGTAAATATTACGCTAAATGCTTCCCTGGAAGATTAAAATCTTATTACCATATTATTTAAGGAGAACCGAAAACGGTTCTCCTATTTTTATTCTATGAATCTCAAAGACTTCCTGAATTGTTGATCGTCTCAATTGAAAATGAATTTTCAATATTCCCATTTATATTTGTTGTATCATCAGCTGTCTTGGGATTGTAAAATCCACCTTGGTGATTAGTAAACCACAACCGCGGGCTGGTATGGATAAGAAATGTGTAAGCCGCGTTGTATTGGGGCACCTGCACCGGAGGAGTAATTTCTAATGATGCCTTAAACGACCGATCCATTTTATAGGAAAAATCGGAACCGTTATATTTGCCCTCAATAATCATCGAATATTGGGTTGTACTGTCGGTAAAATCAGCATCAATATTGCTGTTATTCGTCGGGGCCTTTTGTACGGACAGCACAAAGTTACTAAAGGTACCCGAGCTGGCACTGAACATCGCGATCGGATTTCCGCTATTCTGGTTCAATCCAAATTGAAGCCAGTCGGTTGGTGTGGGCACAACACTGTTCGTATCCTGATCGATAACTACGGAACCATCGCCATAAACAAACCGCATCCGATCGATAAAGAGGGAATCATTATTCCCTGAAACAAGGGTGCTGTCAAAATCATCAACCTGCATTCCAAATCGCACTTGGCTGCTAATTTTATTCCCGTTACTGTTCAAACAGCCTGAAAACGTTATCACACCAATTACAAGAGCTATGATTGAAGTGATATTGAAGTAAGTGGATTTCATGAATAGTATTTTTTATGGGTTAACTTTTGAGATCAGTGAAATAGTCCCTGGGGAGATTAATTTGCTTAATCATAAGTTACATTTTTTTTATCTTAATTGACTATGAAATCTGATGAAAAAGTACTCAAACAATCAAATACGCACGAAAAAGTCAATCTAAAAAGCCTGTCCAAGGCTGAGTTGCAGGAATTTTGTACTCAATTAGGACTCCATTCGTTCCGAAGTGATCAAATTTTCCAGTGGCTTTACCAAAAAGGAGTGCATGGTTTCGATGAGATGACCAATCTTTCCAAGGATCTGCGGGCCAAACTTAAAGAAATTGCAACCGTCCCAACGATTGAACATGTACGCCGGCAGGAGTCGAAGGACGGTACCATCAAATTTTTATTTCAACTTCGGGACGAAGAAGACTATAAAATAGAATCGGTACTCATCCCGGACTTTTATCCGGACGGAGCCGCCAATCGGCTGACGGTATGCGTGTCTTCGCAGGTTGGTTGCGTATTCGGATGCTCTTTCTGTGCCACCGGAAAAATGGGGCTCTTCCGCAGTCTTACGCATGGAGAAATTGTAGATCAGGTACAATATATCAACCAAATTGCCGAGGAAAAATATGGTAAAGGAATTACCAACATAGTATATATGGGGATGGGCGAACCGCTGCACAATTATAAATCGGTAGTCAATTCGGCGTCCATCATCATGGATGAACTGAGCATCGGCCTTTCGCCGAAGCGTATTACCGTTTCTACAGTGGGACTTACGAAGCAAATAAAAAAGCTTGCGGATGAGCGCCAACCATTCAATTTGGCTATTTCGTTGCATGCGGCGAATGATGAAAAACGGGATGAGATCATGCCCATTAACAATTCGATGAATCTGGAACAACTCAAAGAAGCCGTTCAGCATTACTATGCCAAACTGCATCGCCCCATCACTTATGAATACCTCTTGTTCGATGAGTTTAATGATTCTCCTGAAGATGCCCGCCAACTTGCCGAAATCGCCCAGTGGGTGCCCAGCAAAGTTAATATCATTATGTATAATAATGTTGCAGGGGTAGCATTAAAACGAGCGCGGGAGCAACGCCTTGACCGGTTTATGCAAGAACTGATCTCCCGGGACATCACTGCTACTGTTCGTCGCAGCCGCGGTGACGATATTGACGCAGGATGCGGTCAGTTAGCTATCAAAGAGGGTCAGCCCAAAGGGAAATCTATCCGCAAGAATTAATCTCTATACAAACGCCAGAATTGCAGTTAGGGACCGGTCAGACACTCACTTAGAATTGTAGATTCAATAACGGATGACTACTTATTATTCTAATCATTAATTAGGTGTAGAATACGTCCAAACCTCGGCAGCCATCGTTCTTTATCCCAGGAGAAATAAATAATGCTGGCTTCTCCGATGATGTGCGACCTCGGAACAAATCCCCAAAAGCGGCTGTCTTCACTGTTATCACGGTTATCTCCCATCATAAAATAATAGTTTTGCTTGATGGTATATTGGTTCGTCCTTTTCCCATTGATGATAAACTGGTCACCATCTCGCTGCACAGTATTATCCTCGTAACGAGCAATAATATTCTGATAAATGTGATAATTATCGGGCGTCAGGGTAACCGTTTCACCTTTAAACGGCACTACAACCTGGGGCATGTAGTGGTGATTTTTGAAACCTCTCGAAAAAGTGAATTCAACCTGGCTAAACTCGTTATAATCCTGAGGCAATACAAAAAGATTCACGCTGTTCACTTCCGGCCATTGTTGAATCTTGGCCGCCACCTCTTTCGTCATATTCACGCGATAACTGCTGGGGCCTTGAGATCCGAGCAATTTTCCCCCGGCGGCTTTTACTTTTGCCGGGCTCAACCGAACCCGATCACGAACCGTTACCACATAATTATGTTCAATACCCGGAAATGTTTTTGCCTGGTTCCCATTTACAAACAACTGAGATTTATCCAGTGATAACGTATCATGCGGTAAACCGACGCAACGCTTAATATAGTTGGTCTTACCTGCGATAGGTGCAAGGTCAATCGGATAATTAAAAACAACGATATCATTCCTGTGAACATCCTCCAATCCGGGAAGACGAGTCCACGGGAGAACCACTCCTGGTAAATAAATGTTGGTAAACGGAATGCTCAAAATCATGGGCGTCCGCGGACCATAATCAATCTTGGAAACGATCAAAAAATCACCGGTCAGAAGTGTCTTTTCCATTGATGGCGTGGGTATGCGATACGCCTCGAAAAAGAATGTTCGGATAATCAGGGCCGCTACTGCCGCAAACAAAAGGGCATCTATCCATTCGCGCAGCCAGCTTTTGGCCCGCTCATTTTGGGCTCCTTTATCTGCCTTACGCCGCGACCGGCGCTTTTT
>DATFLI010000031.1:0-2888 GCA_035267805.1 Balneolaceae bacterium | reverse complement strand
CAAATTTAGATTATCGACTTCAAAATGGTATCACTTTAGGTCAAATTAAAAGACTTGAAGTATTAAAAGAAGTACGTAATACAGGTCGCGGAGCATTAATCGGTGCCGGAACCGGTGGCCTTACACTTGGAGTGATTTTCTTGGCAAGCTATGAACCCTGTGGACCGGATGAATGGTGTATTTTTGATTACAGTAAGGGAGAACTTTTTCTAATGGGGACGGGATTTGGCATTTTTACCGGTGGCGTCATCGGGGCACTTATCGGTACATTTTCAAAACGGGAAAAATGGAAACGGGTTTCTTTAAGAGTGCGCAATCAACCATTTAAATTTGGAGAGATTTCCAGCGCTCCAAGTCTTTCTTTGCGCTGGTTCTTTTAGCTGATAATACTATTAAAATCTGTGCGTTTTACCCCTACATCAAAAGGAGCTATCGCTCTGTATTAATTAAGAGTAATTCTGAGTTCTTTATAAAGCGCAAAAAAAGAAAGCATCTAATTTTTATAAGAACTGAGATTTATGAAAGCTAAACGATTTACCCCGATGAAACCCATTGTAAAACTTGCAACAGAAATTATGGGCACCAAGGTAAAAACCCCGGAAGGAGAAGATATCGGCGTTGTTCAAAACCTAATGATTGACCCCCAGCGCGGAACCATTATATTTATGGTTTTATGCTATGCCAACTTTATTGGAAAAATGCATCGCCTTTTTGCCATTCCAAACCGCATGCTCACCGTAAAATACAGCAATGAGGCCTCCCTGTTTTTGGAAATCGAAAAAGACAAACTGTTGGGAGCACATGCTAAATCATCTGATGAAGATGAAGGCAAAAAAATTTACGAGATCATGCCGGAGGAATCTAAACATGCAAAGGCTGAGAAAATTCTGCATGTTTTGCATTAATTAAAAACCTGAGTCAAAAAGCTTCACCAAACTGCAGGTAAAAACCGCTCGTATTTCGACCGAGGCCAAAATCTATACGCAGATTGGTTGGGTCTTGTGGATTCACATCAAATCGAAGTCCCGCCCCTGTTGTCCATTTATAATTAGCGAACGTAAGCTCGCTGAATCTGTCCCATACTTGTCCACTGGCTGCAAACAATGTAAGTCCGAATCGCCCGAACATATGCTGGCGTAGCTCAACTTGCACTTGTCCCGCATTTTGATCTCGAAAGCGTCCTTCATAATAGCCGCGATTAATCATATCCCCACCTATTAACGACATATCTCTGAATGGCGGATGTCCAGTGGTAAATCTGAACAAACCTTGTAAGGCAAACACAGAATTCTGATTCTTTCCCAGGTCAAAATATTTTCTGGCATCCAGTTGGTATGAGGTATAGGGATCCGAGCTGCCCGGAAACGAGGGATTTGCCAACAACGAAAATTCCATGAAGTGGTTTCGGATGGGCGTCATGTTGCTGTTTCGCTCATCCCAACGGATCGTAAAACCGATGCCGGCGGATGTGCTACCATCGTTACCTCTCACATCCGGGGCAGGAACCCGATCTCCATCGCTATTTTCAAACTTTACATGATATAATTTTGACCACCTCAGATAGGGACCAACGAATAATCCCGGTTTAATCTGACGCAGTACTGTTTGTTCGAAATTCACCTGTGTATATAAAACATTAAGTTTGTCACCTTTTCTGGTGGATGGTCCCACACCCCAGTAATTTTCCGGGTAATAATTGACGAAATAATTTCCACTAAGAATCCATTTTTCTAGAGGGAAAATAATATCCGGAACAAAACTGGTAAGTATCTGATTTTTCAGAGTATAAATTCCCGAAATGAGAATGCTGGAAGAGCGTGTCTCTGGTCCGGCATGCGCTACTTTAAATTGCGGGACCGCTACCGCACCGAATAAGAATCCCGTTTCAGGGCTGGCACCTACCGCCGGCAAAAATAGCACACGATTTCGATAAGTTGTATCGGATGCAGTACTATCTTGAGCAAGAACAGCTGTTCCGACATTTGTAAGAAGCATTAGAGCAAGCACTACGAAAGTTGACAATGACTTTATTTTTATAACTCCGATTTTATTTTGATATATCGTCTGATTAAATAAAACGATGTTCAATAAAAACTTAGTGAGTAACATCTCATTGGCTCTGAATTAGCTCTCTGTAAGAATATCTTTCAATCTTCCAGGACAAAAAACTAACACCGATATTTTATTGCCGGGGTTAGGCTCATTTTGGCCCTACTCCTCAAAAAATATCCTTTTTGCAAAAACCTTTATCAGGACTGACGACCGTGAAATGAGAGCAAACCCGGAGTGCAACAATTAATTTTGCTTAATTACGAGCTTCCACTTTCACTCCATCTTCGATACGCTCATCCGGATGCGTCAACACGACCTCTCCCTCTTTGAGGCCGCCCAAAATTTCTGCGGATAGTCCGCTCTGGTGCCCTACTTTAACTGTTTTACGATGAGCTTTACCATCTTCGAGGGTAAATAAAGCCCACTCATCACTGCTCCGAAATAGCGCGGATGTGGGGACCTGCAACACATTTTCGCCCTGCCAAATAATAAACTGGGCAACTACCCGGTAACTGTCCCCCAATTGGCTCCATTCCTGTTGTTTTGAAGTTATATCGATGATGACAGGCACTCGCTGTTCCTCGACACCCAAGGCAGAAATTTTGGTATAGCCCGCCGGCTCCACCATTCGTACGCTTCCCTCCAGATTACAATCTCCGCCCCATCGCATGATTCGTACCTTTGTGGACGGCCGTATTTGAACAGCATCGGATGAAAGTACATCCACCCGGATTTCCAGAGACTTCAGATCTCCCACTTCCATCAGAGGTTCTCCTGTCAACACCGGCCGTTCGCTCTTGTTCGGTACATCCAAAAGGTAACCGTCTACCGGCGAT
>DATFLI010000030.1:0-3094 GCA_035267805.1 Balneolaceae bacterium | reverse complement strand
GGGTCCTGGCAGTTTCTTTTGCTTTGATGGTTTATGTGATTCACGAGATTTCCAGAGCTAAGAGACAATTTGCTACAAGGCTTACAACACTCTCCATCAACCAGACTCAAAATAAGCTGGACACTTTCTTCGATCAAACATCCCAACTAATACATGCAGAGGAAAAACAATACAAATCGGGATTCTGGACGGGACTGAATGACCGGCGAAAAATCCTTCACTACATTTCGTTGATTAACCAATATAACCCCATCTCTTCTATTGGGATAGCAACAGGCGGTGGCTATGAATTCGATTTGCTGCCTGATACCGTTGCCAATCAGTGGCTGACAAGAAAGGTCTTTGTAAACCAATGGGGGAAAATCGAAAAATGGCGCAGGTGGAAAATGGCTGATTCCCTGCAAATGATCAGCCAGTGGCAGAGGCCGCTATCCATTGAGCCAAGAAAACGGCCCTGGTTCAAAGGAGCCATAAACAATAACAACGAAATTTATTGGACCAACCCTTACGCCTATACAACTGAAGCCAACATAGGGATAACAGCTTCCCTCCAACTACCGGCAAAAGAATCCCGAAAACCATCAACCATTATCGCTTTCGACCTGACTTTAAAAGATCTGAACAGGTATGTTAGCAAGCTTAATTTAACGCATAATCAAAATATATTTATCCTGAGCGAGGATAATACCAAGGTGTTGGCCCTTAACAAATACAGCTCGGACTTTGATCTAACCCAATTAAAAGACAGCCTGTTCATCCCGCCGGAAAAACTCAATAATCCTGCTTTACTAAATGTTCTGAAAACAGGCGATAATCAAGCACCCTATAGCTTTAAAGTTGATGGAAAAAAATGGTGGGGCGTCTTGAAACCTTACCATATTAGTCCTTCACATAAAATAAATATCGTTACCGTTATCCCGGAAGTGGATTTTGCGCTTGAAATTAATCGTACACTCTGGATTGTACCGATTGCTTTTCTTTTTATTCTGATCCTCTCTGTCCTTGTCGTTTGGAACCATAACAAACTGCATCGGATAAGTAATATGCTAGCCGAAAAGAATGATTTAATTTCGGAACAAAAAAGAGTTCTTTTCTCGGAAGTCCACCACCGGGTTAAAAACAATCTGGCCCTTGTAAGTGCTTTTCTGGAACTGGAATTGCTGCAGATGAATGACGGGCAAGCCAGAAAATCCCTCCAACAAAATCAGCAGCGAATTAAAATTATTGCCATCACCCAGGAAGTAGCTTATAAGTCTAAAAAACTGGGATATGTACCGATTGATGTACTGATTCCAAAGATTGTTAGCTACCTAAAACCCGGCCTGTCAGAAGAGATCGATCTCAGCTTTAACATAAAAAACCAAACCTACATTAATATAAATCAAGCCCTTTCATACGGACTGCTTATAAATGAATTGATCGGTATAATCCCCAAAAGGCGGGTGGGTGTTCGTAAAATTTCGATTAAAACTTCCTGGAAAGATCGGCGGCTATATACATATCTGCAGGTAGAGCGTGAAAAATCATTCAATAACACTAATATAAATATTTCCGAAAAAGATGTTCTTAACGCCTTTATTCACCAGATAAACGCAAACTTTAAAATGCATCTTGAAAACGACCTTTTATTTACTTTTGACTTTAAACCGGAAGAGAAAAAAGGAATCATGAGCAACACGTCGTATTAATTTTCTCGCCTAGTGAGAATCACTGCAATTGAGTCGAAAACTATTTATGTTATCCTGCATCGATCAACCAAATGACTCACTGCGTTATGAAGACTGACTACAATCATTTTCTCAATTCTTTTCGAAATCTTACACTTGGCAAGGATTATTCTTCCAGGCCATCATGCTACACCTTAATAGCGGCCTTTATCCTGGTTCCTTCGCTCCTGTTTTCACAACCCTCTCCAGATCCAACGCTCACTGCAAAAGTGGATACCATTGCTGCACAGGTTCTCCGTGATACCGGTGTGCCAAGCGCCTCAGTTGCCGTTATACAACATGGTCATGTCATCTATGCACAAGCATACGGATCGGCACAGCTAGAACAGAAGGTGGCGGCCACACCCGACATGCGTTATGCCATCGGCTCCATCAGCAAGCAATTTACCTCTGCTTCTATCCTATTGCTTGAGCAGCAGGGCAAGTTATCGCTGGATGATCATGTTTCGAAATGGCTGCCCGACCTGACGCGGGCCGACGAAGTGACAATACGCCAACTGCTCTCCCATACATCGGGCTACCAGGATTTCTGGCCGCAGGATTATGTACCTCCGTTGATGCAGAAACCGATGGCACCTGCCAAAGTGTTGGATCGATGGGCTAAAAAACCCCTGGATTTCGATCCGGGAACGAAATGGCAATACAGCAATACCAACTTTCTGATCGCGGCAAAAATTGTGGAAGATGTATCGGGTGAACCAATTTATAAGTTTGTTAAAGAGCATATCCTTAACCCGCTAGACATGTCGAGCGCAATAAATTACGATGCGGGCAATATGACGGCGCAAGACCCCACCGGTTACATGCGTTATGGATTAGGTCCCTTGCGCAAAGCCAAGCCCGAGGGCTCCGGATGGATGTCGGGCGCAGCCGAGCTGGCCATGACGCCACGCGACCTGGCTGCCTGGGACATTTCAATGATAAATCAGAGCTTGCTGAGCAAAAAATCATACCGGCAGCTTGAAACCGAGGTGCTTCTTAATAGCGGAGTGGGCACGCATTACGGACTGGGGGTATCTGTTGGTATGATGAATGGACACCGAATGATCTCTCACAGTGGCGAAGTGTCGGGCTTTACGGCCGATAACATCGTTTTTCCCGATGACAGCGCTGCTGTTGTTGTACTGACCAACCAAATGGCAGCTTCTGCAGCCGGATCTATTGCAAATAAGGTGTCACATCTGTTTTTCAACACACAGGATAAACATACCGAAATGCGAACGGAACAGGCACGAAAGATTTTCGTCGGTCTCCAACATGGTGACATTGACCGCTCGCTCTTTACGTCCGATGCCAATGCCTATTTCAGCCAACAGGCGCTGGAAGACTTTAAATCCAGTCTCGGCCCCTTAGGAGAACCCAAGTCC
>DATFLI010000029.1:0-5638 GCA_035267805.1 Balneolaceae bacterium | reverse complement strand
CTCAAAATGAAAGGATCAAAGAGAATAAAATGTGAGAAATTCCAGTTGACAACTTTGTCTTTTCACCGGTTGGAGATTGGAGCTGTGGTCCCAAAAAATATTCTGATCATGTTAGTTTTTGCTTGTAGCTCGCATTCATTTTTAAGAGCAGTAAGGGGACCTTTTGCATTTGAAGGGAGTCTGATCCGGCATTAGAATCGCGGGTGCAGCCGGCAGAGCGGATCGTGAGCAATTCACACCGGTATCGCCGGTGTTGCGAGCACCCAGCGAGAAGGACCATTGAATTGGTCCCGCTCGAAGGCTGAAGCCGGGTCGGGATTCGTAGCCGGCGATTTTTTGGGTTACTTTTTTGATCGCTCAAAAACAGTAACAGAACCAAACTCCATACTATGCAAAAAATAAATACCCGGTGTACATGAGATAGGAAGTATTTGGTTATATCTACAGTTATGTCGTACTCACTTTAGTTATGATTTATTTGCCTGCCTCAAATCCTTTTTTTTAAGTCATCCCGACGAATAGAAAGAGGAGGGATCTCAAACGTAAACCTGCTTAGAAATAGGGAGCTTGCGGCAACACTTGAGATTCCTCGGCCAGCCTCGGAATGACTGTTTACGAGACTTGTAAGTTTAGGTAAGTCTCTCACTCAAAATGAAAGGATCAAAGAGAATAAAATGTGAGAAATTCCAGTTGACAACTTTGTCTTTTCACCGGTTGGAGATTGGAGCTGTGGTCCCAAAAAATGTACTAGCCACATTAGTTTTTTGCTGGTAGCTCGCATTCATTTTTAAGAGCTGCAAGGGAGCTCTGATCCGGCATTAGAATCGCGGGTGCAGCCGGCAGAGCGGAGCGTGAGCAATTCACACCGGTATCGCCGGTGTTGCTAGCACCCAGCGAGAAGGACCATTGAATTGGTCCCGCTCGAAGGCTGAAACCGGGTCGGGATTCGTAGCCGGCGATTTTTTGGGTTACTTTTTTGATCGCTCAAAAAAAGTAACAGAACCAAACTCCATACCATGCAAAAATAAATACCCGGTGTATACGAGATAGGAAGTATTAGGTTATATCTGCAGTTATTTCTAACTCATTTTATTTACGATTTTTTTGCCTGCCCAAATCCCTTCTTTTAAGTCATCCCGACGAATAGAATGAGGAGGGATCTCAAACGTAAACCTGCTTCGGAAAAGGGAGCTTACGGCAACACTTGAGATTCCTCGGCCAGCCTCGGAATGATCGTTTATGGGACATGTAACTATAGAAGACGGTTGATGAAAGCCCCCCTGCCTTGGGCGTGATTTTACGATAGCCCAGGTGCCTGCGCCGACTAGGAGGCCCCCGAAATATTGGGACACCGCGCGGGATGACACTGAGTTTAGGTTTTTACCTATACTCTTTTTTCTCCGTTTGAGCCCAATCGTCGTTGCACTTCTTGAAAATTGCCTAATTCTAGTGGATAGAGGCCGGATCACTAATAATCAAAGTTGTGTAGCAACCTTGAAAGCATACTACACTTTCCGGTTTTTAATCGGTCAGTGAGAGTCCGATCCGCCCGCGTTCCAGGTCGAGGGATACAATTTTAAGTTTTAGAATATCCCCAACCGAAACGATCTCATGCGGGTCTTCGACCTTACGATCCGCCATGTTTGATATATGCAACAGGCCGTCTTGCTTGACCCCGATATCAACGAAAGCGCCAAAATCAACGACATTCCGAACTGTGCCTTCGAGAACTTGTCCCTCGCTGAGATCTTCCATCTTCATAATGTCCTGTCGCAGCACGGGCTTGGGTAGGGATTCTCTTGGGTCGCGTCCCGGTTTCTGTAGATTCTCGATGATGAGTTCCAGCGTTGGGACGCCTACACCAACCTGCTGTGCCACTTGTTCTTTATTGATATTACCGAGTTTCTCGGCAATGAGCTTGTGCTGCTCGTTGAGCCGGTCGATATCAATGCCAAACAGGTTGCATAATTTTTCGGCAGCCTCATAACTTTCCGGGTGGATGGCAGTATTGTCCAGGGGATTTTTGGATTCGGGGATACGGAGAAATCCCGCTGCCTGTTGAAATCGAAACTCCCCAACCCCGGTTATATCCTTTATTTCATCCCGGGTAGAAAAAATCCCTTCCGACTCTCTGCGCTTGACGATGTTCTTGGCTACTCTGCGACTAAGTCCCGAAATATGGGAAAGCAGGGGGGCACTTGCCGTATTGAGATTGATACCCACCTGGTTCACGCAGCTTTCCACCACATCGTCCAGTGCCTGGGCCAGCTGGTTTTGATTTACATCATGCTGGTACAATCCCACTCCAATGGATTTGGGATCAATTTTTACAAGCTCGGCCAGCGGATCGAGTACGCGTCGAGCAATAGAGATATTGCCTCGTTGGGCCGCCTCCAGGTCGGGAAACTCCTCGGCAGCTGTCTTTGAGGCTGAATACACTGAAGCACCCGCCTCATTTACAATCAGGTAATTGAGTTCCTTGTCGGGATGTTTATCTTTGTACTTCTGGATAAAACCGGCAATGATCTGTTCGGTCTCCCGGCTGGCGGTTCCATTACCTATGGCAATCAGATTTACGTTGTATTTGTTGACAAGTTGTTCATAAACCTCTTCTGCTTCGGCCACTTTCTTCTGGGGCGGGGTGGGATAAGTAGTGGTGCCCTCAAGATACTTTCCGGTCTCGTCGACAACAGCCACCTTACAGCCGGTGCGGTAGGCCGGGTCGATACCCATAACCACTTTATGGTCAAGCGGCGGCTGCATCAGCAAATTGGAGAGATTGGTAGCAAAGGTCTCGATGGCATGAGCGTCGGCCGTATCGGTGAGTTCATTGCGCAGTTCCCGTTCCAGCGAGGGAAAAAGCAGTCGCTTGTAAGCATCCTCTACGGCATCCTGTACGTAGGGGACAAATATGCTCATGTCGTTGGTGATGACCACATCGTCGATATTTTCGAGCGTCACTTCATCCCAGAGTTCAACACTGACAAAGAGCACATTCTCGCGTTCCCCCCGGTTGATGGCCAGTATCTGGTAGGGTTTCAGGTATTTGGCTTTCAGAGAAAATTCGTAGTAATCCTCGAAGTTGGTTCGCTCGTTGACAGCAGGATTCTTCTCCGTTTTGATGACGGCGTGTTCGTGAAAAATGCTGCGAAGCTTCTCCCGTACTTCAGCCGATTCATTAATCCATTCGGCTACAATGTCGAGCGCTCCGTCTATGGCTTCTTCAGCAGAAGCGACTTCTTTTTCCTTATCCACAAATTCTGAGGCATGATCCATGGGATTGCCCTGTTCGATTTCCTGAGCCCAAATCTTTTCTGCAAGCGGTTCGAGTCCTTTTTCTTTGGCCATATCGCCTTTGGTGCGGCGTTTGGGTTTGTAGGGCAGGTAAAGATCTTCCAGCGTATTCAAATCGGTGCAGACTTTGATCTTTTCTTCGAGCTCGTCGGTCAGTTTATCCTGCTCATCGATGGTTTTTAGGATAGTCTTCTTGCGATCCTCGAGCGTGCGGTGAAATTCCAGCTTGTCGCGCACGTTCCGGATTTGCTCTTCGTCAAGTCCGCCGGTGGCTTCTTTGCGGTAACGGGCCAGGAATGGAACCGTAGCGCCGTCATCCAAAAATTTGGCGACCGTGCTTATTTGTTTGGGGTTGAGCGTTAACTCGCTGGCAATACTGTTAAAAATCTGTGAGTCGTTCATTGTAAAGTTGAAACTTATCTGTTGGTTTAAGAAAATTCTTTAGGAATCTTTTTATGTCATCCTGAATTTATTTCAGGATCTACTTTGTCAAATGCATTAGTAGCTTCATAAGTGATTTTGCTTTTCAGGGATGTGTCATGCTGTCCGTCAACCGGCTAATTAGCATCAGTAAAATACTTTATAAACTGTTAAACTAACGCCTTTAATGGTTAAAAAACATCTCAAGTCCCATTTTGTTATCATGCCGAACGTATGTGAGGGACCTCAATGTGATTAAAGCGATTGTCATGATTAAGTTAAAACCATATAGTTGTTCGATATCCTTCTTCGCCCCGCCCGTATGGCTGTCGATGGGCATTTTGATGGTGTACGGATTGTGTGTCGCTGGCTTAATCTAATTTCCGATTCTTAATTCTTAATTTTTAATTTTAAATTCGATGGCTGAAAATAATCACCCTAAGATAATATGTACACATGAATTTTGATTTGGATTCCCTCCACCGTGCTGCTGTTGATATTGCCCGTAAAGGAGGCGAACATACCCTCAAATATTTTCAACAGCCGGTGGATGTCGAACGTAAGTCGGATGATTCCCCGGTAACGATTGCCGATCGGGAATCCGAATTCATCATGAGAGAGGCCATAGAGACGCAGTTTCCCGGTCACGGCATTATCGGCGAAGAGCACGGTAGTGCTAATGAATCGAGTGATATACAATGGATTTTGGATCCTATTGACGGTACCAAATCGTTTATCCACGGCATACCGTTGTATACAACTTTGATTGGGGTGCTGGTCGACAATGACCCGGTAATCGGGGTGATCTATGCGCCGGCAATGAATGAGATGTGCGAAGCCGCCCGTGGAATGGGATGCCGGCTCAATGGAGAGCCTTGCAAGGTAAGACGCTGTACCGGACTGGCCGAAGCAAGCTTTTTGAGTACTGATGTAACCACGGCCTCGTCAACCGGATACGGAAAAGCTTTTGAAGCCTTAATCGAAAAAACAAGACTACACCGCACCTGGGGTGATGCCTATGGACATATGATGGTAGCGACGGGCCGGGCGGACCTGATGTTTGATCCGGAATTGAATATCTGGGATGCGGCTCCGCTGCTGACGGTTTTGCAGGAGGCGGGGGGAGTCTTTTGTGATACATCCGGCAAGGAGACGATTCAATCGGGGAATGGCTTTTCCTGCAGCCGCGAATTGATGCCGGAGGTACTGGAAGTATTCAGGGCTTTCTTATAACGTTTTTAAACAGCAATAAACAGAGTTACTGGATACCGTTACTGTGTCATCCTGAACCCCGATTATATCGGGGCAGTCTTGTTTCAGGATCTATTCAATCTACGAAAGGAGAACATAGCAATTAATGGCGGCCGCCAACACCTCCCGCCCGAATTCCGGAAACCTTGGAATTCAGGCACCCTCCTCAAGGAGGGATAAAACATCTTCCCTTGAGGGAAGTACTCCGGCATTGACGTTATGCCGGAGGGTAGGGTGTCATTAAGCAGGTATGTGAATAAAATGAAATCTTTCTATATCGTCCCGAATTGAAAATTCTGATGTGTAGTTTCTCAGAATCCCCAATAAAGAAATAAAACGGGATATTACTTACATAGTTGAGCAAATTGTAAATTAGATTTCATTTAACGCCCTGGGAACACCTCCCGTCCCGCACGCAAACCACGTACGGGCCACCCTCCTCTAGGAGGGATGAAAAATCATCTTCCGGTGTTTTCCCGGAAGGCGGGGGTGTCACAAGACTGCTTATATGAGCACAAATAAAATTATTCCATACCGACCGGAATTGAAACAACTTGCCAGAGAACTTCGCAAGAATATGACCCATGCTGAAGTACTTTTATGGAAGAAGATCCGTCGAGAGAACTTAGGATATCAATTCCATCGACAAGTGCCGATGCTGAAATATATCGTT
>DATFLI010000028.1:0-12849 GCA_035267805.1 Balneolaceae bacterium | reverse complement strand
ATCTCTTGTCCACTAATTTTTTCAGCTCCGAAACCAGCATCAGTGATTCAATCGGCGTCATCCGGTTGGGGTCGCAGGCTTCCAACTTATCGATAAGCTGCTCTACATGGGGATCCAGTTGCGTCTGGAACAGTGACATCTGCTCGATCTGATCCTGCTTTTCCATTTCTTTTGCCGCTTTTTTTACTGCGGCTTTCTTCTTCTTGGCCCCTTCTTCCAGCGTGCCGTTGCTGTCGGTGATATCCAGGCTGTGATTCTCCAGATTTGAAAGAATCTCCTTGGCGCGCTCGATTACAATGGAAGGCAGTCCTGCCATATCGGCCACCTGAATCCCATAGCTATGATCCGCGCCGCCGCGCACCAGCTTACGCAGGAAGATCACTTTACCGTCATGCTCTTTCACCGAAACGTTGTAGTTGACAATATGCTCGTACATATTTTGGAGTTCGTTCAACTCATGGTAATGCGTGGCGAAGAGCGTCTTGGCTGCAACCGAAGGTTGATTGTGCAGGTACTCGGCCAGCGCCCACGCGATGCTCAGTCCATCAAAGGTGCTGGTGCCCCGGCCGACTTCGTCTAATAAGATCAAAGAATTGCGCGTGGCATTGTTCAGGATGTTGGCAGCTTCATTCATCTCAACCAGAAAGGTACTTTCGCCCGCTGCAAGGTTATCGGAAGCACCCACACGGGTAAATATTTTATCCACCAAGCCAACATGTGCCTCTTCGGCCGGCACAAAGCAGCCGACCTGCGCCAAGAGTACGATCAGTCCCGTCTGGCGCAGGATGATACTTTTCCCCGCCATGTTGGGCCCGGTGATAATCAGGATCTGCTCGTCCTCATTTTCCAAGTGAATATCGTTCGGGATAAACGGATCGCCGGGCGGCAAGGTCCTTTCCACGACAGGATGACGCCCCTTTTTGATATCAATTTTTTGATCGTCGGCAATGGCCGGCTTGCAGTAGTTGTTGCGATACGCTACTTCGGCAAAACTTTGCAGGCAATCGAGCTCAGCCACGGCCTGTGCAATCTGCTGGATTTCCTCGGCATAGCCTGCCACCTCGATGCGCAGCTCCTCAAAAAGCTCATATTCCAGCGTTTTGCTCTGCTCTTCGGAGGATAAAATTTTCTCCTCCACTTCTTTGAGCTCCGGCGTAATATATCGCTCGGAATTAACCAGCGTCTGCTTGCGGATAAAATGATCGGGCACCTTATCGGCATGGGTGTTGGTCACTTCAATATAATAACCATACACTTTGTTGTAGCCGATTTTCAGCGAACTGATGCCCGTTTCATTGGCCAGTTCTTTCTTAATATCGGCAATGTAATCTTTACCGTTGCGGGCGATATTGCGCAGTTCATCCAATTCCTCATTGTATCCATCCTTAAAAATGCCGCCGTCACGCACACTGGCCGGCGGCTCCTCGGCAATGGCTTGCCCAATTTGCTCCTGCAGATCAATCAGCAACTTTAGCTGATCAAGAATGTCCTGCAATAGCGGCTCTTCCAGCTGATTAAACTGCATTTTGAGTCGCGGCACCTGGGCCAGCGATTGTTTTAACTGCACCAGGTCCCGTGCATTTGCCCGTCCCACACAGATTCGGGAGATCAGTCGCTCCATATCCCCTACCTGATCCAGTTCTTCGCGCAGGTTTTCGCGCACCTCATGATTGACATTTAACGCTTCCACCGCATTCAGACGCTTGCGGATCGGTCCCATCCGTTTCAGGGGACGCATGATCCACTTTCGCAGCATCCGCCCCCCCATGGCAGTACAAGTATCATCCAGGATGGAAATCAGAGTACCCTCATTGTTACCACTTTCCTGAATGGTGGTTACCAGCTCCAGGTTTCTCTTGGTCGAGCCATCCAGCGACATAAACTCATCATTCTGGAACGACTGCAGGCGTTTTATATGTCCGAGCGAGGCTTTTTGCGTTTCCTGTATATAATGCATCAAGGCACCGGCAGCCACCTGTGCTACTTTTTGATCCTCTACGCCAAAACCTTTAAGCGAATGGGTCTCGAAGTGATCCGTCAGCAAGTTATAGCCATAATCACCTTCATAAACCCACTCTTCGATGAAGGTAAGATTATAATCCAGCAGATGCTCGGGCACATTATTTTTCAATTTCTGGGAAAGCAACAATTCCGCAGGTGAAATCGATTGCAATATATCATTCAACTGCTGCTTAGATACCTGGCTCAAAGCAAATTCGCCGGTCGAGACATCCGAAAATGCGACCCCGGCTATGTTTCCATCCCAATAAACCGCCGCCGCATAATTATTCCGTTTATGCTCTAACAGCTTTTCCGACATCGTCACCCCGGGCGTCGTAATCTCGGTTACTTCCCGGGTTACAATTTTGCGTCCCGCCTTTTTGGCTTCGGATGGATCTTCAACCTGCTCACAAACAGCCACCCGATACCCTTTCTTCACCAGCTTAGGCAGATAAGTATCCAGCGCATGGTACGGGAACCCCGCCAGCGGCGTCTGGTCACCACCATTGTTACGCTTGGTGAGTGTGATCCCCAGCTCCTCACTCACCAGCTCGGCATCGTCGGCAAATGTCTCGTAGAAATCGCCCACCCGGAACAGTAAAATAGCTCCCTCATGCTCTTCTTTAATTTCATGATACTGGCGCATCAGCGGGGTTAGCGATTTAGTCTTAGAACTCATTCGGCGGCAGCTATTTGGTCTTATTGGTTAATTTCATTAATAATAGAATAATGCTAACAAAATTATTGTTAGCATTACAAATGTGAACGAAGTAACTTGAATCTACTTACAAATAATCATTCATTCACAGTGCAGAAGTATAAGGATTTCTGGCGGCGCATCGTAACGTTGGTAAAAAAGAAGGACATTTTTTTTAATGCTTCTGCCATTACTTTTAATCTATTTATTTGTGCCATCCCGTTTACCCTGCTGTTGATCTCAATCATCGGCTATGTGCTTTCCTATGATAAAGCTTTTAATGAAATACTGCGTTACGGGCGCGAACTTTTTCCCAGCTTCACTTACGAATCGCGTACGGGCGATGTCTTTCGGGGTGCCGTAACTCTCGAAACTTTACTAAATCCGCTAATTGGCGTAAGACGCATATTCGGGATTATCGGGACCGTCATCCTGATCTTTTTCTCGCAGGGCCTTTTTCACACCATCAAGCACGTCGTCTTTGAAATTTTTGATATCAAGGATCGTCGCCATCCCATTCTCGAGTGGGTTTACAACTTTTTTACTTTTGGATTAGTGGGCGGCGTATTTGTCTTTTTCAGCTTGGTCATTTCATTGATTTCTCTTGTTTCTTTCGATCAGTTTTCACTGCCCTTCACTGATTTAGTCGTAAAACTTAGCTGGATTTATGATATGCTAAATGTGTTAATCCCAACTGCATTCACCCTGGCCTTGTTCTATATTATTTTCCGGTATATCAGCGAAAAACGCATGCAACGGCGAGTTGCTTTGCTGGGCGCAATCGTGTATACCGGGCTTTTTGATCTTGCAAAATTTGCCGTAGGTCACTACCTACAATATGCTTTCCGGGCCTACCGGTATTTTTACCAGGGCTATGCCATTGTGGTAGTCATTGGTGTTTGGGGATTTTATTCAGCCTTTTTATTTGTGATCAGTACAATTATCGCACGAGCTTACCAGCAGACTTTTGTAAAGGAAAAGAGCCTTCCCGAAAATCCGTATACCGTAATTTCCTGATAACGTATGGCAAGCAAAAAACTTTCTCGACCATTTTATCAACAGGAAGATGTAGTTTCGATGGCCCGTCAACTGGTTGGCAAAGTACTTTGCACTCGGATTGACGGCCGAACGATCACCAGTGGCATCATCACAGAAACCGAGGCTTACTGTGGACGTAATGACAAGGCTTGTCATGCAAATGACGGTACACGCACCGACCGGACTGAAATCATGTATCATGCCGGGGGCGTAGCCTATGTTTACCTGTGCTATGGCATCCATCATTTATTTAATGTAGTGACCAATATTGAAGACCAGGCAGACGCCGTGCTCATTCGTGCGATAGAACCGCTGGACGGCAAAGAGGTGATGCTAGAACGTCGGACATCCCAAAAGACAAATCCGGCCCTAACTGCGGGACCCGGCCGCCTTACACAGGCGCTGGGCATCACCACTGATTTCGACGCTACCGATCTTACCGGCAATACCATCTGGATTGAGGATCGGGGTCTCAATTATTTGGAACAAGATTTGGTTGCCACACCCCGTATCGGAGTAGATTACGCAGGAGAACATGCCAAGCGTCCGTGGCGGTTTTATCCCCAAAAAAGCAGGTGGATCAGTAAAAAATAAAAAGGCTATCCCCCAAAGGAGAGATAGCCCTGAAATTTGGCAGCAAAAACCTTGCTATTTTTTCTGCATTGAATTGCGTGCAATCTTCTGGAATCGCTTCATAACGGAAGGATTAGATCGTACGGCTCGGCTCACGGCCTGGAAGCGCTGCGGACTCATACCACTATTCTGGATAATGCCCATCATCTTCTGTCGGGATTGCTGTTGCATCTTCATCAATTGAGGCTGCAGCTCTTTCATCGTCTGCTTCTCTTTGCCGGTAATATTAACCGAGTCAGCCATTTTAGGATTACGCTTGCTCATCATAATCTGCTGAAAACGCTTCATATCCATGTCTTTGTCTGCCAACATGGAATCCACTTTTTGCTTCGAATTCATCTGGATTTGTTGGAACTGTTGCGTGATGTTAGCAAATTCTTTTAACTCTTTATTGGTAACACTGTCAGCTTGATTAGACTTTGACTGCATCTGTTGACCTTGGGCAAATACAGAACCGGCAGCCAGTAAAAAACCGAGTACTAAAGCGACGCTGAACTTTGATAACTTCATAAAAATAGATTGTAATTTAGATTTGATAATCTTCTCGTTAGTAAGTCTGACTAATATATCGATTATTTGTTCCGATCTAAAACGACTCTGGAGCATGTATTCAGGCGTTTTAGGCATGAATTACTAATTAATCATATGAATTAAGCCAACAAGTCTGCCAACTTTTTTATTTTTTATAAATGGTAAAATCATATAAATATATTTGAAAGAATAAACACATTAACGATGCATATTGTTTCTCTTTTGCCCGGTACGACTGAAATTGTCTGCGCCCTCGGTAAAAGTGATGAACTGGTGGGACGCTCCCATGAGTGCGATTTTCCTGCGGATGTACGGGCTCTTCCCATCTGTACCGAACCCAAATTCAAAACCGACGGGATCAGCTACGAAATCGATCAGCGCGTAAAAGCCCTGCTGCAGGAAGGACTTTCGGTTTACCGGGTGGATGAAAATAAGCTTGCCGATCTTGAACCCGACGTTATTATTACCCAGGATCACTGCGAAGCTTGCGCCGCTTCAACAAAAGATGTTAAAAAGGCAGTCCGGTCACAGCTGGGAGACGATGTAACCATTATCTCTGTCTCGCCTTCGGACCTGTCTTCGGTGGTTAATTCCATTCGTACCATTGCCCGGGCTATTGATGCCGAAGAGGACGCGGAAAAACTGACGGGCCGAATGAAATCCCAATTACAAGCCATCCAGCAAAAGGTTGAGAAATTGCGTCGGCCGAAAATCCTGGGTATCGAGTGGATGAATCCCCTGATGTCGGCCGGCAACTGGGTGCCCGAGCTCATGCTCTTGGCCGGGGGACGGCCGCTGGGTGCTCAGCCGGGAGAACATTCGCCGACATTGGCCTGGAATTCTATTCGAGAACTTAATCCGGATATCATCACCATCATGCCCTGCGGCTATTCTATCGACAAGACGTTGCAAGAAATCGAACAGCTAACTTCACGGGACGGCTGGGACCGGCTCCGTGCCGTGCAAAATAAGCAGGTTTTTGTGTTGGATGGAAATCATTACTTCAACCGTCCCGGTCCCCGCCTGGTAGATTCAACCCGGATTTTAGGGGAAATCCTGCATCCTTCTGTATTCAGAAAAGAAGAACCCCATCCCGGCTGGATCAACCTTTTTCATCAAACTACGTTCCACAATTCCCTCAGCTTTTTTTAACGATATTGCCATCACTACAAGAGGGCTTTGCAAAACCAGGCGTGTCATCCTGAACTTGTTTCAGGATCTATGTTTATGTATTGTAAATCCTTTAGATTCCGAAACGAGTTCAGAATGACACAGTTATTTAAGTTTTGCAAAGCCCTCTTATTATTAATCAAAAAGTTGCTACATTCCACACAAAATACTGCGAGAAATTTGGGCTAATATGAGACAAAAAGTCGCAATTATTGGGGCTACATCGGGTATCGGACGGGAACTGGCATGCCAGATGCATGCGCAGGGATATATTGTAGGTGCTACGGGACGTCGCATGGAACGACTGGAAGAACTTAAAAACGAGCTTAAAAGTCGCATTCATATCGAATACATGGATGTAACCAAAACCGAAGATACCGTGGCTCAACTGGACCAGCTCATTAAAAAGATGGGCGGCTTGGATATTATCGTGCTCAATGCCGGTGTATCCAATTACCGGGACGAATCCAAAGGCCGGGAGACCGATCTGCATGTTATTGATGTAAATATCCGGGGCTTTGCCAACCTGGCGGCCTACAGTTTTGCCAGGTTTGAGGAACAGGGGCATGGCCAAATTGTGGGTATTTCGTCGATTGCCTCGCTGTTCGGCTGGGGGTTGAGTGTGCCTTATAATGCGTCAAAAGCTTTTGTAAATAATTACCTGCAGGGCTATCGCCAAAAAGCCAATCACTCCGGGGCTGATATTGTAGTCACCACCGTCTTACCCGGCTTCGTACAATCTGAAATGACGGAAGGTGAAGGCGTTCTATTTTGGATGGCTTCGACCGAAAAGGCAGTCAGCCAAATTATCGTTGCCATCCGCAAAAAGAAAAATATTGCTTATATCACCAGACGCTGGCGGCTGATTGCCTGGCTGATCAAAATCATCCCCGATTGGACCTGGAACTGGATGTAATTTCAAACCGGAGAACCATTAATAGGAACAATAGGAACATTCTTATGGCTAAAACCAGCGCCGGTATCTTACTGTTTATCCGCAAACCCCACCTGCAAGTCCTGCTGGCCCATCCCGGCGGACCCTTCTGGCAAAACAAGGATGAGGGTGCGTGGTCGATTCCCAAGGGAGAGGTCGAAGACGGAGAAGAATTATTAGCGGCGGCCAGACGGGAGTTTGTGGAAGAAATTGGCTTGTATCCCGAAGGGAATTTCATCGAATTGGGATCTATCCGGCAGAAAGGAGGCAAAACCGTTTATGCCTGGGCACTGGAGTATGAAATTCCTGATGATTTTATATTTGAAAGCAATCTTTTTGAAATGGAATGGCCGCCGAACTCCGGCAAAAAACAAACGTTCTATGAAATTGATCGTATCGAGTATTTTGGTCCCTTCGAAGCCAAAAAGAAGATAAATCCCGCCCAGGCTGAATTTATCAGCCGGCTGATAGACAAGTGTACGCAATAACGATTTCTCACAACATTACTTGGTAATGGCCAGATAGAACGCTGACTCATACAATAAAGTTATAACACATACCATAAGTACTAATATAAATTCAAAGGAGTAAGTTATGGCTGGTAAAAAATTATTGATGATTGTCGGAGATTTTGGAGAGGATTATGAAATTATGGTGCCGTTCCAGGCGCTGCAAATGGTGGGACATACCGTGCATGCCGTTTGCCCCGGGAAGAAGAAAGGCGAATCGGTAAAAACGGCCATTCATGATTTTGAAGGAGACCAAACATACAGCGAGAAACCGGGACATAATTTCGGTCTCAATGCCACTTTTGATAAGGTTAATCCTTCGGATTATGATGCTTTAGTCTTGCCCGGGGGACGTGCTCCCGAATACCTGCGTCGCGAAGATGGAGTCATTGAAATGATTAATCATTTCGTAAAAAATAATAAGCCTATTGCCGCCATCTGTCACGGGCTGCAATTGCTGTCAGCAGCTGATGCAGTGCAAGGAAAAACAATCACGGCTTATCCCGCATGCGGTCCTGAGATGCAAGCGGCCGGTGCCAACTATAAAGATGTTGAAGCTACCGAAGTGGTTGTGGATGGCAACTGGGTTACAACGCCCGCCTGGCCCGGACATCCCAAATGGCTGGCGGCCTTTCTCGAAGTGTTGGGAACCAAAGTTACCCATCAGGCTAAAGCAACAGCTTAGTCACCCTATTCCAAAAAAAAGCGAGGATGGCAACCATCCTCGCTTTTTTTCTATCTAAATTTGGGTTATTGCTGCACTTCACCCATCGTTTCAAGATCCGATGGCATCACAACGGCGTCGATAATGTGAATCACACCATTTGAAGCTACCAGATCCTTCGTGGTTACATTTGCATTATTGACCTTCACTGTGGCTGTGGATGAACTGTCATCCATATCTTCATTTTCATCATCCATGGAATTATCCATGAGTGAAATTTTGATCTTATCTCCGGAAAGAGTTTCCAGCATCTGTCCATCTTCCAGGTCCGAAGCATAAAGCTCTCCTGAAACCACATGGTACTTAAGAAGCTTAGCTAACTCTTCTTTGTTTTCCGGTTTTAGCAGTTCATCCAGCTTGCCGGAAGGCAGGTTATTGAACGCCTCATTGGAAGGTGCAAAAACCGTGTACGGTCCGTCTCCCTTAAGCGTCTCAACCAGATCGGCTGCTTTAAGAGCAGTCAACAACGTTGATAAATCCTGGTTCTCTGCCACCATTTCTGAAATAGTCTTATCCGAGCGCATCTTGGAAGTAAAAGCAAAAATCAGAAGCGACAGCATCAATACAGATAGCGTTTTTAGCATTTTCATATGTTTCTCTTCTTTTGTTTAAATATTCGCCTCAACGAATGGTGCTTATCTCGCGCGATTCGCTCTTGATAAGTTTTTCCATATCGCCTTGCAACCCCTTTTAACTCCTTGTTTTTTTTGTAGTTCCACGTTCTGATAAAATAAAGGATATCCTTACAGGGTGATACAAGTTTTGCCTACAATGATGCGAATGCCCGGTAACTTTAGATTGAATTTATTTACTTTCGGCATCCCCCTTATACGATGCCTCCAAATCGAGCATAGGTTCCGGGTAATCCTGTCCAATAATCACACCGGCTAGTTTCTGCAGTTCAAGGGCCATAATATTCGGTTCATGGATAAGATCGGATGGTAAATTCCGCAATTCGGGAATCCAGTAGCAAACACACTCCCCCTTGGAATCATACTTGTCAGCCTGATTTAAAATATTGAAATATCGATTCCGGGGATCCTGAACGGTAGCATTAGAGTTCCAATTACCGTAGTTGCTGCAAACGTCATAATCGATCAATTTCGATTCAAAATATTCTGCCCGTAAATTGACGCGGACCACAAACAAAACCGGGATAACTTTATCGTATGATGCGGCCTTTGTCAGCGCCTCGTCATCATGGAATCGTAAATCATTTCTAAACCATAATAAAGCTGTAGCCTTATCAATAATTATCTGTATATGATTATTTACAAATATTTAAACAACAACAGTGCACCTTCGTTCGATATTAACCATAAAGGATCGTATAATTGTTTAAAAGTATACAGTTTCGTTTAACTCTATGTTGATGGAGTCTAAAGATGACGCAGAACTTTTGTTACAGAAATAAAAACCACCTTTGTCGGAACAGAAGTGAAAAAATCGGGTATGGAATAGCGAATGTTAACGGAAAGACTGTTTCTGATAAATCATTCGCAAAAGAAAGTCTCATTTTCACCGCAAATTTCGGGCGACAACGGTTACCGCAGTTTGACTTCATTTTAAACACAGGCTCTTACTCAACTCTGATAAATAAAGCAGCACTGTCTTTGCCTTACTTACAACCAAACAATAATATTCATACATGATTAGATCCCGCAATCGAAGCAATTTTCGCAATATCGGTCTATTAATCCTTCGCATTGGATTGGGAATCATGTTCATCTTTCACGGCTATCCAAAAATGTTTGGAGGCCCTGAAAAATGGACCGAAGTGGGAGGAGCCATGCAATACCTGGGAATCCATTTCACTCCCATGTTTTTTGGTTTTATGGCGGGTGTAACGGAGTTCTTTGGCGGTATATTTCTGTTGATGGGATTGTTTTTCACTCCGAGCATTATTTTCTTATTGATTGTCATGATCGTGGCTACATTTAAAGGAATCGGTACCGGAACAGATTTTGCAATCTATTCGCATAGTATTGAGGTAGGCATTGTCTTTTTAAGCCTTCTATTTATGGGACCCGGAAAATACAGCCTTGACAGGAAACTCCAACAAAAACGACGAAGACGTTATTAATTTATGAAAGCAATGGTCTTCCATACTGTTGGGGAGCCGCTTAAACTGGAAGAAATGCCCATACCACAGCCCGATAAGAACCAGGTTTTACTCAAAATTCGAACCTGTGGCGTCTGCCGTACCGATCTTCACATCATCGACGGGGAGCTCGAACATCCAAACCTGCCCCTCGTCCCGGGTCATCAAATTGTGGGCACGGTCGAAAAAACGGGTAGTAACGTAACGGATTTTAGCATAGGTGATAAAGTTGGGGTACCGTGGCTGGGATATACCTGTGGAACGTGCGAATTTTGTAAAAAAGACCAAGAAAATTTATGCGATAATGCTCGTTTTACCGGTTACGATATCAATGGTGGATTTGCAGAATACACGGTTGCCGATGCCCGTTTTTGCTTCCCCATACCCGAAGGATATCCTGCAGTTCAGGCGGCACCCTTACTTTGCGCCGGACTGATCGGTTATCGCTCATTGCGTAAGACCGAAGATGCTCAAAAACTCGGTTTCTATGGATTTGGATCAGCCGCTCATATCATTACCCAGGTAGCTCTGCATCAAGGTAAAGAAGTATTCGCTTTTACCCGACCGGGCGACGATAAGGGCCAGGCATTTGCCAGATCCTTAGGCGTAAGTTGGGCCGGCGGATCTGAAACATTGCCCCCGGAAAAACTGGATGCTATTATTATTTTCGCCCCGGTGGGAAAGTTGGTCCCACAAGCACTGAAAGCACTCAAAAAGGGCGGAAAGATTGTGTGCGCAGGCATTCACATGAGCGACATCCCGGGCTTCCCCTACAAAGATCTTTGGGAGGAACGATCCATTGAGTCTGTCGCGAACCTTACGCGACAGGATGGCATCGACTTTATGCAAATTGCACCGGAAGTGCCCGTCAAATCAAACGTAACAAGCTACCCTCTTGAGAAGGCAAATCGAGCCCTGAATGATTTGCGAGACGGCAATTTCGAGGGCTCCGCAGTGCTCCGTATTACAGATAAATAACCGACGTACGGTCTCTTTCTGATAAAAAATTTCGTCCGGTTTCCGAACTTTCAATTTCTACGCGAGTTCTATTTTAAAGTCAGATTCTTCCTGATATAAAGACCGATTATTTGTATCTTGGGCGCTTATTAGAACTTTTAAAAACTATTTGACTAAGACCTCAAAAAGACTGCTGTTCTCATGCACGATATTGTACTCATCCCCGGCGACGGAATTGGTCCGGAAATAACAAAGTCAGTAAAAACGATCCTTAAAAAAGCAGGTGCCGACATTAATTGGATTCGCTGTTCGGCCGGATTAAAAGCTTATAAAGAGCTTGGTGATCCACTGCCCGATGAGACTATCGAAGCAATCGACAAATATCGTATCGTTCTGAAAGGCCCCCTTACCACGCCGGTAGGCTCTGGATTTCGGTCGGTAAACGTCGCCATGCGAAAGAAGTTCAACCTATACAGCAATATTCGCCCGGCCAAGACATTGCCACATATCAAAAGCCACTTCGATGATGTGGATCTGGTGATGTTCCGGGAAAATACGGAAGGCCTGTATATCGGTAAGGAAAAATGGGTAGAAGAAAATAGTCATGCCGAAAGTATTGCAGTTGTCACACGCGAGGCAAGCAGAAAGATTATAAAAGCCGCTTTCGAATATGCCCAAAGGAACAATCGGGAAAAAGTAACGCTCGTTCACAAAGCGAACATTCTCAAGTATACCTGCGGATTATTCCTGGAAGTGGGTAATGAAATTGCGACCGATTATCCCGGCATTGAATATCAGGATCTTATCGTGGATAACATGGCCATGCAGATGGTTCTGCAACCCGAACAGTTTGATGTGATTGTAACCACCAACCTTTTTGGAGATATCCTTTCGGACCTTGCATCCGGTTTGGTAGGCGGCTTGGGACTGACGGGGGCCGCTAACGTGGGTGATGATGCAGCAATGTTCGAAGCCGTGCATGGCTCCGCTCCCGATATTGCGGGGCAAAATAAAGCAAACCCTATCGCTTTCCTACTCTCCTCACTGATGATGCTGGAATACGTTGGCGAAGAAGCTTTGGCGGATCGCATCAGACAAGCAGTCTATTATACGCTTGAAAATAAATCGGTTTGCACCGCGGATATAGGAGGCAAAGGATCAACAACCGATTTTACCGCAGCAGTCTGCAAAAATCTGGATTAGAATTCGGCCTTAATTTAGCCGTAAAAACTCCACACTTTTTGTGGATGTCTCCAACAGCGCAATGGTTGCCTCATCTCCAAAACCATGTGCCGTTCCGGGATTTATTGCGAGCGTATTATCAACCATTTCTACCTTCTTTTGATGGGTATGCCCTGAGATCACTACATCATAATTTCCACATTGCTCCAGCGCCGCTGTAATCGGGGTATCGGTCCCGTGGTAAAGAGCAATTTTACATCCATCTATCGATAATTCCCCGAATGTTCCCAAAAGTTCCGCCCCGATAGCCTCACACTTTTTTATCAACAGGTAATAATCCCCATCATTATTACCAAAAACCCCCTTTAACGG
>DATFLI010000027.1:0-5167 GCA_035267805.1 Balneolaceae bacterium | reverse complement strand
TTGCGAAATTTCTCTTTTGATGGTTCCTTGCCCGTTAACTCTTTGTAAATAGGATCAATATCAGGAAACATCCTTTTTTCAACCATTACCTTTGCAAGCTTCCATTTTCGTATTTTTCGCCGAAAATTTTGGCGTCGCGCTTGGCGTTTTTCTCTCCTGGTAGCGTTCTTGGACTGCTCTTTACCTCTTTCAAGATTCACACCCATAGGAAAAATACGAACCCCAGAATCAATTATTTTTTCTCCTTCAACATCTACTAATGACCAGCCGATAGATGCCGTCCCCAAGTCTAAACCAAGTACCATACTCATGATGTTTTATAAACTTCAAGTATTGTTTAATAAACAGCATTATATCAAAAAATTGGATCTTTGGAAAAGTATGGATATAATTATGTCATAAGATTCCATCTAATCTTATCACAATAAGGCTATAAGCCGAAGGCATTTTGCCTATAAGCTCCGCGTACTCCGTGGAGCTTTCTCTTTTTGAATCATTTCCACAAAACATTTGATGCTAAAATAAAGAAAGGGATTCCTTTTTATTACGCATAGTGTCTATTTCTCCAATACGTAATTGATTAGTCTGTAAATGAGAAAGTACTAACAGCGGTATTCAGTATTTTCCAAACCCTCGTGCTGTCAAATTCGGTGATGCCGCGTTCCGGGGGATAGTTATGAATATTCATCGAATGAACCATCTCTTCGATGGAATAACAACGATTTTCTTTAAGCGTCCGGTATTGAACTACCTGGTAAAAATTTCCGGCTCCGGCATCCGCATAACGGGAGCGTACAAACCGAGTCGTATTAAACATCACCGTATCTGCTTTGATCCTCATCCCCGGGAGCGATTCCAGGCATTCTTTTAACGCCTTCGGATGCTGACTCCAACCTACCGACATGGTAGCCTCTGCAAAGTTCGTGTTGGGCTGGAAAGAAGAATCCAGCTTCAATTGAACGGCCAAATCACCCTTTTCAGTGCTGGCATAGCTCCATCCCGAAGTGTCCGCTGCCGAAGACCGATACCTTTTGAGAACATGAGGATATCGCAGGACAAAATAGCCTTCCTCATCCCGAAACATCTCAAGATTTGTCAAATCATCCTCACCTTTGACCACACAATGGCGATAGGTTGTGGAATCATTCTCCGTAATAAATGCCGTATTACCCTTATTCCAGAAAACAATGCCTCCCTCCCCATTGGCATAGCGGGCACCCGAGGCAGAAATAGCCTGATCCAAAGAAAAATCACGTCCGTCACTTAATTTCAACCGCACGTTATCCTTACTAAATGCGGCCTGAATAGATTTTCCTTCAGAACATACAAAAGTAACCTCTTTTACTTGTTTTGGGGATTGGTTATGTTGCCCGGAATAAAACCAGAGCCAAACTAATCCACCTGTAATAATTAAAACAACTACAGAAAACCAGGCCGTCTTAGTGTGCAAATCCTTTGAAATAGAATGAAGGTTCAACCACTAAAATACAAAAAAGCCCGCTATATTCGATGTTGCAGAATTTTATGGCATAATGACCATCTTGCCGCGGGTATGTAAGGTTTGAATCTGCCTGAGCGCTTCGGCCGTTTCTTCCAGGTCAAATGTTTTGCTTACAGGCACTTCTATTTTGCCGGATTCCACAAGTTTCCGCAAATGATCGAGCTCACTGGAATTAGGCTCGACAAAAACGTACTCGAAATTGATATCCGGATCGAGCCCCTCTCCATGATTTCGTATAGAAACCAGTTTTCCATCATCCTTCAAAGCCTTCATACTTTGCTGGAGAGTTTCTCCGCCGGCACAGTCAAATATAAGATCAACGCCATCCGATTTGATATCAAGCGCGGCCGTACCCACATCCGTATCGTGATAATCGACAACTTCATCGGCTCCCAGCTCTTTCATATACTTGTGGTTTTTTTCACTGGCCACACCAATTACTCTTGCACCTTCTGCTTTGGCCAGCTGGATCCCTAAACTGCCAACCCCACCGGATGCGCCTAAAATTAATACTGTTTGTCCTTGCTGCAGATCGCCCGCATCGTAAAGCGATTGATAAGCAGTAAGTCCTACTAACGGAATTCCCCCCGCTTCAGCATGTGAAATATTAGAAGGTTTTCGGGATAAGTAAGACTCTGGTATTACCACATATTCCGCAAAAGTCCCCCATTGCACAAACGGTCGGCGGGCATAGGCATAAACTTCATCATCTACATTGAATCTGCGGGCACTGAACCCACGTTCCTCAACAACGCCGGACAGATCCCAGCCGGGAATGATGGGAAAGGTATGAGGTAAACGATCTTTCAAATACCCTTGCATGACCGCCGCATCCACCGGGTTGACACCGGCTCCTTTAACTCGCACCAGGACTTCTCCTTCGCCGGGGTCTTTAAAATCCAACGAGCCGATTTCCAAGTTGTCAAACCCTCCGAATTCTCTATAAAAAGCCGCATTTGCTTGCTTTGCCATAAATCAAAATCCTATTTCTTGTTATTTATTGATGAATAGAAACATGATGTTTGGAAATGGCGTTTCGATTCGGTCGATTTATGAATTTTAATATACCGTGGAATAAATTATTCGTATATATTGTGACATAAAATAGAAAATCAACGAGATGGTGTATGTTCGCCCCTCTCCCAATGGTGTTATCATGAAAAAGAAATTACTGGCCGTTTTTTTGTGCTTTTCAATACTTGCAATCTATAATTTGGCACAGGCTCAATCCGATCCCCAACAAGATGCTTTGGCATCTCATATCGATTCTACCGTCAACCCGGGGAATGACTTTTTTGAATTCGCCAATGGCAAGTGGTTTAAAAATCATCCTATCCCTCCCAGCGAACAGTATAATGGAATTTTTCAGCTTATTCAGGATACGATTAACACACAGATTAAAGAAATTTGTGTGAAGGCGGCGGCCCTTGAGAATCCCAAAAAGGGGAGCAACAAACAAAAGATTGGCGACTTCTACGCTTCGGGGATGGACAGTGCAGCCATCAATATGCAAAAATATGCTGCCCTAAAACCGGAATTAGATCGCATTGATGCCATCCGTTCCAAAGATGATTTGGTGGATGAAGTTGCTCGAATTCAAGTAATATCCGGCTCGCCCATGTTTCGTTTCTATGTTGGTCAGGATGACAAGATCAGCAGTAAGAATGCTATCTTCCTGTCTCAAGGAGGACTAAGTCTCCCGGATCGCAGTTATTATTTTGCCACGGATCAACGGGCCAAGAAAGTACGGAGTGAGTTTCAAAAATATGCAGCTTCTATGTACCGGATATTGGGACAATCGGCAGCCGGGGCACAAAAGAATGCTGAGACATTAATGAAGCTGGAAACAAATATTGCCAAAACATCGCGCAAGCGCGAAGATACGCGTGATCCCCATAAAAATTATAACAAAATGACTGTTTCCAGGCTGCAGGAAATGACTCCGAATATCAATTGGAAACATTTTTTCGAGTCTGCAGGATTGTCCCGCGTGGATACCGTTATCGTTGGTCAACCCGAATTCTTTACAGCCCTTGATGGCTATGTGGATTCTTATTCGATGGATACATGGAAAAACTATCTAAAACTGCATCTCATAAGCAGACTGGCCCCATACCTGGATGACCACACCTATCAAACTTATTTCGACTTTTATTCCAAGACTTTGCGGGGCGTCCAGGAACCACGTCCACGCTGGAAACGTGTGGTCAATACGACGAATAGATCGCTCGGTGATTTAATCGGTCAGGTTTATGTCGACGAATATTTACCCAAAGGCACTAAGGCTAAACTGATGGAAATAGGAAAAGCAATTCGGGACGTTTATGCCGAACGCATCGAAAACCTGGATTGGATGAGCGAACCAACTAAAAAGAAGGCACTCTATAAACTCGATCATATGATCTTTAAGGTGGGCTATCCTGATAAATGGAAAGACCTGAGCAGCATGCAAATCGATCGATCTTCGTATGTTCAAAATGTGATGAACGCCAACGAGTGGGAATTTGATCGTATGATTCACAAGTACGGCCAGCCGGTAGATCGTACCGAATGGCATATGGAACCGCAAACCTGGAACGCCTATTACAATCCATCAAATAATGAAATTGTTATGCCCGGATGTATTATCATCGTACCGGGATATGAGCACAAACTGGCCGATGACGCCATATTGTATTCGGCTATCGGAGGCTCCTTTTTCGGTCACGAAATTACCCACGGTTTTGATGATCAGGGTAGCAAATATGATGCAAAGGGAAACCTGAATAACTGGTGGACCTCCCAGGATAGCACCCGATTTTATGCCAAAACCCGGATGATCGTGAAACAATATAGCAACTATGTGGCGGTGGACAGCCTGCATATCAACGGAGAAAGCACACAAGGCGAAAATATCGCGGATCTGGGCGGTATTATGATGGGCTACCAGGCTTTTCAACAGACCGATCAATATAAAGAAGGTAAAAAAATTGCCGGACTTACACCGGACCAGCGTTTCTTCCTTGGATATGCCCTGGCATGGATGATCCAAGAACGACCTGAAGCTATTGCCAACCAGGTTCGAAGTGACGTACATTCACCGGCCAAGTTCCGTGTCAACGGCCCGCTTTCCGACATGCCACAATTTTATGAGGCATTTGATGTGAAGAAAGGAGATGCCATGTGGCGCCCGGATAGCGAACGGGTTAAAATTTGGTAGATCATGCAGGTTGGTGGTGCTGTTACTATTTTTTAGCGTTCATCCCGCCGACAGTGGTCGGGATAGGTCGAGCCTAAAGGTGCAAGAGATTCAACACGTTCTTCGGTCGTGCCCGGATCTTCTTCTACCACTTTTGTGTCGACAAAAGTGGAGCAAAAGCGACCGGCTAGAAAATTTCGCTGCCGCATGTTCTTCTTTGCTAAGTAACCTGAGTTCGATATAAGAAATGGCCTGTATCAGTCTCCCCGTTTAGAGGAGTACTCTCGTGGTTTTCCGAGAGGGAGGGGTGTTCAGCGTGTCGAAAAAAACACCTCCCGACCCAATTTGGTCCAAAAACGGGCCCAATTGGCCCACCCTCCTCGAGGAGGGACTTTGGGGCGGCGGCGATCAAGAGTATATCATCTTATCTCGAACTGACGTTAAGTAAGGATTTTATATCCGGTTACTCCCTCTTTGTAGTAGTAATT
>DATFLI010000026.1:0-5669 GCA_035267805.1 Balneolaceae bacterium | reverse complement strand
CGGAGAAATTACAACCGAAGATATCCTGGATAGCATCTTCTCGCGGTTCTGCATCGGGAAGTAGGGAATAGTAAATATCGAATAAATAACAAGGAATGCTGAATGCTTATTTCATTATTCCAACTTTCTTATTCAATATTCTGCGGTTCCCGGCTCAGCTTTGATCGACAAATTTTTTGTTCTCTTCGTTGTAACGTGGGCCAATATTGGGATATTTGTCCAGTAACGAGTCAAGTTCTTCCAGATCATCGCTATCCAACGAGACATCGACCGCGCCGATATTATCGACCAAGTGCTTGCGTTTAGTAGTCCCGGGAATTGGAATGATTTGATCTCCCTGCGACAATACCCAGGCTAAGGCCAGCTGTGCCGGCGTACAATCTTTTCGATGGGCAATCCCCGCAAATGCTGCTGCCAGCTTTTGGTTATTATCCGCATGACTATCCTGGTATCGCGGTAATGACTTTCTAAAATCATTTTCGCCCAGGGAATTGATATCCAACTCATTGGTTATTAGTCCCCGTACCAACGGACTAAAGGGCACGAGTGATATGCCAAGTTCCTTACAAAGGGGCAATACTTCGTCCTCTACATTTCGTGTAAGTAAAGAATATTCACTTTGGACGGCTGCAATAGGATACACTTTGTTAGCCTTGCGGATAGAGCGGGCCGAAGCTTCCGACAAACCAAGATAGCGCACTTTCCCTTCTTTCACCAGATCGGCCATTGCGCCAACGGTTTCCTCAACAGGTACGTCAGGATCAATCCTATGTGCGTAATACAAGTCGATTGCATCAATATTCAATCTTTGCAAACTTCCTTCCACGGCCTGTTTTACATATTCAGGCGAACCATTAAATTTTCGCTCTTCAGTGTCTAATTGAAATCCGAACTTGGTTGCTATAAATATTTTATCGCGATTGGGTTTCAACACGCGAGATACCAGTTTTTCATTGGCTCCGCGTCCGTAGATATCGGCCGTGTCCCAAAAATTGATACCTAGCTCAATCGCCTTCTCAAGCGTGGCAATCGATTCTTCTTCATCGGGATTGCCATATGCATGGCTCATGCCCATGCAACCAAGTCCGATTGCAGATAATTGTACGTCTGTATTTCCCAAAGTTCGATATTGCATAATTAATCAATACTGGTTTTTAACGCTGCAGATTAAATCATTCTTCACAGTAGATGCGGAACAAAAAGTTCAGCATGACACGAGTAATTCCTCAAAGTTTAGTAACGAACTTAAAAAATTTTCTGCTCAGAATACTACCAACCCAGCTATGTTATAAACAGATCAGAAATAAGATGAATTCCCTGATCTATAAAGAAATGAAATTAGTTATAAAATGATTGTGATAAGTCAACTGTAACTCTGAACAACGATGAATCATATGAAAATCATTATTGTAGGTGCCACCGGGACGATCGGTAAAAAAGTAACCGCTAATCTCAAACAAGATCACGAAATTATTAAAGTAGGATCCAAAAGTGGGGATATTCAAGCAGATATTACCAAGCCGGAAACACTGAAAAATTTATTTGAAAAAGCGGGATCCTTCGATGCCCTGGTCAGTACAACAGGCGTCGGACATTTTGGACCACTCAAGGAAATGACCGCTGAAGATTTTAAAGTTGGATTGCATAGCAAGCTGCTGGGACAAATAAACCTGGTACTCACCGGGCAGCATTATATCAAACCCAAAGGCTCATTTACGTTGGTATCCGGCATTCTTTCCAATGATCCTGTAGCTGATTCCGTGAACGTATCAACTGTGAATTCTGCCATCAATGGTTTTGTGAATGCAGCGGCTCAGGAGCTCGAAAATGATGTCCGAATTAATGTGGTTAGCCCCGGGGTAGTAGAGGATTCTCCCGAACTTTTCGAAGCATTTCCGGGTCACATTCCAGTGAGTATGGATCGAGTGGTACAGGCCTTCCGCAAAAGCGTTCTGGGGGTTACCAACGGTGAAGTTATTGAAGTGTGGTGATATGAGATAATAAAAATGCCTGAAATCGAACAACAGGTTGGTTTATCAGCCTGTTGTTCATTTTACTGCCAGCCATTTTAGATAAGTATCGAATTTTTGGTGGGAATTTTACAAATAATTTCGGTGCCTTTACCGGGCTCACTGTTTATTTTTAAATTTCCGCCAATCATATTAGCCCGAAAATTCATTATACGAACACCCATACCATCACTTTTTTGTCTGGCTTCGGAAAATCCTTTCCCATTGTCTTTGACTGTTAGCAAGACATGATCTTCCAGCACAGAGAGCTCTACATCAATGAAGGTAGCCTCTCCATGTTTTACGGCATTATTTATTGCTTCTTGTGCTATACGGTAAAGATGGACAGCAGATGAACTATTCTTTATTTCATCAGCCTGCTTGCTGGTATATTTTATATTAATATTAAACATTTTTGATCTCTTTTCGGCCAGCTCCTGGAGCGCAGAACTCAAACCATTTGACTCAACATTTACAGGCACTAAACCCCGTGCTAACGATCGGGCATGCTCGTCGGCCTCTTTAACTAAGTCAGCAATTTCCTGTACGTCGTCTGCAGCCGGTAATCTGTTGGCTTTTAACCTGTTAGCTAAATTTTGGGCAATCATTCCGATGCCAGTCAACATTTGCCCGAGATCATCATGCATATCCCGACCAATTCTCTGACGTTCACGCTCACTAATATTTAAAATTTCTTGCTCCAGTTTTTGTCGTGCCCTGATATCCCGCCCAATAGAAATAATTGTCTGTTGGCCTTCGTATAAAAAGGAACGAGCACTTATTTCCAACGGAATAATGTTACCCTTTTTGGTGACATGCTTAGAGTCGTGTAGTGTTGCACCGAAATTGATCACCCCGTTGATACGCCTTTTAATTTCCCCATCATCAGCTTCGGCTATATCATATAAGGTTTTCTGCAACAGTTCTTCGCGCGAATATCCCAGAATATTACATGCAACATCATTTACCTCAATGAATGGAAGAGGATCCATATTATCATCTAACTGGAAGACAAGTATTTCATCAGTAGTTGCCTGAAACAGCATCCGGTAACGCCGCTCGTTTTCCTTCAATTGTTGTTCTGTCTTTTTCCGCTGGGTGATGTCGTGAGTTGTCCCGAATATTTTAACTATGTTATTATCATTGGTCCTGATGGGCTCTAAAATGCTGTACAAATGCTTTATATTACCGGAATAGGTTTGCACTCGAAACTCAATGTACTGGCGTTTTCCATTTTTATGAACTCGCTTTATTGCTTCGTCAAAGTCCTCACGATCCTGCTGATGAATCATGTCCCAGAAATCATCATATTTGAGATTTCTTTTACCGGGTTCCAACTCTAGCAACCGAAAGACTTCTTCCGACCATAAGAATTCCCCAGACTTTAAATTATGTTCAAAACTACCTATATGAGCAAGTTGTTGGGCTTGTCGGAGACGTCCCTCACTTTTCTTAAGTTTTTGGAGTAACTGGCTTCTCTCTATAGCATATAATACGGCCCTGCTAAGTACCGTAACATTGATTTCTTTTTTTGTTAAAAAATCCTGTGCCCCTTTATGCACGGCTTCGAACCCTATTTCTTCATCATCCAATCCGGTTAAGACGACAATAGGAATCGGCCCGGCGACATTTCTTACCTTTTCCAAAGTCACTAATCCCGAGCTGTCGGGTAAAGAAAGATCCAGAAGTATTATATCATATTGCCTCCTCCGGAGCTGATGAATTCCTTTTTCCAGGTTTTTCTCAATATCTATATTGGCCTGAAATGTAATGGCCGGATCCTTAAGATATTCCTGAATTAGTCGGCCATCCCCCGGATTATCTTCAATTAAGAGTATCTTTATGTCTTTAATCGAATAATACATGACGGGGCTACTCTTCGCTCGGTAGTTTCACAATTGTGAACCAAAAATCTTCTATGGCCTTGATAACTTCTACAAACTGATCGATTCCCATTGGTTTGGTTACGTAACAGTTGGCATGCAGTTTATAGGATTTAACAATGTCTTTTTCTGCTTCTGATGTAGTGAGTATTACAACAGGTATATGAGACAAGGCTTCATCACTCTTTATTTCCTCCAGGACTTCACGGCCATCCTTCTTTGGAAGATTTAAATCCAGTAGTATCAAGTCCGGTGTAACAGCATCCTTGTAATCCTCTTTTTTGTAAAGGTAATTTATCGCTTCTTCGCCATCACGCGCAACATGCAAAATGTTGCGTATTTTAGCCTCCTTTATACTCTCACGTGTTAGGCGAATATCAGCTTCATTGTCTTCGACTAATAATATTTCCACTGGTCTTTCCACTTAGGTATCTGTGAGTTCTTGTTTACTGAATAACTCTTCTACGTTATTTTCTTTCGATTCCAGTTCTTTGGAAATGGTGAAATAGAAAGTCGTGCCCTTACCGAGTGTCGACTCCATCCAAATTTTCCCATTATGACGCTCTACTATTTTTTTACAGATAGCCAGCCCAATACCCGAGCCCTCATATTTATCCCGGTTATGCAACCGCTGAAATATCACAAAAATGCGTTCTTGATATTTTTGGGGGATACCCACCCCATTATCAGCCACACTGAATTGCCAATGAGTTTCCAGCTCCTCCGCATTGATCCGAACTTCAGGTCGCGCCTTACCCCGAAACTTGATGGCATTATGTACCAAATTTTGGAACAGTTGAGTTAGTTGAGTCTTATCAACCGAAAGTGAAGGAAATTCTGAACCAATAAGTATTTCAGCATCATTTTCATCGATAAGTTTCTCAATATTTTGAAGGGCATCTTCAACAACTTTTTTTAAATCAACCAATTTGAAAGGCTTTGCTCTTGTCCCCACTCTTGAAAACTGTAACAGATCGTTCAACAGTTGTTGCATGCGATGAGCTCCATCCACGGCATAAGCAATAAAGTCATTGGCATCCGCATCAAGTTTGTCTTTATAACGCCGGGCTAACAGCTGCGTATAACTGGCTACCATTCGTAACGGTTCCTGCAGATCATGAGATGCCACATATGCAAATTGTTCCAGTTCCTCATTGGATTGCTTCAGCTCTATTGCCTTTTGCTTTAGTTCCCTGTGGGCTTTAAGTAATTGATCCTCCGCTTCTTTACGCTGAGAAATATCAATCACATTGCTGATAATAAATTTCCCCTCATCTGTTTCAAAATAATTTAAGCTTACCTCTACCGGAAATTCTTCCTCACTTTTTGTCAGTCCGTATAAATCACGACCTTGCCCCATGGGACGTGGCTCAGGATTTTTATAGTATTGTTGGCGATATTTTTTGTGGCGGGATTCATAACGTCTCGGTACCAGGGTTTCAATACCCTTTCCAACTAATTCCTGTCTGGAATAGCCGAACAGTTCTTCGGTTTTCTTATTTACTATCACAATCTTGCCATCCACATCTGAAATTATAATCCCTTCTGTTGCTGCCTCAAAAAGAGCCGACATACGCTTCTCATTCTTCTTAATCTGTTCAAGAGAAGCCTTGTAATTGTTGACAAACCAGACGCTGATCCATATAACGGTGATCGACATCATCCTATTTGTCATAGACATAAAAATATATTCGGTTGTTTCGGATGCAATAAATCCGACAACAATAAGCAGGGTTGCCAAAAAACCGGCGCCCACCGTATAGCGTTTTCGGCTGGT
>DATFLI010000025.1:0-8327 GCA_035267805.1 Balneolaceae bacterium | reverse complement strand
CTGCCAATAGAAACATCATCATAATCCGGATTGATTGCGATGGAAGTATGCTGCCGGAGGTATTTCGCCATGTTTTTCAAAGCTGCCGGATCATTGTACCAATCGCCCCCGCCTCGATATTTGATGCGGGCGACCTTAAATTGATCAGTCTGCTGGGCCGTTGTGGGAAGGGCGAGGCCGAGAACAAATCCTAAAAATATTAAGGGTAGACTGCGGCTGAATTTCATGATCTATTTCAGTTGTTGGGTCTGGTAATTATAACACGATTCGTATCGCTTGCCATACTCCCGAAAATACCAATTCCACCGTTCACATTGTAACGGATATTTTGGATCTCCCCGGGGGAAAGGGTTGATCCGCCGGTTTGTACACTCTGAGAACGTAGGAAATCATACATATTATTGTCGATGGCATTTGCCACTACATCGTTGGTATCGTAAAAAGCGATGGCAAGCCACGGCACAGTCAGCGTAATTGTTCCGTCAGAGTTAAGATCATAGTTGTCCTGGTTGATAATACCGGATGAGTTTACGTAATAATTTCTAATGTCGTTATCATTGTTTATCACCAGGTCACGATAGAAGGGAGTGAGGCCGGATGAATCAGGATGTGCGGCATTGATCGTAAAGATATAATAGGTTTGACGGTCGGTAATGTAGTTGCTGGTGGTAGTTGTTATTTCAATCTGGTTGGGACTCTGGTAGGTATATCGATCATTCAGCTGGTTAACCGTTTTGAAAGCCCCCGGCACATAAGTGGTAGCTGTGATTTCCTGACCGTCTGCAGTCGTGATATGCAATTGATATAATTGATCGGACTGAACAGTAGCCCGAAAGATCGCATTATAAATACCGTTTTCGGTTTGGCGATACGGATAGGTTTGTGCGATGGTACTGTCGGGATTGAGTTTGCGGATCTCTACCTGGGCATCGGAAACCGCGGCCTCCTGGAAGTTGTACTTCTGCCGGATAGGTTCGGTTTTGGAAAGTCGCACACGCGGCAAGTTGGCATTGGCCACCAGGTATGATTCCACTACGTAGTATTGTTGATAGTTGTCCTGTTTATACAGTTGGCAGCCCGCCATAAACAAAGATATAATTGGAAATAAAAGGAATGCGCGTTTCATGGCTAAAAATCGAGAGTGTATGAAATAGTTGGAAGTACCGGCAAAAGTGTGACGGCCTTGCGTTTTGCGGGATTCTTATCCAGATCATAATTATAAAACCAGACATTACGCCGGGAGTAAGCATTGATGACCTGCAGTTGCCACTTGGCTTTGCCGATCCCGAAGAAAGTGCCTTTCCGGGTGAAACCAAGATCCAGCCTGCTATAGGGCGGTAGTCGGGATGCATTGACTTTTCCTACGATCAGTTGATCCAGATTCGTGCCGGAAGTTGGAAAATCAAAGGCAGCGGTTCGTCCCAGCGGTTTGGTGTAAGCTTGCCCCGTCGCATAATCGAACACAGCCGTAGCAGACCAGCGAGAGCTTAGCTTATACTCAAGAACCAAATTTAATTCGTGAGTACGATCATATTTTGGCGGATAAAAACGAGCCGGTCCATTTGCTAAAACGGGCTCGTTAAAATTCGGGAATTTCCTTCGGGTTACGCTGAAGGTGTAGCCGGCAAATCCCGTGAGGCGCCCTATACGGCGTTCAAAATAAACTTCAGTGCCGTAAGCGTAGCCATTGCCGAATCGAAAGGTGTCTTTGTATGGTAATCCGGCTTTGTCCGGCAAAAACGGGTCGGGTTCAAACAAATTTTTCATGGATCGGTAATACGTTTCTATGTCCAGTCTGTAACCGTCCCACGGGGTTGCTTTGACGCCCACTACATATTGATTTCCGTAAGCCGGGGGGACACCGTTATCCGAGGTAAGCCAAACATCGAAACCACTGAACGCTTCGTTTGAAACGAGTGTCAAAAATTGGGTATAGCGGCCATAGGCTGCCTGTAGACGGATGCGATCGACCGGACGGTAATCGATCTGCAGACGAGGGTCCAGTTTCAGGTAGCTGCCTTCACTGAACCCGTTGACGCGGATGCCCGGCGTGAGTGTCCAGTGATCGGAGACATCCCACTTGTCCTGCAAATACCACGAACCGTACAGCGATTTGATGCGCGATCCAAAAGTATCATTGCCATCAAACGTATCCTGCAGTTTGAGCGTCAGTGACCCCATCCAGAACCCTGTGGAAATTTCGTGATGGTCATTGGGTAAATATTCAATATCCCCTTTGGCAGACAAATCATAGATGTTATTAGAGCGCTTAAATGGGGTAGAGGCGATGTTAAAGGATGGAAAATTAAAATAGCGGGAACCCGTGAGAGTAAATTTTGAAAATACCTTATCGGAAAAAATATGAGTCCAGGTGGAACTCAAGGTTTGATTGCCATAGTTAATTTTGACACCGGCATCTTCGGCAAAGGGGAAATTCAAGTCGTCTGCCCCAGAATAAAAGGCCAGGGAGAGTTTGTTATTGGGATCGGCATCATAGTTGACCTTTCCATTCATATCCAGGAAATAAAAGCTGGAAGGGATGTTATCACTGGATTGGCGAAGGATAGCCAGCAACGGCTCGAGTGTAGATCGCCTTATGGCAAACATCCATGATCCTTTCTTAAAAGGACCTTCGACCGACGCTCGCGACGCCAGCATCCCGACGGTTGCCGAGCCTTGAAAATGATTGCGATTGCCATCTTTGTTAAAAATAGTAAGCACTGATCCCAGGCGGCCCCCGTATTTTGCGGGATAGCCGCCTTTGTAAAGGCGCACATCTTTAACCGCATCGGGATTAAACGTGGAGAAAAACCCAAAAAAATGTGTTGGATTATAAACCGTCGTATGATCGAGTAGGATGAGTGTTTGATCCGGGCTGCCCCCGCGGATATACAATCCGCTGGAAAAGTCGGAGGCTGATTTGACACCGGGTAACAGTTGAAGGGAGCGAAAAACATCTGCCTGGAAAACCGCAGGCACTTTTTTAATGAGTTCAGTCTTCACTTCGGCCAGCCCAATATTTTTCTGCTCCTCCTTCTCTTTCTTGGATTCGACCACTACTTCATTCAGTTGATAATTCTCGGGTTTCAGCTTGATATCCAGGCGCAGACTTTGACCGGCCTGGAGAGTAACAGTCTTTTCGAAGCGTCGAAAGCCGATGTAAGTAGCCACGACGGTATAGGTACCGGGCTCAATATTTGTTAAGCTATAATAACCGGAAGTATTTGTAGCAGTTCCCTTACGTGTATCCTTGATAGCCAAATTAGCAGAGATAAGTGTTTCACCCGATTCTGCATTGGTAATATACCCGCTGATGGAAGCCGACTCTTGAGCATAGCTGAACCTGGCTATTAAAGTAAGGAATAGAAATAGGATAATTTTTTTCACGTCTCGTACTGCTTCAAGAGAATAAAAATTTCAGAATATGTAAAATACAGCTTCTAACGAAAGATCGAATATTTGTCTGGAAACTTCACAAATACGTACCGGAAAAAGAAAGTTCCCGGAATTTTATAAAAAACGATTACGAGATTGTTATCTTTGGGCGTTTAATTTCTAACAGTAGATCGCTTCACAAGCATGTCAAAATCACATTCAAACTGGATTGTCGTAAAATTCGGTGGAACCAGCGTGTCCACACTTCAGAATTGGCAGAATATTTTATCCGTAGTAAAGCAGCATAGGGCAGAGGGCTTTTCTGTCTGTCTTGTTCATTCCGCTTTAAGTGGGATTTCTGATAAGCTGGAGGCTATTATTGAATACGCCCCTAACGGGAATGCTACAGAACTGGTGGATGAAGTCAAAGACCGACATTACAAATTGGGCAAGTCCTTGGGCGTTTCGGTGGATGATCTATTGGAAGAAGACTTCAACGAGCTTGAACATATTGTAAAAGGTATTCAGCTGATCGGAGAGGCCAGCTACCGGGTGCAGGCGCGCCTGATGGCGATGGGGGAACTGATGGCTACGAAGCTGGGAGCCGCTTATTTGAATCGGGAACTCGATAAAGCGAACTGGCTGGATGCCCGGCAATATATCAAAACCAATCCCCTGAAAAATACCAGCGATCGTTCGAATATTCTTTCTGCCGTCAGCGATACCGGTTTTAATTCGGATGTCGCGAATGCGCTCGAAGAGGTGGGGCCGCTGGTGGTGACCCAGGGATTTATTGCCAGTGATGATGAAGGAAAAACCGTTCTTCTGGGACGTGGCGGGTCAGATGTTTCCGGAGCTTACTTTGCGGCTAAAGCCGGAGCCAAAAGATTGGAAATTTGGACCGACGTGCCGGGTCTCTTTTCTGCCAATCCGCATATGGTGCCTTCGGCGCGTTTACTGAATCACCTGAGCTACGATGAGGCACAGGAAATTTCCACGAATGGGGCTAAAATTTTGCATCCGCGCAGCATCATGCCGGCACGCAAGCATAATATTCCAATTCATGTCCGCTGCACACTGAAGCCGCAGTTGCCCGGCACGATCATTTCTTCGGATGCATCCGACGATGAAGCACTGGTGAAAGCCATCTCTGTTCGTCATAATATAACGTTGGTCAGCATGGATTCGCTTGGAATGTGGCAGCAGGTCGGATTTATGGCTGATGCATTCGAAGTATTCAAAGACTATGGTCTCTCTATCGACTTGGTTTCTACTTCACAATCAAACGTGACGGTTTCGCTGGACCCGGGTTTGAACGATCATTTCAGGGATGTCCGCGAGGATTTTGTTGAAGATCTTTCTGCCCACTGCAAGGTAAATATTATTGATTCGGTTTCAGCAGTAAGCTTATTAGGACGAAAGATCCGGACGATATTGCATCAGCTGGGATCTTCATTCGAAGTTTTTGAGGAACACCAGGTGTACCTGGTGAGCCAGGCGGCTAATGATTTGAATTTCACATTTGTAGTGGAAAGCGAACAGGCTGATCGATTGGTGCGCCAGTTGCACGAGCAGGTTATTTTACAATCCGGTAACCAGGAGTCATTTGGTCCCACCTGGCCTGCACTCATGGAAGACCGGAAAGAAAAGACGGGGGGCGACCATGCCTGGTGGAAAGATAAGCGCGAAGATTTGCTTAAACTCATGCAGGATGAGACATCTGCCTACGCCTATGATACCGATACTTTAAAAAAATACACCGGGTTTATTAAAAATCTGGATGCTGTTGACCGGGTCCTTTATGCCATCAAAGCAAATGCTAATGATGAGGTCCTTAAAACGTTTAAAGAGTTAGGACTGGGCTTTGAATGCGTTTCGATTGGAGAAGTTCACAAAATACTGGAGCTGTTTCCGGGCATTGATCCCAAAGAAATATTATTTACCCCGAACTTTGCACCAAGAGCAGAATATGAAGAAGGACTGCAATTGGGAGTGAATGTTACGCTTGATAATATTTATCCATTAAAGCAGTGGCCGCAAATCTTTAAAGATAAAGAGGTTTTCCTGCGAATTGATCCGGGGCACGGGCACGGCCATCACAAGCATGTAAAAACAGGGGGTAACCATTCGAAATTCGGAATTCCCAAATTTGAAATTCCGGAAGTGGTCGAACTTGTTGAGAATTTAAATATCAATGTAAAGGGATTGCATGCGCATATTGGCAGTGGGATTAAAGATCCGCATACCTGGAAATCGACAGCATTGATTTTGCACGAAGTAGCCGAACAGCTGGGGGGCGTAAAAGTGCTTGATCTGGGCGGCGGTTTTGGAATCCGTGAAAATGAAACACAAGTTCATCTTGATATCGAAGAGGTAAATAAATCCCTAAAACAATTTAAGGAAACTCATTCCGGATACCGTCTTTGGGTGGAACCGGGGCGATTTTTGGTGGCCACGGCGGGCGTATTGCTTACCAAAGTCACCCAGTTGAAAGGCAAAGGCAAAGTGCGTTATGTGGGCGTTGATACCGGGATGAATTCATTTATCCGTCCCGCTTTATACGGCGCGCGACATACGATTGTAAATTTGTCGAAACTGGATAATCCATCGAACCAAACCGTAAACATTGTGGGACCTATTTGTGAAACAGGCGATAAGCTTGGCATTGATCGGTGGCTGCCCGCTTCGGAAGAGGGCGATGTGATTTTGGTTGCTAATGCCGGCGCGTACGGGCGGGTTATGAGTTCGTACTATAATATGCGTGCACCGGCCGGAGAGATTGTGATTTAGGCTTCCGGAGGCTGGTTGTTGGTTGTCGGTCTAAATTAATGCGACAGATTTTTTGTAAGGATTAAGGTTTATAAGGGTCTTACAAACAAAGGCCCTTTAAATCATGAGTTGTAAAAATTTACAAATCTGGAAATTATCATGTGAGTTATCAATTGATATCCACAAAATGAGTTTGGAGGAACGTCCAAACTTTGAGTTCTATGAAACCGGATTCCCAAATAAGAAGATCTTCTAAGTCGGTACGTTCAAATATTGTAGAAGGATAGGGTCGGAGACGTTATAAAAACGATTAACAATTTTCGCTTTTCTATTCTACAAAACCATGAAAGTGCCGGGTAAGCAGATTCTAAACAAAACTCACTAACACCCAGAGACTAGCATCCAGTATCTAGAAAACAATAACCAGGAATGATATGCCGTTAAAAGTTTGTTATATTATGACAATCTGAAACGGATGTTCTTTGAAATTCTGGGGGTGTAATGGATTCGACGGAATGAGTAGAATCGCAGGCTGCATGCCGAGTTTGAGCGATGACACTCGTAACAAATCATCATGCATTAAATGTAGTTGACAACAACTATTCTTTAAGCTTAGCTGCGTAACGCAGCTTAGCCGTTCCTTCAGCTTCTTGCCTGTCAGTGCTGAATGGAGCGCCGACTATGACAGGATAGCATATGCTCTGCCGACTGTCAGTGCATATGTAAAAATTTAGCAGTCTAGTCTGGGGTAGCCTAGTTGTCGGGCAAAGCTTCAGATAAAACTCAATACGACAACTAAGCATGTAGATGCTTGAACGATATACCATTTCGGACCGGGGTTCGACTCCCCGCACCTCCACTATGATTTTTCCAGATTTCCTTAAAATGCTCAAAAATCGTATATTAGAGTAGCTGAAAGGCGATTTTGGAAAAATTTAAACCAGATAATTCCAGATTCTACCAGATTTCAGGTGAACTATTTAGTGACCATGCACAAAGATGCTGCAATGGTCACTGGAATTAGCTGTCGCATCTCAGAAAAAGTGTCCTAGAGGACCGAGATCTGTTTTTACCTGCCTTTCTGTAAAACAGAAATCAAAACTCTATACATAGAATACTATGTACAAGACACTTAATATATCTTTTACAATTCGTTCAAATAAAGCCCGAGCCAATGGGGAAGTCCCCATCTATATGCGATTAAATGTAGATGGAAAAATCTCCGAAATATCGGCAAGTCGAACTGTTGATCCCTCGAAATGGGACAGCGAACATTACAGGGTTCGAGGAAGAGCTCAGAAAGCCAAGTCGATTAACCGGTCTTTGGATACTCTTGAATTCAAAGCCAACCAAGCTCATCAGCAGTTACTCCAGGAAGGGGTAGAAATTAGTTCTAAGGCTGTCAAGTTGCGCATGACGGGGCAAGATAGGGAAGAGGAGTCCGTGGCTGTTATGGACGTTTTTGATCAGCATAATCAAAAGATGAAATCGTTGATCGGTAACAAATATTCCGAGTCCACCTATAAAAAGTACCGGACTGCCAAGAAGCACATGAAAGCGTTTCTTAAGGAAAAGCACGGTGATCCAGGGTATTTAATCTCGGATGTGGACAAGGATTTCTTGGAGGAGTTTGCCCATTATCTTATGACCAAAGATAACCCCTGCTCTAATAATTCTGCGCGAAAGTACTTGTCTAATTTTCAGAAGATTGTGAATCGAGCCAGAAGTAAAGGATGGTTGGGCAGAGACCCCTACAAGCATTTTAAAATGCAGTACAAAAAGAAAGATCCAGTCTTTTTATCATCGGATGAGCTAAAGAGGATAGAAAAGCATACATTTGATTTTGATCGGCTGGATCGAGTTAGGGATGTCTTCGTATTCAGTTGTTACACGGGATTGGGTTTTAGTGATGCCGAAAAACTAAAACGGTCAGACGTAAAACAGGACGAAAATGGGGATTATTATCTCTACCAACCCAGGACTAAAACGGGCAATAACGCCAACGTTTTGTTGCTCCCGAAGGCATTGGAGATCATTGACAAGTATGCTGATGATCCTAAGACGCAGGATGGCAGCTTGCTTCCCATGATCAGTAACCAGAGGACCAACGCTTATTTAAAGGAGATCGCAACTGTCTGTCAGGTTGACAAGAAGCTGACTTTCCATGTAGCCCGCCACACCTG
>DATFLI010000024.1:0-14924 GCA_035267805.1 Balneolaceae bacterium | reverse complement strand
ATAGTTTGGACCGTAGAGTTCTTAGATGAAAACCAGGTAATTTGACCTTGGTCATTTACCGTAAAAGGATAAGAAACTCCGAATACTTTGATGGCTAATGTATCGCCGCCCAGTTGTGTAAGTGGCCCGGAAATCAGGCGTTGTGAGCCGGGGGATATAATATTTACCGTATACCCTGAATCGCCATAATTCCCCTTAGCCTGACTTACCGCCTGGGTAAGCGTGGCGATGGAAGGCGGAAAAGCTCCTATGCCCGGGATCGTGCCGGCGGGTACATTCATTGAATAAGTGGTGTCCATTTTTTGCCCATGTCTCCATTCGCCACTCATTTGTACGGTGGCTACCGTATCTTTGATCGTTACCTGAAGGTTTTTAGAACCGGGGCCATCGGAGTTCTCTTTAGGCGTCTGCCAGTCAACAGATAGATTACTGACCGAGCCATCCGGTGACAGTTGAGCCTGATATTTGCCCACCTGTGTAGCCGGCATACGGGTCATGTAGTGGCCTTGATAGCTTTGGGAGCCACGATTTAATTGCTCCGCAGAAAGAGTGTCTTTCCCAAGAGTGCGAACATACACCGCATTGCTCGCTTGTTTCTGCTGGCAATTTTCTATGAACAGTGCAATTAAAAGAACAGACAGTAAGAGTTTTACTTTTGTTTTCATTGGTCTCCGGCTTATCCTGAATTGAAAATTTATATACCAAGTATCCCTTTAATAAATAACAGGTTAGAATTATAAAGTTAAGGTATTTTCCGTATTTAACAATCTTTTATGTCATCGGCGGAATCTTAAATCAATGTCCGTAGCTCTCACACTGAGTTCCGAGATCTCAAAAGATATCGGGATGAGACTATAAACTCAGGTACCTAACCGGGTCGCGGGTCAATATTTTTAAACCGTTAAGGTGTAATGATATTATTTTCTGTTTGGTTTCCAGGTATTGTTGGAGCGATTTACATCCGGAAGATGTCGTTCCGGGTCAATTTTAACGGAATCAATTTTACTGCCGGAATCGTATTTGAAAGTCCAGCTTCCACCGCGCTGCCAAATTTCAACAGGCAGTTTTTTTTCGCCGGTTTGGCCATTATCCTCCCAAATTTTTACTGTTACCGGCATGACCATTTGATCATTATTCTTGATAGTAATTAGGGAACCTTTCGAAGGATTTTGATTCACATAATGCACATTTTCTACAGCCTGATCCAGGGTCCAGGTTTTGTAAAACCATTCTTTCCAGAACCAATTTAAATCTTCGCCGGAGGCGTCATTCATCGTGCGAAAAAAGTCTTTGGGACGCGGATGCTTATACGCCCATCGTTTAATGTATTGTTGAAAAGCGTAATCAAATTTATTGGGACCGAGTATATCCTCTCGCAAAATATGCAATCCAATAGCGGGTTTGTCGTATGCTGCGGCACCCAGATTGCCGGTTTTCAGGTAGTCGGCATAGGTCATAATTGGTTGGGTATCCTTGGAGGTCATGTACTTAACAATCCGCTGGGCATCAAAACTATGGGCAAACTCTCCGTTGTTAAATTCCTGGGTTGCATAAAAATTGATAAAGGTATTGAATCCTTCATCCATCCAGGCGTAGCGACGTTCGTTGGATCCCACTACCATTGGGAACCAGGTGTGACCGAATTCATGCGTTGTAACGCCCCAAAGTCCGCCGCCCTTGCTGTGTGAACTACAAAAGACAAGTCCCGGGTATTCCATCCCACCGACCGGTCCGGCTACGTTTACGGCCACCGGGTACGGATAGGTGAAGTTCCATTTTTTGGAATAATATTCCAGACTGCCTTTTACAAATTGGGTGGCGCGTCCCCAAGCATCCTGCCCGGCGCTTTCCGGGGGATAAACAGACATAGCCAGGGCAGTCTTGCCATCCGGCAAATCAACTCGTGCCGCATCCCAGGCAAAAGCCGGAGAGGCAGCCCAGGACGCATCCCGCGCGTTGTGAATAATGTAGTGCCATTTCAGACGTCCGCTTTGAACCGGACGGGTATTGGTATCTTCAATTTCATCGGGCTTGCGAATGAAAACCGTTTGGTCGCTATGACGGGCTTGCTCCAGGCGACTTTGTTGCGTTTTTGTAAGTACATCACCGGGATTCTGAAGCTTGCCCGATGCCACGACAATGAAATTCCAGGGGGCATCAACCGTAACGTCAAAATTCCCATATTCCAGGTAAAATTCCCCGGCTCCCAAAAAGGGCAGGGTATCCCAACCGCGGATATCATCATAAACCGCCATCCGGGGATACCATTGTGCGATATCATAAATCCATCCATGATCCGTCTTCGCGCGTCCCATGATGTCTACGCCATATTCGGGTACCGTAAAAGCATACTCAATTTTGATGCGAATTTGTCCACCCCCGGATTGCAGCGCTTCGGGCAGGCGAATCTGCATCCGGGTATCCGAAATCACGTAATCCGCTTTCTGAAAGGTGCCATTGCGACTAATTTCTACCGATTTGATATCATATCCCCCATAGTATTTGCGCGGGGCGTAACTGCGTCCACTAGCCGGAGTCGTCGCAACACCACGGGAATTCTTTTGATACAGGTTTTGCTCCAGCTGCAGCCATAGATAATTCAAATTATCGGGGCTGCTATTAGTATAGTTGATAACCACGCTGCCCGAAATACGGTGGTCGGCATTATCCAGCGAAACATCAATCTTATAGTCGGCGTGATTTTGCCAATATTGGGGACCGGGCGAACCATCCCCACTTCGATACGCTGTCCCCGGATCATTCAGGAAGGTTGGGTCGAACGTTTCATGAGGATTGTAGTTTTGTTGTGCATCGGCTGTTTGGGTGGCAAGCAGCATACAAAAGCAGACAAGTAAGCTCATAGCCATGAGCCTTGTTCCAAAACGTAATAGCTTCATAAATGAGGTAATAATTTTGATATAAAATGGTCGTAAGTTGCCAATAAAAAATGAGCGAACTGTTCTGTTATAATTCCCTGTAAATAACAGATTGCCAGGGTTTTAGTACAACTTCACCGTTCTTGACAGAAGGTCCTTCATAGTAAGAATCCAATTCTACATTCCAGTTCCTGGTAGCAGCTCGATCCGGCAGTTGGAAGGTAACTTCCTGACCGCTAAAATTCATCACCACAAGAAAATGATTTTGCTGGCCGTTTCTCAGGTAGGCAAACACTTTTTTATTCGGAGGATCCAGCACATCAAAATCTCCGTATACGAGTCCGGGATGATTTTTTCTATAACTGATTACTTCGCGATAGTAATTCAGCACGGAATGTTGTAGTGAATCCTCTTTGGCAGCATTGATTTCTGTGTAATTGGGATTGACCATTATCCACGGTTCGTGGGTGGAAAATCCGGCATATGGCTGATCATTCCATTGCATCGGTGTGCGAGCATTGTCGCGCCCAAACATCCGCTCCTGGTCTAGAAAATGATCAATATCGCCGCCTTTTGCTTTGATTTCCTTGTACTTATTGAAGGTATCGATATCTCGAAAGTCGTTAATGGTCTTGAATGGGGCATTGGTCATACCAAGTTCGTCGCCCTGATACAGATAGGGCGTGCCTCGCATGGTCATCAGAAATGTAGCAAGAGTCTTGGCCGATTCACGTCTATAGTTTTCATCATCACCAAAACGGGACACGATACGCGGATTATCGTGATTTCCCAGGAAGATACTGTTCCATCCTTTGCCGGCCATGGCGGTATCCCATTTGGTAATAATCTGTTTAAATTCCGGCAGTTTCCAGTCCCGATGCTCCAAATAATTCCCGGACTGATGATCAATGCCCATCAATTCGAACTGGAAAATCATGTCCAGTTCGTGGCGATCGGGACTTACATACAGGGGCGCTTCGTCCAAATTTACACCCGAAGCTTCTCCAACGGTCATGATATCGTATTGACTAAGCACACGCCTGTTCATCTCCTTCAGATATTCGTGCTCGTGGGGTCCGTTGGCATAGAAGTGGGCAAAATCACCGTTAAAATCGGGCGGAAAAGATGGGAAATCGGGATCCTTGGAGTACAGAGAAACCACATCCATCCTAAACCCATCGACCCCTTTATCCAGCCAGAAGTGCATCATGGAATAGATACTGTCTCGCACAGCGGGATTATCCCAATTCAGATCGGGTTGTTTCTTGGCAAACAGGTGTAGGTAATATTGATTTGTGGTAGAATCCATCTGCCATGCCGAGCCGCTGAAATACGAAACCCAGTTGTTTGGCGGACCACCATCCGGCGCAGGATCTTTCCAGATATAAAAATCCCGGTACGGATTGTCTTTTGATTTCCGGGATTCCTTAAACCAGCGGTGTTCGTCGGAGGTATGATTCACAACCAGATCCAGGATGAGCTTCATATCCCGCTTGTGTAATCCTGCCAGGAGACTGTCAAAATCAGCCATCGTACCGAATTCATCCATAATTTTTTCATAATTACTGATGTCGTAACCATTGTCGGCATTGGGCGATTGATACATAGGACCGAGCCAAATGACATCCACACCGAGCGATTTCAGATAATCCAGCTTCTGGATAACGCCTTGCAGATCACCGATGCCATCTCCATCACTATCATTAAAACTCCGCGGATAAACTTCATAGACAATGGCCTCTTTCCACCAATTTTGCTGCTCTGCTTTTTGAGAAGACTCCATCTTGTTACATCCTATGATTAATAATCCTAAAAGGTAAATCTCAAAGCTCCATATAAATGATTTCATCCCTGTTAATCTTTTTTGATTAATAAACTAATTATAAACATCGCTTTAAATATCGAGAAACGCGAGAGATATTTTATCTGACTAGGAGAGTAAGTGAGAAATTTATTGAATAGAGATTTGCAAAACCATCGTTTCATTGCGAATGTAGCGAGCGGAGTGTAGCAGTCTCCCAACGTGTAGAGATCACCACGCCCCAAATACGCCAGCCGGCGGACGCCATGACAATTTTTGTATTTGGTTTGCAAGGCTCATTTTATTAAAAATCCCGCTGAATGCACAGATCTCAAGGATCCATGCCATCAGCGGGAAAATAATGATGAACTTAAATTATTGTGCCATTGGCTTCCAGGTGTTGTTTGAAAGCTTCACATCGGGCAGTTGATTATTGGGATCGATCTTCACGGAATCAATTTTGCTGCTGGAGTCATATTTAAACGTCCAGTTGCCTCCGCGTTGCCAAATCTCAACCGGAAGGTCAACGGTACTACTTTTACCATTGGCTTCCCACACTTTGACCGTGGCCGGCATCACCATCTGGTTATTGTTTTTTATAGTGATGTAAGAGCCTTGTGACGGGTCCTGATTCACATAATGAACATCCTCAACAGACTGGTCGAGCGTCCACGTAGTGTAGAACCACTCTTTCCAGAACCAGTTCAGGTCTTCTCCACTCGCGTTATTCATTGTCCGGAAGAAGTCTTTTGGCGTGGGGTGTTTGAAAGCCCAGTCATGAGTATACTTGCGGAAGGCATAATCAAATCGATCCGGTCCCAGGATATATTGACGCAGGATATATAATCCCAAGCCGGGTTTATTGTAGCCGATCAGGCCGACCTCATCACTGGCATCAGGTCGTGTAATGATGGGATCCTGTTCTTGCTGCATATTATCAGCCAGTTTTTCGGGGTCGGTGACCCACGGTGCATAATTGCCCCATTCTCCATCGTTGAAATTCTGCGTGGAAAGGATATCGATGAAGGTATTAAATCCTTCATCCATCCAGGCATAGCGGCGCTCCTGTGAGCCTACAGTCATAGGAAACCAGTTATGTCCGTATTCGTGAGTGATCACATTCCAAAGACGAGCCCCGGAATCTTTCCAGGCAACAAAAACGATACCCGGATATTCCATCCCGCCGCCCGGTTCTACGGTACAAACGGCGGTATCCCACGGATATTCGAACCACTGCTTGGAGTTATATTCCAGTGTCTTTTTTACATATTGTGTGGCTCGGGTCCACATATTTTTACCCATACTTTCTTTGGGATAAGCCGACATTGCCAGGGCTTTGCGTCCGCTAGGCAGATTGATGCGGGCCGCGTCCCATATATATGCTTTGGATGCCGACCATGCAACATCACGCGCATTTTGTATCTTAAAATGCCAGGTCAGATCCCCGCTGTGAGTAGGACGTGTATCCTTATCTCCAACTTCATCGGGTTTGATAATCGAAACTGTTTCGTCGCTTTGTCGGGCTTTGTCCAATCGTTTTTGTTCTTCCCCGGTAAGCACATCCTGTGGGTTTTGCAGCTTTCCGGATCCCACAACAATCATATCCCAGGGCACGGTTACGTAATAGTCAAAATTGCCATACTCCAGATAGAATTCACCGGATCCCAGGTAGGGCAGTGTATTCCACCCGCGAACGTCATCATAGACGCACATGCGTGGATACCACTGGGCGATCGAGAACATCGGTCCATCTTTTGATTGCATACGCCCGGTCCTCAGGAATCGGGGGTTTACGTTATAGGCATATTTAATGTTTAGTTGCAGGCTTTTGCCTTTAGGTTGAAGTGACTTCGGCAGTTCAACCTGCATACGCGTTCCGTCAATTTGGTAGTTGGGTTTCACAGTTTTCCCGTTCTGTGTAACCGTTACCGAAGTGATTTCATATCCATACTGCTTGTCATTCGAAGAAGTATTTCCTCGCATTCTAGAGGATTCACCTTTTTGGCTGAAGATATTCTGATCGAGCTGCAGCCAGAGAAAAGGCAGAGGATCGGGGCTGTTGTTGGTATAAGTGATCTGATCGGTTGCTGTAATTCGGCTTTGTTCGGGATCCAGCTTTACATGGATTTGATAATCAGCTTCGTTTTGCCAGTAAGCCGGGCCGGGAGCACCGCTGCCACTGCGATATTGCGTGCCGGGACTATTTAGAAAAGTGGGATCGAACGTTTTATGCGAATCATATCCCTTGTTTTGTGCCGACGCAACCGAAGCTACCACAAACACCAGAAGTAGAAAAAATGAACATATTCGTGCTCTCATAATTACTTCGATTAAAAGGTTAATGAATTATTTATAATTAGATTTGAGTGGCCGAAGCTCCCATTTTAACTTGGGCTGGTTCAACCACTCAGTTTTTGAAGTTACCGTCTGCCGCCAACAGGCTTCCAAGTGTTGTTGCTGGGATTGATGTCCGGCAGTTGCTTCTCCGGATCAATTTTAACGGAGTCAATTTTACTGCTGGAATCATACTTGAAGGTCCAGGTACCCCCGCGTTGCCAGATTTCTACCGGCAGATCTTTGGTGCCCGAGTCTCCATTGGATTCCCAAACTTTGACCGTTACCGGCATGACCATACGATCATTATTTTTAATGGTTATATATGAACCTTCAGCCGGATCCTGATTTACATAATGTACATCTTCAACCGATTGATCGAGCTTCCAGGCTTTGTAAAACCATTCTTTCCAGAACCAGTTCAGATTCTCACCGGTCGCATTGTTCATCAGCCGGAAGAAATCTTTTGGGCGTGGATGTTTGAATGCCCACTCCGAAATGTATTGATTGAAGGCATAATCGAAGCGGTCCTTGCCAACTACCTGGTTTCTCAGAATATTGAGTCCGAGGGCGGTTTTCCGATAATAAAGTCCATAATGATTTAAACCGATTGCATCAGGACGGGTCATAAGCGGTTCATCGTTATTTTTCATTGATCTGGCTATCCGATAGGCATTGTTGCCTCCCCGATACGTATATTCGCCATCATTAAAAAGCTTGGTGGCACGACCATTGATATAAGTATTGAACCCTTCGTCCATCCACATGTATCGGCGTTCATTGGTGCCTACAGTCATGGGGAACCAGTTATGCCCGATTTCGTGAGTAGTGACGCCCCAGAGTCCACCGGCTTTGGCTTTCCAGCTGCAAAATACGATTCCGGGGTATTCCATACCGCCAGCTACGCCGGCAATGTTGGTGGCAGAATTCCAGGGGAACTCATAGAAATTTTTTGAATAGATTTCGATACTTCGTTTCAGATATTCCGTTGAACGTCCCCATGCTTTTTGTCCGGCACTTTCTTCGGGATACATCGACATGGCAATAGCTTTGCGTCCGCTGGGTAAATTCACACGGGCACCATCCCAAATAAAAGCGCGGGAAGCAGCCCATGAGACATCTCGCGAATTTTTCATCTTGAAATGCCAAGTCAGGGTACCATGATCGACGGGACGCATGTCCTTGTCGCCCACTTCATCTTTTTTTATGATAGATACCGTTTTATCACTGTTGTGTGCCTTATTCAGACGATTTATTTCTTCCTTCGTGAGTACATCTTTAGGATTTTGCAATACCCCTGAGCCTCCGACAATCATGTCCCAGGGAACCGTTACATAGTAATCGTAATTACCGTAGTCTTCGTAAAATTCTCCGAGTCCCAGGTAGGGCAAGGTCATCCATCCACGAATATCGTCATAAACTTCCATGCGTGGATACCATTGTGCCAGCTCGTAGACCCAACCATTTTTTGTTTTTAACCGGCCCATTCTATCGGATCCATACTGGGGAATTTTGAAGTTATATGTAATACTAACATTAACTTTCCCGCCTTGAGATTTTACAGGATTTTGAAGTCGAACCTGCATACGGGTATCGGAGATACGATATTCCGGCTTATAGGTTTTCCCGTTCATGGTAACAGATACCGATTGAATATTTTCACCGCCGTTAAACCCGCGAATACCAAAACGGTCGCCACCTACAGGCGTGGTCTTGTTACCGCGTGATTGTGGATTAAAAAGATTCTGATCAAGCTGCAGCCACAGGTAATGCAGTGCATCGGGGCTGTTATTGGTATAGGAGATATCAGTTGTTCCGCTGATAGTAGTATCTTCTTCATTCAATTTGACATGAATGGTATAATCCGGACTGTTTTGCCAGTATTTGGGACCGGGTGTACCGTCGCCACTGCGGTAAGCAGTACCGGGATCATTTAAAAAAGTGGGATCGAATGTTTTGTGTGAATCGTAGGATTGTGTTTGCTGGGCCAACATGGGGCTGACACCAATAAAAAACAGTACGAATGCACTAAGCAAAAAACGTAATTGTCTCATTATTATAGAGTGATTTGGTTAATAATGTGTGAATAAGCACTTTGCAAAATTCCATTTATTTCATACTGAATTTGTTTCCGCACCTGTTTCTTTTGCTTTTTTAAGGCTATTAAAAGATGTTCAGCCCCAGGTTTTGGTTTAAAATCAGAATGATAGGGACCTTGCCGAGTGTTCCGATATTCATTTTTAAAAGGTTTCAGAATTTGAACTGCCGGAATTGATTGCAGCAAATAAGTGGGGGTAGGGAAAGAAATGAAGCAATTGTGAATCCGTGAGGGCCTACTTAAAAAGGGATGCTTTACTATCACAAAGCCGCTACTATCCATAATATTATTGCTATATAATTCCACCTACTAAACCAAGCCAAACATAATAGAAATAACTATTAATATTTGTAAAATTAATGATTATATACAGCGATATTCAGATGTTCGTTTTGAAGACCAAATGGGATTTTATTCAGGACGGTTTTAGATTCTCTCGATCCTATATCCATGGGGATCTAGTTTTTTAAAGCCCAAAATATTTAGAATTCTGCTCCGACAATGGAAAATTTTATATTTTAAGCATTATGGATGTACCGTTGTCTGAACAAGCTTTCGAAAATTTAAAAAAATACTGGGGATATGATTCCTTTCGTCCGGGTCAGGATGAGGTTATTGCCTCGGTACTATCGGGGCGTAATACCATGGTTTTGTTTCCTACCGGGGGAGGCAAGTCACTTTGTTACCAGTTACCCGCGACTGTTCTTGATGGGTTGACCGTCGTTATTTCCCCGCTTATTGCTTTAATGCAGGATCAGGTGCAGCAGCTGAACGACCACGGAATTTCGGCTACATTTGTTAATAGTACAATTTCGTCTTGGGAGGTTGAGCAGCGGTTGGTGAATGCCCGTAATGGAATGTACGATTTATTGTATTGTTCGCCGGAGCGACTCAAGACCAATCTTTGGGAAGCCGAATTGCCCAATCTGAATATTTCTTTGCTGGCTATTGATGAAGCGCACTGTATTTCGGAATGGGGGCATGATTTTCGTCCCAGTTACCGGGAGATCCTTCCGGCTATGGAATCTATTGCCAATGAGGTTACCTGGATTGCGTTGACCGCTACAGCAACGCCTGAAGTGCGTGATGATATCCAGAAAAATCTGGGTTTTGAGGATCCGGTTATTGTTTCTAAAGGATTTGATCGCCCCAACCTCAAATGGTGGGTCACCAGAAGCGAACAAAAAGAGCAGAAACTTTTACAAGCGGTCAAACGAGCGGCACCTCGTGGGGCAGGACTCGTTTATGGTGGTACGCGTCGCAATTGCGAAGATCTGGCCAATAAGATTACCGGCAAGCTGAATATCCCGGCCAAAGCGTACCATGCAGGTGTTGATGCCGCGGTTCGGAAGCAAATACAAGAAGAGTGGATTTCCGGTAAAACTCCGCTGGTAGTGGCTACAAGCGCTTTTGGGATGGGTATCGACAAGGCTGATTGCCGCTATGTCATTCACTATGAAATGCCTTATTCGCTGGAGGCCTATTACCAGGAAGCCGGTCGGGCCGGGCGCGATGGCAAAGAAAGTTTCCCGCTGCTATTATATAAACCTTCAGATGCTATTATCGCAGAAAATAGAATCAAGGATTCCTATCCCAAAAAAGAACAGCTGCAACATATATATGATGTGCTTTGCGATGAATTGAACCTGGCGGTCGGTTCCGAGATGGAGGAGTTGCAGGAAGTATCTATCAAAGCGCTTCAAAAAAGATCCGGATTTTCCCACAAAATTTCGCGGTCTGCCCTAAATGTGCTTAGCCAGATAGGGATAATCCAGCTGGTCGATTATATGAGTTCGCAGGTTGGCGTACGGTTTGTCGCTAATCCCGAAATGATTCGTGAAAAGATCGAGGATTTGAAAAATCAAAAGAAAGCGGAATTTCTGGACACGCTGTTTCGTCAGTATGGAGGAGAAGCTTTTGATAAGATGAAGTACCTGGAATTCGACTATTTACAACGTAAATTGAATGTATCGCCGAATGCCATCAAAAAGGGGCTGCACGTACTGCAGGATCATGATCATTTGCTCACCTACGAAACGATCGGTGAGCTACCTATGGTGAAGTTGGTTGAGGAGCGCCAGTCATCCCTGAATATTAACCGGAATGAGCTGGAAAAACATCGTAACAGCCTGCTAAAAAAATTGGATCACATGAAAGGCTATATCGAGACGGAAACCTGTCGCGAAGTGTATATCCGGCACTATTTCGGGGAGGATGATGTAAAGGCTTGCGGACATTGCGATAATTGTTTGAGCATGCAGCAGTCTCCGATACCTATAACACAAACCGACATTTATCAAATTAAGGAGATGCTGTCGGAAGAGGCAAAATCATTCAAACAGATACGGCAACAATTCGGGTGGAGCGAATCAAAAGCCAAACAGTCGTTAGGGTATCTGGTTAGAGAGGAAAAGGTCATTTTTCAGTCTGAAAAATATCACTGGAATCAGAATTAATGATGCTTAGGAATTTGCCGTTCGAAGTCTGTCGAATCGACGCTAACCTGGTCCATTTTTAACTCTTCAATAGCCTGTTCGACCCGCTCTTTTTGTTTTTTCGGGAAATGCTGGTAGTAATCATGACTAGTCCTGAATTGTTGGGCCGAGACCTTATATTTCTTAAAAATTACCTGGGTTAATGAATCTATGGTCGTACTATCTGTTTGGGTATTGTCTGCATAAGAGCGCACGAGTTGCAGTTCAACCATCAAATCGACATACTTTTTCTGGGGGATCAGATTATCCGGTTTTTCGGGGCTTTCTGAACATCCGGCCAGCAAAAGCAGCAACAGACCGACAATTCCCAAATATTTTGTCATTACTATTCCTCCGGCGGTTTGGGATTCAGCGGACGCATGGTGATGTCGTTAATGAGAAAATTATCCGGAGTTTCCAGGATATTGACAAGTACATCGGCTACATCGTCGGGCTGCATCATATTGGCGTGCGATTCGGTATTGTTAGCGCTGTTGAAAAAGTTAGTGGCTATAGATCCGGGATAAAAGCACGTCACTTTGATGCCATCATACCGCAGTTCCTTAAACAGTGCTTCACTGAATCCACGAACCCCGAATTTTGATGCATTATAGCCCGAGAGCTGGGGGTTTCCGATCTTACCGGCAATGGATGCAATGTTAATAATATGGCAAACCGATTTATTCTCCTTCATTAAGGGCACGATCTTGCGCGTCATGTAAAATACGCCCGAAAGGTTGGTGTTAATCATTGTTTCCCAATCCTCGATGGGGAGCTCGTCAACATTCTCAAATCGTGCCAATCCCGCATTGTTTATCAGGATATCCGGCAGGTGAGAATCGGAAAAAGTCTCGTCTACCCATTGCTCAATGGATCGATGCCTGGTAATATCCATTGTGACAGCGATAAATTGATCCCCCAGCGCTTTTTGGATCTTCTTAAGTTTATCGGTACTCCGAGCAAGCCCATAAACCGTTGCTCCTTTGTTGATGAGCGCCTTACTGAATGCAAGACCGATACCACTGCTGGCCCCGGTTATGACGGCTATTTTTGAATCTATATCCATGATCGAAAATTTTAAGCAAATTTCGTTTCAGCATTATCACTAATATTTCAAGCAATTGCAGGCTTCAATTCATTCCGATATTAGTTTTTCAGCCGATCCTGAATGAGGGCGTTAACCATATCCAGCGCCACTTGGTTTTCACCGCCCCTCGGGATAATAATATCGGCATAGCGTTTAGTAGGTTCCACAAATTCCAGGTGCATGGGGCGAACAAATTTTTCGTACTGGGTGAGCACATTCTCAAGCTGGCGATCCCGCTCTACAATATCACGCTGGATACGTCGCAGCAACCGAATATCGTCATCCGTATCCACATACAGCTTGATGTTCATCTCTTTGCGCAATTCTTTTTCTGTGAAGATTAGAATCCCGTCAATAAGAATAATCTTTTTCGGCTGTACCAGCTTGGTTTCTTCCTTTCGGATATGCTTGGTAAAGTCGTAAATGGGGACTTCAACCTGATATCCCTCTCTCAGCGCTTTGATATGGCGAATCATCAGCTCAGTCTCAAGCGACGAGGGATGATCAAAATTTTGTTTGGTTCGTTCCTCAAAAGGGAGGTGTTTCAGATCACGATAGTATGAGTCATGTTGCAGCAGCACGATATTCTTTTCTCCCACGGTATTGATGATGTGACGTACTACCGTAGTTTTTCCTGATCCGCTGCCGCCTGCAACGCCGATAATAAGTGGGTTCAACAGATGAGACTATTTTGCGTTAACGTGTTGGCTTTTTTCGTGGTCTTCCTTGTAATTTCGAATGGCCCGGAATATAGCCGATGCGATGATACTCTGCCCGTAGTCGGACGTAAGGTATCTGGCCTCGCTGGGATTGCTGATAAAGCCGGTTTCAACCAGCACCGCCGGCATTGAGGCGTGATACAATACCACAAAACGAGCCTGTTTGACGCCCCGGGATCGTCGTTGGGCACGATCATCCAACTGGTGCTCAATCATACCGGCAATGCGCTCGCTGTTGGCAATGTATCCGCTGTTTGCCAGCTCGTAGACGAGTAATTCTTCCTGACTTAATTTCTTTTGTTCGACCTCATTATCCGGGCGCACGACCTTGTTTTCTCGTTTCATGACCTCCAGCGCTGTTTTACTGCGCTCCAGTCCTAAAAAGTATACCTCCGAACCATATGGTTGACGTGATGTGCTGGAATTGCAATGGATAGAAACAAACAAGTCGCCTTCATGGCGATTTGCAATGCTTCCCCGTTCTTCCAGTGGGATAAACTTATCAGTTTTACGGGTATAAACTACTTTAACACCCGGCATGTATTTGTGGATATATCCGCCGACTTTTTTGGCAATCTGTAAAACAACATTTTTTTCTTTGACTCCTTTATAACCGATAGAACCGGGATCATGCCCGCCATGTCCGGGATCAAGCACCACAACATCAAATTTCATCTTATTTTTGATATCGGTATAGCTGCTGCTTGGATCTCTAAGGGTATCCAGACCGCCCATATTCCCGACCGCCAAACTTTCAGGGCTAACGGTATAGCGAGACCAGATGATGGGATCCAAATCCTTAGTCACATATTCGAGTTCAGTTTTATCGGTCTTGGTAAGTCCCAGTAACAGGTCATGGCTATTGGCATCATGATAGGCACTGGCTTTATAATATTTGTCCTTGGGGATATAAACATCAATTCCAATTCCACCGGGGACTTCATAAAAACTGATTTCATCAAAAGCCGATGAAGAGTCAGGCACCCAAACACCGGTTGTATCTACATTCTTGCCATAAAGTGTCATCTGCACAAGATCCACATCGGGCTGATAGACTCGAAAAGAATCTACCGGCTGACTCATTTGGAAGCGGATGACTTGTCCCTTGCCGTCGCTTCGTTTAGAAGCGGTTACCCGTTTTAAAGTATTATCCTGGGCTTTTAAGGAAGAGCAGGCACCAAATATCAGGAGACAGTTCAACATCATCAGTAACAGAAACTGATCGTACCAATTATTTTTTCGTTGACGATGTTGAGCGTTCACCTTTATGTATTTGGATGCTGAATAAAACTTTTCCCGAAATTAACCAATATTTAAACAAGATTAAAAAGCATAAAACCTAAAAACACGTTGAATTGTAAATATTTATGGTAAATTTATAAAAATCCGATTGTTTAGCATCTGCTAACAGCTTTTAGATAGCCTCAGCAATGAATCAGCCACTAAAAATTTGTATTCCGAAGGAATTTGATCACATTAAAGGGTACTTAAAGACTTTTTATCAACTAACAAATAGAGTATAGAGATTGGATCCT
>DATFLI010000023.1:0-9516 GCA_035267805.1 Balneolaceae bacterium | reverse complement strand
CCCGGTGGGCATATTCGTATGATGGCTGCTGCTCAGCCGTTTGTCTCCGGTGCGATATCAAAAACAATCAACCTGCCTAATGAGGCTACTGTTGATGATATTAAGGATGCTTACATGGAATCCTGGGAGCTGATGCTGAAGGCGAATGCCTTGTATCGGGATGGCTCAAAATTGAGCCAGCCGCTGAACAGCCTGAGTGATGTCTTCGACGAGCTTGAGGATGAAGATGAGCTCGATGACGCCACGACCGCAGCCCAGGATAAAGTGGTTGAAACCGCCGAACGCATCATCCACAAATATGTAGCCAACCGACAGCGACTGCCCAACCGTCGTAACGGCTACACGCAGAAAGTGAAGATTGGCGGACAAAGCGTTTACTTGCGAACGGGCGAATACGAAAACGGTCAGCTCGGTGAAATCTTTATTGATATGCACCGCGAAGGTGCCGCATTCCGAAGCTTAACGAACTGTTTCGCTATCGCAATTTCGCTCGGCCTGCAGCACGGCGTACCGCTCGAAGAGTTTGTAGACGCTTTTGTGTTTACCAAATTCGAACCCAGCGGAACCGTGAGTGGAAGCCCGCATGTGAAGATGACGACTTCGGTTATCGACTATATTTTCCGAGAGCTTGCGGTTACCTATCTCGGACGTGATGACCTGGCACATGTGCCGGCTGATGATATCATGTCTCGTAAGCTGCGACCGTCAGAGGAAGCCAAGCAAGCACGCGAGAAAGCCAAGAGAATGAATCCCCAGAAATCCAAACAGCAGCCTGAGCCTGAAGCCGTAACTCAAACGAAGCCTACGAAGCAGGGGACATCTGCCAAGGAAAGCGGTAGCTATGAAAGTGATTACGAGCGGGCAAAAGAACTAGGTTATACAGGCGACTCTTGCCCCGAATGCGGGAGCATGACGATGGTCCGAAATGGTACTTGCCAGAAGTGCATTACCTGCGGTTCGACCACCGGATGCTCGTAAGTTAAATATCTCCTAACCACACAGGGCTCGTCGTGAGAGATTGCGACGGGCCTTATTTTTTGAAACAATAGGGGATGGGAGAACGTACATCCTGACTCATTTTTAAATCATTTCGGTGTCCAATGTTCAGCAAGCTCAGGATGTCTTTTCGTATTGCAGTTCAGAATATCAGATCTAACTTTTTACATACCATCCTTTCTACATTGGGTATTGTGATCGGAGTTGCGGCTTTGGTGGCAATTCTATCATTCATCGATGGACTTGAAGAATATGCCAGGGACCAGATTACCAAGACGACCTCTATCAAATCAGTCGTAGTAAATACGAACACGCGGGAACGAGTGGACGGGGTTAGGCTACAGAAGAAAAAGTATCAGGTCATTTTGCCTGAAAACCTAAAAGATTTAAAACAAAGGTTGGGGGAAAATGCACTGGTACAGCTCCAAATTTCGGATGCGGCTAAAATCCATTTAGATAGTTCAGAGGATACGACCGCAACCTATTTTACCGCTATGCTTCCTGATACAATTCCAATTTCTGATGATCAGATTTTGAAAGGTCACCGAACTTTTCAAAATGAAAGTTTGAATGGTGGTTATACTGCAATCATTAGCTATTCTTTGGCTCAGAAGCTACAGCCACAGCATATTGATCAATTGACCGGTAAAACAGTGGCAATGAATGGTGAGCACTATCAGATTACGGGTATACTGAAGAAACAAGTCCGCAATAATAACTGGATATTAGTTCCAATTACTTCTTTTTCAAAAAAATATTTAAAAACGAGGGCCCCACAGTTACTAGTCCAAGCCCCTAAAATTGAAGAGATTGATTTATACAAGACGAAGATTCACAAATGGCTTGATAAAAATTTTGAATCTGCGGATAGTAATTTCCAACTCATAACAAATAAGGCACGGGTTGATCAAGCCAATAAAGGAATTCTTCTCTTTAAGATAGTAATGGGATTAATTACCGGCATTTCCGTAATTGTGGGCGGGATCGGGATTATGAATGTGTTATTGATATCTGTAACAGAACGTACTACAGAGATCGGTATTCGTAAAGCGACCGGAGCAAAAAAAGCAGATATCATACTACAATTTTTATCAGAGTCTGTAACCGTATCGGTATTTGGCAGCTTGCTTGGTCTAATTGTTGGGGCAGGAGTCGCTCTTATTTCGGTACCGATCATCAAGTATTTTATTGATGCACCTTTTCAGGTTAGTTTTACCTTTGAAACCATTATTCTGATATCGGTACTGGCTATTGTGATTGGTATCGTATTCGGCACTTATCCGGCTGTTAAAGCAGCAAGGCTGACACCCGTAGAGGCAATACGTCACGAATAAATAATAGATTAAAGCGAATTTTGTAATGCTGAAAGCGAAATATGCCCAATATCATTACAGTCGTTTCTTAAGCATGTTTGGGATGATATAAATTTGTTAACTGTTCGTTTTACCCGATCCACGGGTATTCATCCCAGTTCGGTTTGCGTTTTTCCAAGAATGCATCGCGGCCTTCTTCGGCTTCATCAGTCATGTAGGCAAGCCGTGTGGCTTCGCCGGAGAAGACTTGCTGGCCTACCATCCCGTCGTCAACAAGATTGAAGGCGTATTTGATCATACGAATGGCTGTGGGACTTTTTTCGAGAATTTCCTGCGCCCATTGGTAAGCCGTTTCTTCCAGCTCGTCATGCGGAACCACTGCATTGACCATTCCCATATCGTACGCTTCCTGAGCAGAATAATTTCTTCCAAGGAAGAAAATTTCACGGGCTTTTTTCTGTCCCACTTGCCGTGCAAGCAAAGCAGATCCGAATCCACCGTCAAAACTGGCGACATCGGCATCGGTCTGTTTAAAGATCGCATGCTCTTTGCTGGCTATCGTCAGATCGCAGACTACATGTAGGCTGTGTCCGCCGCCGACCGCCCAACCCGGAACTACGGCGATGACAACTTTTCCCATGAAACGAATGAGACGCTGTAAGTCAAGTACATTTAGGCGAGGTGTACCGGCATCATCTTTGTAACCGCCCTTACCTCGTACGGTTTGGTCACCGCCGGAACAGAAGGCCCATTTGCCGTCTTTGGGAGAGGGGCCTTCACCCGTCAATAATACTACACCAATGCTGGAATCTTCACGGACATCAAGGAAAGCTTCCTGCAGTTCAAAGAGAGTCTGGGGACGGAAGGCATTTCGAATTTCCGGTCGATTGATGGCTATGCGTGCTACACCGTTAGATTTTTTAAAGGTGATGTCTTCGAATTTTTTGACAGTTTTCCAGTTTGGTTTAATAGTCATGTGTGGTGAGTCTTGAGTAGTGATTACATCCCCGCGGCTAAAACCGCCCCCTCTTCGAAGGGGGATTTTCAGAGGCCTTATTTGTATGTACGAAATTTTTGAATTCAGTCAGAAAAGCCGGTGGGTTATCCAGGTGTACCCGATGCCCGGCCTTAACAGATTTAAAAATAGCATTGGAAAATCGTTTTGCAAGATCATTATTGATATCCCGGTACTTTTTGTCTGCGGATCCGGACAGTAACAATATCGGTTGTGTAAAATTTGAGATCTCATCGCATGCTGTTGTCATCGAGCCGGTTCCAAATCCGCGCAGCGAGGCAGCCAGGGCAGGGGGATCTTGTTCTGATTGAATGCGATGATATTTGTGTGTGAGCTCTTTGTCAACCAGCAACGGTGATTTAAATAAATCCAGTGTTTCCCATTTTGATAGAAAATCGTTGAAATCGGATTCAATTTGGTTGGCTCTCGATTCATCGATTTTTTGACGCTCTTTTCGATCATAGTCGTCAACAATACCACAATTCGTACTTTCGAGAATTAGTGCTTGAAAACGATCAGGCAGTGCTGTAGCCACTTTTAGTGCCAAACGACCGCCCATGCTATAACCGTACAAAAAAAGATTTTCTAAATTGAGTTTATCAATGAGAGATAAGATATCTTCAATCTGACAACTTTCTCGGTGTCGGTTGGGATCTACGATCTTTGATGACTGCCCGTAGCCAAGCAGATCAACGGTAATGGGATTACAAAATTTACAAAGTTTCCCCATCAGGTGATCAAAGACCCGGTGGTCACCCATGAAACCGTGCAGCATCAATAACGAAGGAAAATCCTCATTGTGTTGATATCGCTTATACGCATAAGTCACTTGGTTAATCTCAATGAATTCCATCGCTAATCCGGGTTAAAAATTCCAGAGATCTTTCCTTAGCTGCATTGAGGCATCGGCATCGGTCCGGCATTCAATAACCGAGACCCCCGCGTGTTTTTGTTGCCAATTCGAAAGATCAAAATCCTTAAGCTTAGAAATTGAATCAATGCTGCAATAAGGTATTTCATAAGAGTTCACAAGCTGTTTTATATTTGCAGATTGTGGAGTCTCGAAATAATGGTTAAAGTATCTTTGATGCTGCTCGACGGGAAGCATTCTAAAAATAGATCCGCCGTTATTGTTAATCAACATAATGGTCAGTGGGTGCCCGACAAGCCTATGATTTAATAATGCATTGGTATCATGTAAAAAGGCCAGATCTCCCGAAAAAAGAACGCCGGGTTTTTGAATTCCGATTGAGATTCCAAAAGCGGAGGAAGTAACACCGTCAATCCCGCTAACGCCACGATTTAAAAAAAGGGGAATTGAGGTTTGTTGACGGCCAAATAGCAGAATATCACGGGCAGGAAATGAATTCGACACCATAATAAATTTTTCATTGGATATTTGCGGCGTTATTTGATGATAAACACTCCCGTCCGTCAGTGCAGATGATTCAGATATAGTTTTTTGGGTATATGAGCGAAAATCCTGTTCGGCTTTCTCCCATTTTTGCAGCCATGCTTTTTGTGTGGATGGAGATATTGCTTTAATTTTAAATGGTTTGCCCATCCATGAAATATGCTCTGATTCCGAATAGGTAGCATCCTGCCAGGACTCGGTGCTGGCAAAATGAAAATGGTGCGCGGGGTTCCAGTTTTTGAGTCCTAATTCGAGGCTTTTTGAGGTGGGCTGAAATCCAAAGCGAAGAATTAGGTCGGGTTCAAGTTCGTCGAACATGGCCTTATTGCGCAAAAAGCCGGCAAAACCAGCTACAGTATTTTGGCTTCCGATAGTTGATTCCGCTAAGATCGGGCAACATAATTCTTTAGCAAGGTTGCTGATCGAATCTACATCATCTGAGGGGGCTGTCGGTCCAACGATAATCAGTGGTTTACTGGCCTCGGAAATGGCTTTAGATATTTCACCGGAAAATGTGACAGATGAAGTTGTTACGCATGGAGTTTCTGAAACCTTTAGGTCTTTGTTTTCGCGGAGGATTTTTTCAAGAAAATTGTTATCCGGTTCAAGCGGTTTTCGAAAAGGGAAATTCAGATGCACAGGGCCCCGTAGAGTTGAAGCGGCAGAAACAGCTTGGCGCGCTAGCATTTGCAACCGCTCCAAATCTTTATATGTCGTACCCGGTTCACCGACTTCATGGAAAAGGACGGGGTAATCTCCAAAAATTTTAAGTTGATCAGTTGCTTGGTTTGCTCCCGTATCTCGTAATAGGGGCGGCCGGTCGGCGGTGGCTAAAATTAGGGGAATGCCTGATTTGCGCGCCTCAATGACGGCAGGATAATAGTTGGCCAGTGCCGTTCCCGAAGTGCAAACTAAAACGGCGGGAATATTGGTGGCTTTGCCAATGCCCAGTGCTGTAAAAGCAGCTGATCGTTCATCCAAAATAACATGCTTTTGAAAATGATCGTGGCTGGCAGCAGCCAGGGTAAGGGGGGTAGAACGTGAGCCGGGAGAAATGACAACATGTTGCACACCCATTTTTTGAAGTGAAAGAAAGAACGTGGAGCTCCAATAAAAAGTGGCATTTCCGGCGTCGAGATCAGTCATATTGCAAGGCGGAAAGCATTGGCTTTAATTTAAGATTCGTTTCTTCCCATTCGGCAGACGGATCGGAATCCGCTACAATCCCACATCCCGCGAAAAAGTGAGCTTCCTCTTTAGTGAGCAAGCCACTGCGTATAGCGACAGCAAATTCTCCGGTGCCCTTGCTGTTTAACCACCCTACCGGACCCGCATACCAACCGCGGTCGAAGTCTTCGAGTTCTGAAATAAATGGTTTGGCCTTTTGCCATGGATATCCGCCCACGGCCGGGGTGGGATGAAGTTGTCCGATCACTTCGAGAATGCCGGCATCCGGCCTTAGCTGGGCCCGAATCGGAGTGTAAAGATGTTGAACATTGGATAGTTTTTTGACCTCCGGCTGCCTGCTGCGATTAACGGACGCAGCGAAGGGGGCCAGTCGTTCTTCTATAGCTTTGACTACAAAATTATGTTCATTTCTGTTTTTCGGACTTGCCGAGAGATCTTTTTCAAGCATAGAATCTTCGGTGGCTGTCCGCCCACGCTTAATGCTGCCAGCCAGTGCATCTGTAAGAAACAGGCGCTTGCGGAAAGATCCCAAACGCTCGGGCGTGGATCCCAAAAAAGTATCACCGTGGGCACTATGGACAAGGAAATTATAGCAATTAGTGTACTGTTGACGCAAATTGTTGATAACCTGCGTAGGTGTAATTGTTTCAAAATTAGAAACAGCGATATGCCGTGCTAATACGATCTTCTTAAATTGTCCGTGTTCGATATGATGTTTAGCCGTTTTTACGGATGAAATCCAATGATTATAATCAGCTTTTCCAACACCCGGTAACGGAGGCCTGATCTCTGAATCTCGAATCGGCTCGTTTTCATCTGTATCAGTCGGTGTTACGTTGGACAGTTGATTAAGCTTCTCTCGTATATAATGATAAAGAGCGCCAGGAGATGAGAAGGACCCAAGTGATACTGCAATTGTTGCAATAGTGAATTTGCCGTCTTTAACGATCAGCCATTTTGGAATGGTCAGGGAAGCCGGGTCGAATGATTTCCAGGGAGTGTCCGTGACTTCATTAAAAAACGAGAAGCCTCCTAGGAACATTAGTCCCGAATAGGGATGAGAAACCGCTGAAAATTCGGCTGTTTGATCTTTGAGCGCAGTAACCTGGGCATGTGATTTTGCGAAACGATTGGTACCAGTGGCTGAAATATTTATGAGTTCGGAGCCAGCGGCAATTGCAAATTCATCAGCCGGTTTTTCCCAATAATATTCGAAACAATCTTTTTGCCAGCACATTTCGAGATAAGCCAGGGGATCAATAGCATCGATAGGAAAGCTAAATGTGGCATATTCTTGAGATCCACTATCGTAAAGCTGCTCGATAAAGCTTTTTAATTCTATTGAGGCTTGTTCCGATAAATAAGCTGCCGGTGATTCTTGAATATCCGGTGATAGATTATTTGACATTATTCTACTCGGTATTATTGCTTGCTTTCATAACTTTCAATATAAATTGAAAATTCATTATTCCATAATTAAATGAACGGTTTTTTGAGGATGAAAAGTTTTGCACAATAAAAAGAAATTAATTTGCATAATTGGGGTAAGATCGAGACTATTCAGCAGTTCAAAATTAGTATAAAATATCATTTACATACGAGCTCAATGGTTGAAATAAAATCGTTCGACTTGCAGAATGTCTCTATACACTATAAGTGGAACAATGATAAAGAGTTGAATTATTATGACTCTGATTATCCGCATCGCCATGAAAGTTTCGAAGCTTTTCTAAGGCGTATTAAATCGGTGTTGGACGAAAACAATGACACAGCCGATTTGTTTGAGATTCACCTTGCCGAAAATGATAAGCTTATTGGTATCGTCGATGTTAATGCCATTGACAATTATAATCGGCGCTGTTTTGTAAATTGTACCATCGGTGACCGGGAATATGCCGGACAGGGATATGATAAGGCCGCACTCAAAATAGTATTGGCCCATTGTTTTAAAGAAAAAAAGATGCACAAGGTGGCTACAACGGCGTTCGATTTTAACACTTCTTGGATTGAAAGCGTAAAAGACTTAGGTTTTTCACTGGAAGGTCAGCTTCGTGAGCACGTTATTAAGAAAGATGAGTATTGCGATAAGCTGATTTTCAGTATCCTGGAAAGCGATTACCGACCGGTTGGACAAGAAGCCTCAGTTGCAGCGGGTTAGATTAACCTATTGGGCGTCATCATATTGGCCCGAGTCAAAGGGATTGTTGATTCCGTATTCTGTTGGATCGTATTCTGCCAATTCAAAGAAGTGTTTCCAGGCTTCTTCGCTTCTGCCACTATCGTCTACCCAGTTTGGGTGGCTTTGTTTAATTAACCCCACCGCCCGTTTTGCATATTCTACCCGTTCTGATTCGTCTTTGATGCGAGGCAGTGATGCAATCATTCGATCGAGGTTATAGCCGCAGTCAAAATCTTTCGGTTTTTTCTGTTTTACAAACATTCGTTTGGTTTATCTGGATATTATTTGTGACGAAGATAAGAGAGTTGACTCTTTGAATAAAGTAATTTTGTAAATTTACATATACAATACCATAAAAAATTGATTCGGATCTTATTTCGGGTTGATAATTCAAAATTCCTATATTCTGTCTCCCAAATTTTAAAAGATATTCCAAACGAACGATAAGAACGTACATGTATTACAATTCCATATTAGAGACTATTGGTAACACGCCTCTTGTCAAGCTCAACAATATTGCCGAAGAGTTTGAGGGGACTATTTTGGTCAAGGTAGAATATTTTAATCCCGGGCAAAGTGTTAAAGATCGTATAGGAATAAAGATGATTGAGGATGCAGAAAAGAAAGGACTGCTCAAGCCGGGAGGCACTATCATAGAAGGAACATCCGGAAATACCGGGATGGGATTGGCACTTGCCGCTGTTATCAAAGGTTATAACTGTATTTTTACGACAACCGACAAGCAAAGTAAATCCAAAATTGATCTTTTGAGAGCGCTGGGTGCCGAAGTGAAAGTTTGTCCCACGGATGTGGAGCCTGATGATCCCCGCAGCTATTATTCTGTAGCCAGGCGATTGAGTGAGGAGATACCCAATTCGTATTATCCCAACCAGTATGATAATCCCAGCAATGCACAAGCGCATTATGAGACAACGGGACCGGAAATCTGGGAGCAAACCGAAGGGAAAGTTACTCATTATGTGGCGGGAATGGGAACCGGGGGTACAATTTCCGGTACATCTAAATACCTGAAGGAACGTAATGAAGACATTATTACTATAGGCGTTGACAGCGACGGATCGGTATATAAGCATTATTTCGATACCGGAGAATTTGATAAAGGGGAAATCCATCCGTATTTAACAGAGGGCATAGGAGAAGATATTATCCCTCAAAATATGGATTTTGATCTTATTGATGAGGTTATCCAGGTTAACGACAAGGATGCTTTTCTGATGACCCGCGAACTTGCTAAGAAAGAAGGTCTTTTTGTCGGTGGTTCATGCGGCGCGGCGGTATTCGGTGCAGTGGAATATGCACGTAATAATGATTTTGGAGAAGACGATATCATGGTAATTATTTTGCCGGATAGTGGAGCACGTTATGTTTCCAAAATTTTTAATGATGAGTG
>DATFLI010000022.1:0-3181 GCA_035267805.1 Balneolaceae bacterium | reverse complement strand
AGAAAATACTATGAGTGATTTGGCAATCGGTCAAAATGATAATGCAATGGATGGGGAAGATAGTCAGGACTTCGATTCACCCCCTGCGCCTCCCGGCCAAACGTTGCATGCTTTTTTCAAAACTGATGGCAGAGAGTTGTTTAAGGATTTTAGAAATTCTACGACCCAGAGTCAGATTTGGAATCTGCAAATTCGGCCCGGCTCGGGGGATACGATCATGCTCAGCTGGAATGTTGATATTTCATATTTGCATGGCAGTTTAATGCTGAAAAATGCCGATTCCAGTGTGGAAATAAATATGCAAGATCAGTCAAATGTTGAAATCCAAAAAGCGAATGCCGACAGCGTGATAATTGAATATCAATTGTCAAATTAAGTCGATCTTTTTGTAGAAACCTAAATTCCCTGGCGTGCCTCTTCTCCAATCAAAACGAGGAGGGGCGCTTTTGTATAACAACTTAGATCTTTAGAATGACTTTGTTTAAAAATGGAAGAAAAGACATTCTTGCTGTATCTGGTCATCGACAAAATTGATTGGGGATTCTGTTCCAGGTAAATGGCAATACCGGCATGAAAATTATCCTCAATAATAAGATCATAACCAATTTTTTTGTAACTGATGCGTTCTTCGCAAAGATCACGAAAACCCCGAAATTTAATATCTTCTTCAAGATTTAAATCGGGTGCCACGTGGACGACTTTAAGGGTAGCATTATATAGTTTTGCCCACTGCGTTAGCTGATCAAGGGATCTCATATCCCCCTTTCGATAGTCCGTGGCATAAATAATATTGGATGGTTGCTGAAAGGGAATATGTTGCGGAATAGCCAGAACAGGAATGTTTGAGCGTAAAATCACATCCGAAGTTACGCTTCCAAAAAGTACTTTTTTAAGGCCTGTTGCGCCTTTAGTGCCCATGACAATCAGGCTGATACTCGGATTACTGTTAACCTCTTCCATGATACTGAATACAGGGAGACCACTCATACTGTCCAGTTGAATATCAATGCCGGTGTATTCCTCCTTGTGAACGATTCCTTCTCTTAGATCCTGAAGTAGTAGCTTGACTTTTCGGTTGGCTTTCGTCTTAAAATCAGACTGCAGGGGAGCCAATTCATATACTTCTTCGATCGAATGAAATAGCCGAACTTTTGCTTTTGACCGACGAGCAAGATCAAGGACAAAGGGAAGAGCATGTTGGGCATTGTCAGAAAAATCGGTAGGGAAGAGAATTTCATTGATAAACGCTGCCATATTATAGCCTCCTAAACTATTAGTGTTGCCGCCTAAAATCTAAATCGCATGATCGTTTTAAAGTTCAGACATGAGAAGTTGGCTCAATCTTATTTACCAACGAAGACCATTTTGCACTCACATTGACGGTGCCTTCAGCCAGATTACTTAATCCCATGTCGGCCCGTTTCTCTTCGCGCAGTGTATCGAGTAGCAGTTCCGCAATTTCATGTCTTTCCATCGTCTTCGCGTAAGCTATAGCGGTGCCATATCCGGCCATTTCATAGTGATTGATATGTTGGATAGCCGTAATCAGAGCCGCATCCCTGACTTCGTTATTCATACAGCGATCGGCCAGTTTTTGGGCCTCCCGAATCAAACCTTTAATACCGTCGCACCGCTCTCCGCTTGGTTCTTCATTTAGTATTGAAAACACCTCTTCAATACGACGGATTTGATGCTCGGTTTCCCGCAGGTGATAGGCAAGAAATTCGCTCAATTCATACGACTCGGCATCATCCAACAATTTCTTCAAGAATTTTTTCTGTTGCGCTTCTCCATCAAAAAGATCTCTTAGTTGTTCTAACATTAGATCATAGAGATCAAAAATGTCCTGTTCATCATTCTTTTGGGGATTCATGTTAACCTCTTCGCAAGATTAATGTCCTGAAATAACATATTGAAACCGAAAGCATTGATCGTTTTATCAAATTGAATTTCATCAGCCAGATTTTTTTGCAGGATATCTTTATGGCTGGCAAGCTCCAATTCATCTGCCATAGAAATGAGCATCTGGTAAACGGTGATCATACAATGTGTGATACGATGTAAAGATCCGACCATTGCCCGCTCGGTCAGCTTTGCGTTGGTGCATCTTTCCACCAATTCTTTTGTCTCCAAAATCATGGATTTCATTGTCCGGCAATGTTCCTGTAAGAGGTCGCTGTCAAGATATTCCAAAATTTCCTCAAGACGAGTGGTATGCATATTCGCTTTTGAATGATGATTTTTCAGCGCTTTTATAAGTTCCTTTGTTGCTGCCCTTTTTTCAAAAAATCGGAGCTCAGGCATTAACAATACTTCTGCGTGATAGATATCCCGGATAAATTCCACATATAAATCCTTGACAGAGTTAATTGGTTTCATCACATAAATCTTATTTTGGATTACGATCTATGAAGAAGTTAACGATCTTTTAATCGGGATTATCGAAAGGGATAAGAAGCCGATATTTGTAAGTAAAACCTGTCTGACGGTGTAGGGAAAAGTAGTTGACAAAGAAGCATGATTTATTCATCGGAAGCCGTCGGAACCGTCTTGTAATCTTATCCCTATCATAGAAAAAGGAATTCTCCTGTGGAACGGGTTGATCGTTTTTGGCATAATTTTATTGTGTATATCAACAAACTGCTGAACTTATGATCAAACGAATTCTGGTTGCCCTCGACCCTGACGCTGATACCCCAATCGCCACTAGATATGCCATACAACTGGCACGTCGTTTCAATGCACGACTGACCGGTTTGGCTATCGTAGATATGGAAAATATATATGCCAGTGTGGGAACCGGGGGTATTGGAACTATCTATTATGCGGATAAACTGAGGGAATTCCTGACAGCTGAAAATCGTATTGAAGCCCGCAGGCTGCTTAGCGCATTTCATGATACAGTCGAGAAAGCCGGCATTGAGTATTTTGAAGCAATTGATGAAGGGGTGCCGTATGAACGTATTGTGGAAGAGATGAAATATCATGATATACTGGTGTTAGGCAGGGATTCTCATTTCTTTTACACCCGACCCGAAAAAGAGACGAGCACACTTACCAAAGTGATTAAAAAGAGTATTGCCCCTGCTTTGATAGTTACGGAAGAATACCGGGAGGTGGAGCATGTGTTGGTCGCATTCGATGAAAGTTCTGCCTCGGCCCGGGCTCTGCAGAGCTTTGT
>DATFLI010000021.1:0-15763 GCA_035267805.1 Balneolaceae bacterium | reverse complement strand
AGAACAAGAATAGATGTCTACACCGGAAGCAATTACGGCAGCAGGCGGCGTACTTTTTAGAGAAAAATCAGCAGGTTCGGTCCCGGAGGTTTTACTCATTTTCCGACGAGGAGTCTGGGATTTGCCCAAAGGGAAATTAGAAGAGGGGGAGAGTATCAAAGAATGTGCTGCGCGCGAAGTAGCCGAAGAGATAGGTATTGATACGAAACCCCAGGTTTTAGCCAGGTTGGCAGATACCTACCATGAATACGAACTGCAGGATAAGTCCTTTGGTAAAACAACGCACTGGTTTGCTATGGAGCAGTTATCGGATGATTTCGAATTTCATCCCCAAATTGAAGAGGGCATTGAGAAAGTCGAATGGTATAGGCTGAGCGATGCGCTTACATTGGTTGGCTATCGGAACCTTATTGATGTCTTGGAATCTTTTGAAAAGTGGTATGGGACATTAGATTAATCGGGATCGTATTCTAACAAAAATCGGATAAACATCACATATTTCACGCGAACGACTTTTCCCTGTTGGCGGCCGGGTTTAAATCGAGCTTTTGTAATGGCTCTAATGGCCTCATTATTAATATCCTCTCTCACCCCTTTTAAAATTTCAGGATTTTGGACTTTACCGTATTCGTCCACAACAAATTGCACAATAACACGGCCCTGAACATTATCTCTTATTGCCTTTTTAGGATAGTTAATTCTTTCACGCAATCCCTTTTTACCGCCAATTAGTTTGGGCATCTCATCCACATAGGTCATCGGTTTGGATATATTGTTATTAAGGGTTTTGTATAATCCGGTATGATGAGAGGTTATCGGCGGCGGTTCCGGCAATGGTTTGGGAATAGTCAGTTCCATATCCAAGTTTACTATTCTATCCCTAATTATTTTATTTACCGGGATCTTGGGTGGTATAAATATTTGAAGCGGTGATTTAGGCTTGTGAGTCGTTTGAGGAATGCTTTCCAGTTGCAGGATTTCGCGATCGGGAATTGTCCAAACTGAGTCGCTCTTTGTGTTGGGCAGATCAAGCTTGAAAAAACCGATAACAGTTAATAAAGATACTATGAGCCCGCTTTCAAAAAGCAAGATATAGTTCCTTTTCAAGTTAATGAATCGATATCTTACGGACGATTTCATGGTTGCTCCCTCCTTATTTGTTAGATAATAACCATGATCGGATATTGTCAGATCATATATGTTCCCTTGGTATTTTTGTGGAGATTCAAAGAATGGCCACCTTAAGGTCAACTAATTCGATAAGAGTGGGGAATAATTTTATTTGTTGGGAAATGTATCACAGATTTTAATCCCATCCCAACAAATAAACTGTTATGAATCAGTTGAATTTGAGCGGGGATTCCTGTCCCAAAAAATAAAAAAGGGACACATCTTTAGACGTGTCCCCTTCAAATTTTGTTTCGTAAAAAATTAATTTTGCAGCTTAAATACGATCGGCAAACTGTATTGAACTCTTACCGGCTTACCTCGCTGGCGGCCGGGTGTAAATTTGGCTTTCTTAACCACGCGCAAGGCTTCTTTATCACAACCGCCGCCGATGCCGCGAATAACCTTCGGATCTTCGACAGTACCATTTTCGGTTACGATAAATTGGATAATGACGCGTCCTTCGATTCCTGCTTTACGTGCCATATCAGGATAATTGATCTTCTTCTGCAGTGCGCCTAACCCACCTTTAAGTTTAGGCATGTTTTCAACAGCTACGAAGAAATCCTCACTGTCATCTTTTTTCTTCTCTTTGGGTGGCGGGGGCATCTCCAGGGGCTGATCCATATTAAGATCAGCACTGATATCAATGTTTTGGTCCTTGATCACTTGATCGTTCGGAACCGCAACCGGTACCTGGGGACGAGGTGGTGGCGGAGGGGTTTTTTCCTGTTTTGTTTGGATAACCTCTTTCATCTTGGTGACTTCCTGTTCCTGTGTTAAGTCAACCTTCTGCTGTTTTGATACAAATTGCATTTTCATGGCAGTGATGAAAATGAGGAGTACGACCACTAATCCCAACTCCAAAAAAATATTATAGTATTTTCTGAGGTCAGACTTGGGTGATTTCCTGTCTGATCGCATAATTAATAACCTCCGCGTATAGTTTGAAACATGGTTTTGATTAAGAATTACTTATTAAACAAATAATTTTAGCCAATCTCCACTTAAAAACAGGAAAAAATGCTAAATATTGTTATTTAATTTTTTCATGAATGTGATTCTGATACTTAAGGGAAGGATATTTCCGGATTTTTTATCCCGGAGAACAATTTTATAAAAAAAGAGGTACGCCGGATGACATACCTCTTAAGATTATATATTAAGAGACCAATTTAATTCTGAAGTCTAAACACGATCGGCAAGCTGTATTGTACTCTTACGGCTTTGCCACGTTGGCGCCCCGGTGTAAACTTGGCCTGTTTTACTACACGCAGCGCTTCCTTATCGCAACCGCCGCCGATGCCACGGATAACTTTAGGGCTTTCGACAGACCCATCTTCAGTTACAATAAACTGGATAATGACTCGTCCCTCAATGCCTGCTTTACGAGCCATTTCGGGATAGTTTATCTTTTTCTGCAATGCAGCCAAACCGCCCTTAAGCTCGGGCATTTGCTCAACTGCTACAAAGAAATCTTCGCTGTCGTCTTCTTTAGCCTCCTTAGGTGGAGGCGGCATCTCCAGAGGTTCGTCTGGATTAAAGTCCGCAGTTATGTTGATGTTCTGATCTTCAATAACTTGATCATTTGGAACAGCAACAGGTACCTGTGGTCGAGGCGGGGGTGGAGGTGTCTCCTTCTGCTTGGTCTGGATAACATTCTCCATCTTAACGACTTCTTGCTCTTGCGTTAAATCAACCTTTTTTTGATTTGAAGTGAAATTCATTTTCATCGCAACGATAAAAATGAGTAGAACCGCAACCAATCCAAACTCCAAAAATATATTATAGTACTTTTGGAGGTCAGCCTTGGGGTGTTTTCTGTCTGCACGCATAACAATAACCTCCCCAAATTAATTTAGTGATTGTTATTATGTTCGGGCTATAAAAGCCGAATCAGCCCACTACATCAATATTTGCGTATATTTAAGATTACAAAGTAAAAGAATGTTTTACAAGGTTTAATTTTTGGGTAATAAAAAAAGGCATGTCGTCACGACATGCCTTTTAAATTAATAAGTAACGGTAATTTAGTTTTGTAATTTAAACACAATAGGCAAGCTGTATTGAACTCTAACCGGTTTACCCCGTTGGCGACCCGGCTTAAAGTGAGCCTTTTTAACAACTCGTAAAGCCTCTTTATCGCAGCCGCCACCTATTCCGCGAATAACCTTGGGATTCTCCACATTCCCGTCTTTGTTTACGATAAACTGAACAATCACGCGTCCTTCGATTCCTGCTTTACGTGCCATATCAGGATAATTGATCTTCTTCTGCAGTGCGCCTAACCCACCTTTAAGTTGAGGCATCTGTTCCACAGCGACAAAAAAGTTCTCTTGGTTATCCTTTTTCTTCTTCTTGGGCGGAGGCGGCATATCCAGCGGCTTATCCATATGTATATCCGCATTAAGACTAATATTTTGATCTTTAATAACCTGGTCATTAGGAACTGCTACCGGAACTTGCGGGCGTGGAGGGGGAGGTGGCGTTTTTTTCTGCTTCGTTCTAATTACATCTTTCATTTTGGTGACTTCCTGCTCATTGGTCAGGTTTGTCTTATTTTTTTTAGCTCTAAAACTAACATTCATCGCTACCAAAAATACTACTAAGGTAGTGATCATGCCAATTTCCCAAAAGATCTTGTAATAATTTTTAAGATTGGATTCATCCTTCTTCCTGTCGGAACGCATAACAAATAACCTCCGTGAAGTTTTGTAAAGCGTCATTGAATGGGATTACGTCTAAGTAATACAACGAATCCGTTATATATGTATTAATTTCAATTTTGTAACAAATTTAGGCGTCAAGATGTTTCATATCAATCCTTTAAAAGGATAGTGAATAAAAAAAGGCATGCCGGTTGGCATGCCTTTTAATTTTAAATTATGACGTTTGCAGCTTTAGTTCTGGAGCCTGAAAACAACGGGTAAGCTATATTGTACCCGGACAGCGTTCCCACGTTGGCGTCCCGGTTTGAAACGAGCCTTGCTTACAGCCTTAAGAGCTTCTTCGTCGCAACCGCCGCCGATACCCCGAATAACCTTTGGATTTTCGACTTTCCCGGTTTCCGTTACGATAAACTGAACAATCACACGCCCTTCAATACCGGCTTTGCGTGCCATCTCGGGATAGGAGATGCTGCTTTGGAGTTTGGCAAGCCCCCCAATTAGCTCCGGCATTTGTTCTACGGCCACAAAGAAATCTTCTTCATCCTGTTTCTTCGCCTCTTCCGGGGGCGGGGGTAAATCCATCTTTTGATCTAAATCGATTTCTGCATTTATATTCAGAATCTCATCCTTAATGACCTGATCATTTGGTACGGCAACAGGCACCGGTGGACGAGGAGGCGGTGGTGGCGTTTCCTCCTGTTTTGTCTGAATTACTTCCTGCATTTTGACCACTTCTTGTTCTTGTGTCAAATCAACCTGTTTCTGTTTCGATCGGAAATCTACTTTCATTGCCACAATAAAAATCAGTAAAACGGCAACCAAACCGATTTCCAGAAAAAGCGTATAGTACTTACGCAAGTCTGCCTTGATATGTTTTCTTTCGTTCTTCATAGCTATGGTTCATTGGTGATGGGCGTTTATTTTCAACCCTCAATAAATTATTTTCATAATTTAGATTTTTTCTGATTACGAACAAATTAGATTTTAGGTAAAAACGTCCAAGTGACGAATAATAGTACGTCTATTCAGTTTTTAAGCCGGAAGCTGATGGTCTGTGCCATTTGTACGGCTACCGGTTTACCGCGTTGCTTACCCGGATTAAATGTTGCTTTTCGGATTACATTCAGTGCTGCTTTATCACAGCCACCTCCAATACCGCGTAATACTTTGGCATTTTTGACATGACCTGATGCCGTAACGATGAATTGAATGATAACCCGGCCTTCAATACCTGCTTTTTTCGCCATGTCAGGATATTTGAGATGATTGTATAACCATTTCTGTCCGCCTTTGAGTTTGGGCATTTGCTCAACAGCCACAAAGAAATCCTCGCCGTCATTTTCTTTCTTTTCCTCGGGGGGAGGCGGCATATCCAATGGCTGATCCATATTTATATCTGCGCTGATGTCTATATTCTGGTTCTTGATAACTTGATCATTAGGGACTTCTACAGGAACCTGGGGACGAGGTGGGGGCGGAGGTGTTTTTTCCTGCTTGGTTTGAATAACCTCTTTCATCTTGGTGACTTCCTGCTCTTGTGTCAGGTCAATATCCTGCTTTTTAGACATAAATTGCATTTTCATGGCCACAATAAAAGTAAGTAGCACTACAATAAGACCTGACTGTAAGAATATCGTATAATATTTCCGTAAATCAACCGAAGGCTTTTTGCGCTTATTTCTCATAAAAATATACTAAGAAATTAATACTAGTTAATTAGTAATTAATGATATTCTGATGAGAATTTCAATTAAAAGTAATTATTAACTGTTCTGGGCGGTTGGTGTTGATTTAGGAATGGTAACTTTTAACAGCAAAATGGCTAAAAAACAGCCGATAGCATCAAATAGGAGGTCATATACATCCGGATCACGGTGGAAGGGCATAACATATTGCAGAAATTCAACCAGGGCGCCAAAGATTACGCCTGCTATAAAAATCACCCAAAGGTTGGTCACGGGTTTTGCATTGATATAATTATAAAGACCAATAAAGAATGTCCAGCTTCCGAACATCAGCAGGTGACCGAGCTTATCATAGTTCCATAATTTACTATGTCCCAGCATATTTGAGGGCGCAAGGGTAAGATATAACAGAACAATGGTAATACAGGCAATCCCGATAGGCACCAAATAGCTGTTATCCGAAAGAAATGAGTAAAGCGAAGTTCGTTTCATATAAAATCTCTTGGTTCGGGGATTCCCTCGTAGTGATTTAAATAATAATCCAGTTTTTGCTTCCCATGCAATAGTCCCATAGCACAACTTGCACCGGGAGCATGACCTAAGGCCAAATAGGCGGAAATTTTGCCGGCTAAAACGTCTCCGCTTCCGGCACGGGCAAAATAGTGAGTGTTGTAATTGGTTAAATAGCACTTACCGTCAGCTGTTCCCACAATTCCCGGCATCCCCTTCGAAAGCAATGTAAGGTCGTGTTTTTTGCTGAATGATCGGACGTTTGTCAGCCGATCTTGCTCACCCGTCAAATCTTTTTTTAACAATCGCATCAGCTCTCCGGGATGTGGGGTCAATATCCAATCTGTCCCTTTTGGCTTATTCCATTCATTTAGTTGTGCGAGACACCACAATCCATCCGCATCAATTACAGTGGGAGAGTGGCTATTTGATAAGAAATGTGCTACGAAATTTACGGTTGAAGCATCGCGTCCCAAGCCGGGCCCTATCAAAACTTCGCCATCTTTTTCGCTGGTGATTTCCAGTACTTTTTCAATATGCTCTTCCTTGAAATAGAAATCATCGCGACTGCCTACCGGTTTTTTAATAATAGCGGGGAGATTTTCTTCATAAACAGAAAGTACACCGCGGGGACACACTAAAATTACGGCCCCAAGTCCTTCAGCCCAAGCACTCTGTGCCGCCATAATGGCCGCGCCGGTCAGGCCCTCTGATCCCGCTACGATATATAAAACTCCGGAATCATATTTGTGTTTGCCCAATTTTGGAGATTCTATCGTGACCCAGCTGTTATCCAGCAGATAGGTCGAACATTCATCTTTGTAAGCATTGGGAAATGGAAGCTCGCAATAATCAACAGTACCTGTCAAAGTTGGACCATGTTCGAGATAAAATCCCTGTTTTAGTCCCCCAAAAGAAAAAGTGCGGTTTGCTTCGATAGCGCAGCCTAGCACTTCCCCGGAGTCGGCATGCAGTCCCGTAGGAATATCCATCGAAAAAACCGGTTGTTTATGCTCGTTAGCCCATGCTACTGCATTTTGATAATCCCCCTTTACATCACTGTTGAGACCGGTTCCAAGCATACCATCAACGATAAAATCGAAATCTGATCCCTCTTCAAAGTCATTCCAATGTTCAAAGACCGTGAGTTTATTCTCCGGTGCAAATTTTTGAAGCAGATCAAAATTTTTATCGGCATCCGGGGAAAGATCATCCGATCCACTAAGAAAAACGATCGTGATTTTGATATGATGTTGAACCAGATATCGGGCAACGACCAGGGCATCCCCCCCATTATTGCCTTTGCCGCAGAGGAAAATCCCATGTGAAAGGCCAGGACGATCCTGCAACAGCAATTTGGCACTTGATGAGCCGGCAACTTCCATCAACGTGAAACCATTAATACCCATCTCATTAATAGTTCTACTATCGATGTTCTGGCTCAGTGCAGCGTCCAGAAGAAAATGTGAATAGGGAGCTTCGAGTGTCTCTTTTACCATAGATTTATAAGTAAGCTTAACTCAAGAATTGTGAGCAAAAATCCCGCAAGCGCCCCGCCGAACAGTTCGCCCAGGGTGTGGATGCTTAAGCGATATCGTGCCCATATCATCAACGGTAAAAGTAGCAAAAGGATGGTTAAGGATAAAATATAAGCATCCGATAATACCGGCAGAAGGTCGAATTTGGCAAGAAACAGAAATATAGCTCCCGCCGAGGACAACGCCGCAGTGTGGATACTCATTTTCCAGAAAAAGTTAACCAAAAACCCAACCAGCGGATTCACCAGAAAAACAAAGGAAATGGCGGCAATAATCCACGGGGCGCTGCCGATGGTCAGGCTAAAGCAAGCAAAAACAATAGCGGCACAGCCAATAGAGATGACAAAAAGCCGGTTGCGTGATGTGCGTTCCGGCAGATCCAGCGAACTGATATAATTTTTGCTCAGCAGGTAAAATGTAGCTGCAAAGGGAGCCAGTGTATAAAAGAAAACCGAAACTCCCATAATCCAGCCGACAGTGCCGGCCATCAACCCCATAAGCCAGCATGTAAGCCCGATGACAGCCGGCGGCAAAATCAACGGATTGATAAGATCTGATACCAGACGGGCCGGGCCATCCTGCTGCAGTCGTTTGATAAGACTGAAACTGTTATGTGTTGATATCCGATCCAATATAATCTGTTTTAATAGGCGCGCGCAAAGAGTACTTTTTGTTTGGAAGGCTTGCCGGTTACCATGCATTTGCCTTCTTCGCCATCTTCCAAGGGGATACAACGGATAGTCGCCTTGGTTTCGTCTTTAATTTTTTCTTCGGTTTCGGCGGTTCCGTCCCAGTGTGCATAGATGAAACCTCCTTTATTATCGAGTACTTCTTTAAACTCTTCATACGAATCTACTGAATGGGTATTCGTCTCGATTCGTTCACGAGCCGACTCGTAAAGCTTAGTCTGAATGGTTTCGAGAAGGTCGGCAGCTCGTTGCCCGATGCCATCACGGCTAACAATATTCTTGTCAAGCGTGTCGCGACGTGCCAACTCCACGTTGTTATTCTCCAGATCACGTGGACCGATCGTGAGTCTGAGAGGGATTCCGGCGGCCTCGTGTTCGTTGAATTTCCAACCTGGACTCATATTTTCGCGGTCATCCAGTTTTATACGGATGTCAAACTCTTTGAGCTCATCCAAGATTTCATTGCAGTAGTCCAGAACCTTCTCCCTTTCTTCATCACTCTTCCAGATAGGCACAATTACGACTTGGTTGGGAGCCAGTTTCGGAGGCAGCACCAGGCCCTGGTCATCGGAATGCGTCATAATCAATCCACCGATGAGTCGTGTGGAAACGCCCCAACTGGTGGCCCAGACATATTCGTGCTGTCCTTCGGAACTTTGAAATTGCACGTCGAAAGCCTTGGCAAAATTCTGTCCCAAAAAGTGAGAAGTTCCGGCTTGCAGCGCTTTATTATCCTGCAATAATGTTTCGATGCAGTAGGTGTCGACAGCTCCGGCAAATCGCTCGGATGCTGTTTTGACGCCCGTGATCACCGGCATGGCCATATAGTCTTCGGCAAAGGTTTTATAGACATTCAGCATTTTCCGGGTTTCTTCAACGGCTTCCTCTTTGGTGGCATGCGCGGTATGACCTTCCTGCCAGAGAAATTCCATCGTGCGCAAGAACAGACGTGTGCGCATCTCCCAGCGAACCACATTGGCCCACTGGTTGATCAGGATCGGCAGATCACGGTAAGACTGAATCCAGTTGCGATATGAATCCCAGATGATGGTCTCGGATGTGGGCCGCACAATAAGTTCTTCTTCCAGGCGTGATTCGGGATCTACTTCGACACCGTCTTCCGAACTTTTGAGCCGGCTGTGGGTGACCACCGCACATTCTTTGGCAAAACCCTCGACGTGCTGGGCCTCTTTTGACAAAAAAGATTTAGGGATAAAAAGCGGGAAGTAGGCATTCTCATGGCCGGTATCCTTAAACATCTGGTCAAGCGCATCCTGCATATTTTCCCAGAGCGCATAGCCGTTGGGACGAATAACCATGCAGCCGCGCACAGGAGAGTGTTCGGCAAGTTTACCTTCACGAATTACATCTTGATACCACTGGGAAAAATCTTCGTCTTTGGTCGTGATCTTTTTTGCCATGAGAAATAAAGGAATTCAGTTCATATATGGTTTAAAAATTGATAAGCTTGAAAATAAGGTGATTTCGAGGAGCCTCAAAAAAAGATGTTCAATTTCCTTTTGTTTTATGGAAAAATTGTAAGAAGGGTCTTAATATTTAATGAGAATTGCTTTATATTTGGCAACTCTTTGAAAACATGAGATATTTGAAGATGAATTCGATCCTCAATCCCATTATTTGGATTAGGTTGAGAGTATCGGATTCCTATCCGCCGGCTGGCGGGTGACGGTTCGATTCCAAATGAATCGAACTAAAATATTTTCATACTGATTTAATGCCGTGGTAGCTCAGTTGGTGAGAGCGTCGGATTCATAACCCGGAGGTCGACGGTTCGATTCCGTCCCACGGTACATCTAAAATCCCTAGGATGTTTAATGACATCTTAGGGATTTTTTATTCAGATCTATCTTTATATCAACCTGAATTTATTTCAGGATCTCTAGAAAATCTGCCGGGAATGTATGACATATGATTCTTGGGGTGGGAGTTTACAGGTTTTCATTCCTATACCAGAATTGACTGCCTTCGCAGAAACTTCGATCAAAATTATTCATTAAAGGCACATGCATGTATTCAGATATGGCAGCCTTTGCCAAACCCGCCGTACGGAAAGCTCGACCGGGCTATCGGTTGAACTTTTGGAAGAATCTTAACATCACAGTTGCTCACATTAAATCTGATTCCGCGATAAAATATGCTGGTTTCATCATCCACTTAAAACCTCAAAACTGAACTATTTAACTCCAAAAAAGATTAGTTTCCTATTCTTACACTTATTAATCTACAGTAATGAATAAAGAAGCTGCCAAACCATCTAAAGACTCGCTTTGGGCGTCACTCAAACGGATTTTCCGGCTGAGCAAACCGTATCGCGCCAAGTTTTATACGGCTACGGTGCTGGCGCTTATCGCCTCCGGCGTCGGTTTGTCAGTTCCGCTGGGACTCAAAGCCCTGCTCGATGCCGTCTTTCAATCCGGGAATGAGCACCTGCTGAATATTATTGCGCTGGTGTTGATGGGATTGTTCATCCTACAGGCCTTTCTATCATTCGGCAGTACGTATTGGCTTGAATGGGTAGGGGAGCGCGTAGTGACCGATCTACGCAAAAGCCTGTATGAGCACTTGCACAGGCTGGAATTCCGATTTTTTGCCAACAAGCGACTGGGAGAAATCACCTCGCGCCTGACCAACGACGTGGCATCAGTCCGCACCGCCCTGACCGATGCCTTGCCGGATTCAATTACGGTTACCTTTTCGCTTATAGGTTCCATTATACTAATGATGCTTCTTAACTGGCGTTTGAGTTTAATTGTCTTTCTAACGGTTCCGGTGGTGACCCTGCTCACACGCTATTTCGGAAACAAGATTCGCAAATTGGCCAGGGGTATTCAGGATGAACTGGCCAATTCCACAGCCATTGCTGAAGATGCGCTGGGAGCCATCCGTATTGTGAAAGCGTTTGCCCGCGAAGTATATGAAGTAGGTCGCTACTCGGAGGCTGTGGAACGTCTCTTCACCACATCCCGCAGAAAAATTTTACTTTCCAGCCTGTTTTGGTCCGGTATCGGGTCGATGTTTATGGCTACGTTGGTAATCATTTTCTGGTACGGTGGACGCGAGGTGCTGGCCGGGCGACTCACACCCGGTGACCTGGTGGCATTTATCTTTTATGCTTTTGCCATTGCACGATCCATTAGCCAGATGTCTCGATTATATACATCTATCAATACCGCAGTGGGGGCCTCAGATCGTATTTTTGAGTTGTTGCTTGAAGTCCCGGAAATTGAAGACCGTCCGGAGGCTTTTCCCTTGCCTCCGGTCAAAGGGGACGTTTATTTCGAAGATGTAACTTTTGCATATGAGGAAGGTCGAAATGTACTTGAGGACGTCTCATTCAAAGTTAATGCGGGGCAGACGATGGCGATAGTAGGTCCCAGCGGTGCAGGAAAGACGACTCTCGTAAATTTGATTCCACGGTTTTTTGATCCCCAGTCGGGTCAAATCACTATTGATAATATTGATATAAAAAGTGTGCAGAAAAGGAGTCTTCGCGAACAGATTGCGATTGTGCCGCAGGATGTGCATTTATTTGGGACTTCCATAAAAGAGAATATCTGTTACGGCAAGCTGGAAGCCACCGACGAAGAGATCGAAGCGGCTGCACGGGATGCCAATGCATGGGAATTTATTGAAGAGCAACCCATGGGGCTGGAGGCCATGATTGGAGAAAAGGGAGTCAAGCTTAGCGGGGGTCAACGTCAGCGGCTGGCTATTGCAAGGGCGTTGCTCAAAAATCCCAGGATACTGTTGTTGGATGAAGCGACCTCCTCGCTGGATTCGGAATCCGAGGCCCAGGTTCAGGAAGCACTCGAGCGACTGATGAAAAATCGTACTACCTTTATTATTGCCCACCGGTTGTCAACGGTACAAAATGCAGATCGAATTTTAGTGCTGGATGAAGGACGGATTGTGCAGGATGGCACGCATTCAGAATTGATTGAAGAAGAAGGGCTGTACAAACATTTATATGAACTTCAATTTCGCGATCGACCGGCCGAATTATTTGACAACCAGACAAAAAATTAGCAGCCATCCTGTCACAGAGTGGCTGCTAAATATCATCTACAGACGGCTATTACCCCATTTGCAATTATAAACTAATGTACAGCGGTATCAGCATCAATAGCTATTAGTTGGTATTTTATATACGTAAAATTACGTATTTCTCTTATTTATGGGCAACGAGATTATGTTCGATCGCATATCGAACCAGCTCGGCAATATTATTGAGCTCAAGTTTTTGCATGAGATTGGCACGATGGGTATCCACCGTCCGGGGACTGATAAAAAGCTTTTGTGCAATTTCTTTACTCGTAAGACCATCTACGATGAGCTGGAGTATTTCCAGTTCCCGCTCGGTTATATCGTTACCTGTATTTTGTTTTTTATTCGTTGACTGGTTGAGAAATGATTGTGTCATCAAATCCGATATCGGGTCGCTGAATACCTGTTGACCGTTCATAATTGCCCGAATACCATTCAGCAGGTCGGCTTTGTCGGTATTCTTCAGTAAATAACCATTGATGCCCGCTTCCAGCACATCGCTCAAAATCTGTTTGTCGATATGCATAGATAGGATCAGAATTTTAGTATCAGGATCCAGATCCCGAATCGTCTTGGCCGTTTCGATGCCATTTTTGTCGGGCATACCAATGTCCAGCAGGCAGATATCCGGGTTTTCTTTCTTGAAAAGTCGGATGCATTCTTCTCCGGTGGATGCTTCTCCAACGATTTCAATATCTTTCGCTGATGACAGATAAGTACTAATACCATATCTGACAATCTCGTGGTCGTCAGCGATAAGAACGGATATAGGTTCCATGATACACCCTTAGTTCACCATCCTGATACAGTTATACCGAATGCAATTAATGATAATTTATTTTAAAGTACATAATGAATTGCAACTAGGGAATCGGGGAATAACCTACATTGCATTGCAGGAGCTATAAGCCGAATTGCTGCTTGATAAAATCTTTGCTCCTGTTAGCAAGTAATAGATGAAATTTTAGTGATTTTTCCAAATTCTCTCATCTTTTAATTTAAGGGATTGGAGAGGGCTCTTCTATATTTTTCGGGTTAGCAATAAAAAATAATCTTATAACCTATTCCTTCAGGAAAATTCACATTATAACTCTGATAACCCGTCGGATTTTGTTGGTAATCATTGACGACAGAGAACTCTCTGAGATCATTGTAACTTTAGCGGGCCAATCGAATTCACTTTTAAATAGCTCTGATATTTCCATTATATTGGCTGGAACTAGATAAATACTCCAATATTATGGATTATAAAAAAGTGCTTTCTCTTCTATTATGCCTCAATTTTTCAGCAATGGCCATTTATAGCTGCAGTGAGTCCGAAAAGGATTCCGATGAAGCTAGCGTCGCCCAGGTCAAAAAGTTGCAAAAAGAGATTGATCATATAAAACCGGGTTTTGGCGATGTCATGCTGGGCATCCAAACACATCACGCGAAGCTGTGGTTTGCCGGAGTCAATAAGAACTGGGAACTGTCCGACTTTGAAATGCATGAGATCGAAGAAAATGTAGAGCAGATTAAAGAATTATATCCCAAAGATAAACGAACAGCCGATCTTTCAATGCTTGAGCCGGTTTTGGATAGCTTGGATGCCGCAATAAAAGCCAAGCAGGTTGAAAAATTCAAAAAAAGTTTCACTCTATTGACAAATACCTGCAATGAGTGTCATCAGAAAAATGGCTATGAATTTAATGTAATTACGATCCCCAAGCAGCCGCCCGTGCCAAATCAGAAATTTAAGGTGGAGAATTAGACTCCTCACTTACCGGCTCTGCTTAAAGATTTCTTTCATAAGATTTACATAAGCATCGGTGAAAGTAACATCGCGGCGTGCCATCATTTTCTCCATAGCTTCATAGGCCTTGTCCAGCTTGTAACGCTGGATCACATTCGACCCGACCCAGCTGAAAGAGTCGACAAACTTTGGAGGAAAATCCCGGGAAAGAATATTGCAGTTGACTCCAAAAATACTACCCGAATTGATCACACAATTGATAGCCGTTTTGGTATGGTCGCCCATTACGACACCAAAAAACTGTTGGCCGGTCTCAATTTCGTCTCCGCTTTGCCAATCGGTGATGCGGATGGGACTGTAGTTCGTTTTTAAATTGGAAACCGTGGTGCCGGCCCCGAAGTTGCACCATTGTCCTATCACCGAATTCCCAATATATCCGTCATGAGCTTTGTTGGAATAAGAGTGAAAAATAGTATTGCTGACTTCGCCGCCTACCTTGCAGATCGGTCCAATGGTAGTATCATGGTAGATCTTTGCCCCCATCTTTATATAAGAGCCCTTACAAACGGCTACCGGACCGCGTAAGTTGGATCCGGCCATAACGGTAGCATCTTCCCCAATAAAAATAGGCCCTTCTGTAGCATTAAGTATACATCCGGCTTCAATCGTTGCCCCGTCCATGATATAAATGTCGTCGGAATTTACGAGTGAAGCATGTTGTGAAATATTGGTTCCGGAAGGAGAAGCAGGTTGAAGATATTGTAGATCATTGGAAATTTGTTCCCCGTTAAACAGAAATAAATCCCAAAGATGAGAAACGCAGGTGTAATCTGATGTTTCAAGTACGAACAGATTGTTAAAATTGGGAGACCCGTCTTGATGCCATTTTGCAGAGTTGACACCGTCTACCGAAGCTGCAATGATAGTATCTCCGGTTCGCAGGCATTGTCCTTCATTTAAATCAGTTATCTTTTTTACAAGATCCTTGGTAGGCAGGTAACGGCTGTTAATCCATATACATGTTTGTGCCTCGTCAATGGTCCCCGCATCAAAAACATTATTTAAGTTTGGACGCAACAATCTACTGAAATTCGACGTTTCCAAAGCGAGCAACCATTTTTGGGCTATTGTAAAGATACCAAGTCGCAGATCGTCCACCGGTCGCGTTAGGGTAAGCGGATGAAAATTTGTAAACTCGGTATCTTCAAAAAAACATAACTGCATGATAAATAGTGTCCCGTTATGTGATTATTGTTTCAAAATATTATAGATAATGATAAATTGATTTATAATAGTTTGGCTAAGAGAGACAGTATAATAAAAATCAGAATGCAAATTAGAGAATAGATTTATGTGCGGAATAGTAGGATATGTAGGCACTAAAAAGGCCAGTGACATCATCATTGAAGGATTAGAGAGGTTAGAATATCGTGGATATGATTCGGCCGGCATTGCCCCGATGAACGGGAAATTAGATATCAAAAAAGGCAAGGGTAAGGTGCGTAATCTTAAGAAGAAAGTTGCCCGTGAAGATGCCGATGGGTTTATCGGGATCGGGCACACACGATGGGCCACTCACGGTGCGCCTAATGATGTGAATTCGCATCCCCATGTAAGCGAATCCGGAAAAATTGCACTGGTCCATAATGGTATTATTGAAAATTACGGTTCCCTGAAGAAAGAACTGCAGAACAAGGGACGGACTTTC
>DATFLI010000020.1:0-2833 GCA_035267805.1 Balneolaceae bacterium | reverse complement strand
AGAGTTTCGGCGCGACTATCCTAAACTCTACAAGCAATATAATTCGAGCACATCAACCGGAACATTCAGGCTAAAATAAATAAGGAGAACACATTATGTCACTTGTAATTACTCCCAAACAACAAAAAGAAAAAGAACTGGCACCCACGGGGCTACAACCAGCAGTAGCTGTCGATGTTGTTGACCTCGGGATCCAAAAAACCTCCTTCGGCAAGCGCTCTATGGTTAGCATCGTTTTCGAGCTTCAGGCCGCCGACAGTGAAGGAAATCATTTCATTCTTATGAGGAAATATTCTAAATCGCTTCATCCGAAAAGTAATTTGCGCGGAGATTTGGAACATTGGCGAGGAGCTCCGTTTAGCGACGGGGAGCTACAAAAGGGCTTTGATCTGGAAAAGGTTGTAGGCCAACCCTGTATGTTATACCTAGAAGACCGGGATGGTTTTATCGCCATAGAAAGCATTATGCCGCCAGAGGGCGGCGCGGTGTATCGCCCTTCTGGACAATATACCCGAGTAAAAGATCGATAAAAAGAAAATCAGGGCTTGACGGTCCTGATTTTTTTAGATTAAGAATTGTACTTACTTTAAGCGATCAGGATAAAAAACAAGAGATATGTAATTTTATTCCTTGTCCCAACCTTGTCCCGAAATAATTTTAAGCCTTTAGGAACCCTAAATTAAAACAAATAAATAAGCCTTTAATTCAATGCGAGTTAAAGGCTTGTGTAAGTGTGGGTGGTACAGGATTCGAACCTGTGACCCCCTGCTTGTAAGGCAGGTGCTCTGAACCAGCTGAGCTAACCACCCATGTCAAATCTTTTGTGTTACCTTTTTTACTTCGTCCGGAAAATGGTAACCTTTCCAGCCAGTGCCCATCCCGATCCATCGGGATACTCTGAACCAGCTGGACTACCCTTTTTAAGAGTGCACAAATATACGGATAATCTTTTTTCACACAAAACATTTTATAGCCCTTTCCCAATAAGCAAACCTTTCGTTACTTAACACTGTTAAGTTTGTCTTGACTAATGATTTTCATTCAGGCAAATTAGTAATTGAATAGTTTGTTGGTCTTTTAAAATTGATAGAAATACTATGGCTGATCAATCAAAGAGTAAATACCCGTTTGAAGCGGTTTTTGTAGATGGTGTTCGCATTCCTTTCCAGCGATCCGGAACCGGCTATAAAAAACTGATGGCTTATGATTTGGGACGTCTGGCGGTCGAAGGACTAATCGGACGATCGTCAATCAGCGGCAACGATATCGACCGGGTAATCCTGGGTACCGTTATTCAGGATGTCAATACCAGTAACGTGGCCCGGGAATCGGCGCTCGGCGCAGGTATCCCCAATTCCGTGCCGGCGCACACCGTAACGCAGGCTTGTATCTCATCCAACCAGGCTACGAGCAGCGCCGTCGATCTGATCCGGTCGGGACAAGCGAATATCGTGCTTGCGGGCGGTACGGAAACGATGTCTGATATTCCCATCCGCTTTCGCAAAAAATTTCGTCAAAAACTGCTTGATGCCCGTAAGTATAAATCCATTGGCGATTTTCTAAGCTTTTTCAAGGGGCTGCGTCCCTCGGATCTGCTACCGGAGATCCCGCAAATATCTGAATTCTCGACCGGCGAAACAATGGGCGAAAGTTGCGACCGGATGGCCGCCCACTTTGGAATCAGCCGTGAAGAGCAGGATGAATATGCATTGCGCTCGCATCAGCTGGCAGCCAAAGCAACAAATGAAGGATTGCTTGACGGTCAGCTTGTTCCGGCAACGGTCCCTCCGAACTTCGAAGTGATCAAAACAGATAACGGCTTTCGCGAGGACACCTCAATGGAAAAACTTGCCAAGTTAAACCCGGCCTTTATCAAGCCGCACGGCACCATCACCGCCGGGAATTCTTCATTCTTGACTGACGGAGCATCGGCATCACTCATCATGGAAAAAGAAACGGCCCTGCAACTCGGTCTTAAACCTCAGGCAATCCTGCGTGAGTATACTTATGTAGCCCAGGATCCCCAGGAAGAATTATTGCTCGGGCCGGCTTATGCTACACCTAAAGTGCTTGACAAGATGGGGCTAGAACTCTCGGATATAGACGTGTTTGAGTTTCACGAGGCGTTTGCCGGACAGATACTGACGGTGCTCAAAGCACTTAATTCCAAAAAATTTGCTAAAGATTATCTCGGACGAGATCACAAAGTGGGCGAAATCCCAATGGACAAATTCAACTGCTGGGGCGGATCCCTCTCTCTGGGACATCCCTTCGGGGCTACCGGTACGCGGCTGGTAACTACGGCTGCGGATCGGCTGCATCATGAGGATGGTAACCTGGCTCTCGTTGCCGCATGTGCAGCCGGGGGACAGGGACACGCTATGATTCTCGAACGATTTAACGGCTAGATTCAATAATCCGGCAAACAGACAACATGACTTAATCCAAAAATAATACTCGTCATGAGCTACCTTTCAATAGAAAATGAAGACGGCATCCTTGTTGTCACACTAGATCAACCTGAAGAAAAAGTTAACAAGCTCAACGAAGAGCTGATTGCTGAATTCGAAGAACTCATTCGGAATTCAAATCCAGAGGAAATTGACGGCATAGTTCTGATAAGTGGCAAAAAGAGCAATTTTATTGCCGGCGCAGACATAGAAATGCTAAAAAACAAACCGGCTCCCAAAGGGATTGAGGAATTAAGCAGAAAAGGCAATCAGCTGCTGCTGGAGCTTGAGCAATATCCTAAACCAATCGTTGCCGCTATTCACGGCTCATGCCTGGGCGGGGGCAACGAAGTGGCAATGGCTTGTCACTACCGGGTAGCATC
>DATFLI010000019.1:0-3148 GCA_035267805.1 Balneolaceae bacterium | reverse complement strand
GCAACCGGTGGCCAGAGCGATGATGAAAGTGCAAGCGAGAAGTTTGTGAGCGAAAGATTTCATAGTTGATCCTTGTTTTGGTTCGTAATTTAAGTTGTAACAATTTTTGTGTTTGTACCCATATAGCCTCAAAATCCTGTTTCGAGGCCATACCAGTAGTTGATTGCAAGAGTGATCATAGCTTAGTTTGTTACAAAAAATATTCGGTTTACAGAATTTATTCCCTGAAAATTAATTTGTAACAAAATTATATTTTAATATAAATATTAATTTCAAATATATAATAACCTACAATATAAGAGTATTTTAACTCTTACTTGTTACAGAATAATTTTAAGTCAAATATTTGAAATAATCTAATTCTTAAATTTTATTGTTCAATAACATTCTAATATTTGTATGATTATCTAATAGTTATATATTTGAAACAGAAAAATATTGCAATTGGCATATGTTAATTGGGATCTAAAGGTTACATTAGTTAATAAGATTTATTCACTGTCTTGAGTAACTCCAGAGTTGATTATTCGGAACTAGTTTACGCTCTTCAGCAAAACAGAGAAGGTCAGGCCAACGAATTGCTGGAGGAATTGCTATATCGTCTAAAGGATTATCTGCAGGTCGTTTTAAATGCAAGTGAGCAGGATGCCGAAGAGTGCACCCAACAGGCTTTCCTGAATGTTTATGAACAGATCAGAAAAGATAATATCCGTGAAGAGAAATATATCTTCAGTTATCTGATAAGAGCATGTCGTCATGAATATTTTCGTCTTTCTAAGGAGCAGCACCGGTTTAATAATCCGGTAGAGGATCATAAAGAGCATTTAGTAGATCCTGCCGAACAGGTGGAAAATCTGATGGATAAGGATCGTCAGCGTATTTTAGAGGTCTGCCTTGACGAACTCCGGGAAAAATCTCGAAAGTTTATCGAATATTTTATTGATAAGCCGGATGCCACCACCAAAGAAGCCAGTGCCCATTTCGAAATCTCCGGAGCTAATGTTCGTACAAAAAAATCGCGTATTCTGAGTAGGCTCCATCACTGCTTTAAACGCAAATGGCGACAGTAATTATTCTTGCATTTTGTTGGCGGATATAACCTGCGAATTTACAATCATAAAAACATCATCGTTGCCAGCAGGTGTGATAATTTGAGTGCCGGTGAACTGGCCGAAGGCTGGAAGAATTCCATAATTTTCACCGAAATAAAAGCAAGGCAGTTTCATTGTTTGCCTCCCTTTTCCTCGAAGTTTCACGGCGGGATGTATATGGCCACTCAGTACATATGCATTAATGGCGTCCCAATCTGTTATCTCTTCCAAGTCATGAATAAGAAGAAAGGGACCGGCGCTCATCTTTTTAAAAAGATTGATCAGTCCGGTATGGTAATTTTCACGCTTCAGAATATCGTGATTGCCAATGACCAAACTTACTTCCAGCTTCCGGTAAGTTTTTCTCCAATCGATAAATTCGCGCCACTCTTTATTGATATTGCTGTGAAACAGGTCGCCCAAAATTACCAGATGTTCTGCAGATGTCTCTTCAATAAGATTAGATAAGATTTCCAGATTGGATTTATTAACCTCCCCCGGAACTGCAATACCCGACTTACGAAAATGACCGGATTTACCGATATGCAAGTCTGCTACCAGTAGTGTTTTCTTCTTTTGCCAATAGATGGCTTTTTGGGATAGCAGCCAAAATCGTTGATGTTGCAGATTAAACGCTTTCGCTTTGAAAATCATAATCGGAAAGGTAGGAACGGGTTAATACCGAATCAAAATTTTTTAAAAAAATTCAGGGCACTTTTTGTTTCCAAATCTATACATGTTTTTCCAGTTGCACCTGCATCCGTCGCACGCGGTCGATAAGCTTTTCAGAACTTAATCGTTCGCGCAGCCGGTCGACCATAATCGGAAAGGCAAAAGGTGTAAACCGTTTGGTATACTTAAGGGTAATTTTTTGGGACTGAATACGTCTTAAAGCTTTTCGAAGTCGGACCTCATCCAGCTGATATGAAAGTACTTCATCATAGGCCTGCTGTAGTAGCAGGTTATCCGGCTCATACTGATCAAAAACATCAAAAAATAAACCGGATGAAGACTGCAGGTGCCGGCTGGATTTTCGCTGACCGGGGAACCCTTCGAAAATGAGTCCGGCAATATGACAAATGCCCCGAAAGCGCCGTTTGGCCAATTCTGTGTCATTTAGACTTGAAAAGATATCTTCAACCAGATGTTTATCCGAAAAAAGATCATTTTCGAGTGCTTCTTCGATGGGGATTTTCTTATCTGACAAAAGTTCAAACCCGTAATCATTCATGGCGATCGAAAAAGTGATAGGGGTAAGCTGCGAAATCCGGTACGCCACCAGCGCGGACATCCCTTCATGCACATAGCGCCCTTCAAACGGGAAGAAAAACAGGTGATACCCTTCCTGCGAGGTCGTCTTCTCGATTACCAATTCATCTTCATCCGGCAGGGTAGACCAGTTGTTTTGCACATCCAACAGAGGTTGAATTGCAGTTAATTCTTCATCGGCGGCAGAACCGTCGATAGCCTGGTGCATCTTGTGGCGCAGCAAATGTGACATACTGGACGATAATGACATGCGTCCGCCCATCCAGCTGGGGACTTTGGCCTTGGAAGTATTAGCCCGACGAACATAGGCGGTCATTTCTTTTGTGCGAACCAGCTCCAGGCTGCGCCCCGCAAACCAAAAATTGTCACCGGGATTCAGCATCGCAATGAACCATTCTTCGATACTGCCCAGATGAGCTCCCTTCAAATATTTTACACTCATCATCGTATCGCTGGCAATTGTTCCTATTGACATTCGGTGACGTCGTTTGATTTTTCGATCTTTAACTTTGTAAAGCCCGTCTTCTTCAATCACCTTGGAGTATTCATCGTAGCTGGACAGCGATTTTCCGCCCGTCGTGATAAAGTCCATGATCCAGTTCCACTCCTTTTCGGTGAGCGCCTGGTAGGCAAACGTAGTTTTGACCTGCTGATACAGTTTTTGGGAATTAAAGCCGTCTGATACTGCAAGGGTAATCATATACTGGATTAGAACATCATAGGGCTTTAGGATGGGATCTCGGCTTTCCAGCGCGATTTTACGAGTAGCCGCCGTCTTTAAGGCGGCA
>DATFLI010000018.1:0-14111 GCA_035267805.1 Balneolaceae bacterium | reverse complement strand
GTGATGGCAATAAAACGGACACGCTCTAAAAGCGGGTTCCGCTTATCCATAGCCTGACAGAGCACTCTCCAGTTGAAGTCCAGCCAGCCGAGCTCGCGATTTAAATACAAGGAGGGATGATCAAGCGGTACGTTTTCCGGAATCTCCTGAGGCTGCACTGACCACGTAATATTTGAAACAGCCTTAGAAGATGAATTCCCGTGACCGTTCTTTTTTAGCACCCATGCCTTCCGGCCAATATTCCAGGTAATATCATTGCCCTTAAATTCTCTAAACTTATCCTGTATTTTACTATTCAGGGTTTTATCACCTTTTGTCGTTTTTGTGATAAACTCTTCGCCGAAATCGGATTCAATTTTGGGAATGATCTCATCTTTTTTGACCGAGCCACACGATTTTATCTCGTTAACCAGCCACCGGGCTATTTCTATTTCGGTATATTTGGACACTAGGAACCCCTTTTTTAAAAATAAACGCGTTTAGCATTGAAACCTTATAATAGTTCATGTAGTGTATCCTCTCGTATTTGAGATCTTTCTTCACCCGACGACGGCTGTCGAGCATCGAGTGATGACTGACCTAAAGGCTTACTGCTAAATGAACAACGATACTACAAATATAGAATAAAAACGAAAGTATTGGGGAGAAATTGGATATGTTAATATTAAATTAATGTATGTATTGAGGTTGGATTACCATCATAAAAATCCCCCCTATAACAAAGAGGGGGGGATAAAAAGTTGAATAATCACTCTCGTATTATATGCGAACTTGAGCAATCATTTAAAATTATGCCAAGAAGTTGTCACCTGCTTCCGGGATCCAGACTTCGGTATCAGTCAGTTCTTCCGTAGCCTCTTTAAATTCGTTGGGATCACCGGTAAGTACTGGAAATGTACCGTAGTGGATAGGTACCGCATAGTCCGCCTGTATAAGGTCGCAGCACATCGCCGCTTCGTCAGGTCCCATCGTGTAATGATCGCCCATTGGCACGGCGATAACATCAGGCTGATAAAGCTCGCCATACAGTTCCAAATCATAAAAAATATTTGTATCGCCGAGATGATAAAAGGTAATATCGTCATCAAAGGAAATCACTAGTCCACCCGGGTCACCGGCATACTCCCCCTGAAAAGAGGAGCTATGATTAGCAGAAACGAGCGTTACAGAAAAATCGTCAAATTCGATGGTGCCGCCCTTATTAAATTCCAGCGCTTGGTCTTCTTTGAGGCCATGCTTCTTAAGCAGCCCGGATAGTTCAACATTGGAAACGACTTTACAGCCGGTTTGATCAGCTATATCCAGGGTATCCCCGACATGATCACCGTGACCGTGCGTAAGTAGAATATAATCTACATCATCCTGCTGTTTAAATTCATTAGGTGTCTTGGGATTTTGGGATAGAAAGGGATCGATCAATATTTTTGTACCATTAGGACTAACCAATTTAAAAGCAGAGTGACCTAACCAATGTGCTTTAACTGATGTTTCCATTTTTTTCAATTTTTAGTTAATGATTATTGAATAATATGTATTGATTATCTGAAATCAATATCTTATAAATAAGCTTTGAAAGAGCAGTTAACAGAGAATTAGTTAATGATAATAACCAATGCAATTCCATTCAGTATATTATCACAACTTTTGAAATTGTATCATTCCCTTTGCTTTTTCGTTCTTATCTGAATTAAAGCTAATTTTAAATACCAAATTGAGGTTAAACATGGCAGAACGCATCAAACTGCATCCCGTAACACCACATGCTAAGCGTATATTTGATATTGCTGATAAGATCAAAAATGGTGCTGTTGTTTTATTCCCGACAGATAGCCAATATGCGATCGGTTGCGATTACAAAAACAAGAAGGGGATAGAACGAATTCGCAAGATTCGTGATCTCGGGAGTAATGATCATCTTACAATTCTCTGCGATTCGCTCTCTGGAATTGCCAAGTTTGCCCATATTTCAGATCATAATTTTAAACTGATTAAAAGGCTTATTCCCGGTCCTTATACATTTATATTACCGGCAACAAAAGAAGTGCCCAAGCTGCTCGTTCATCCCAAAAAAAAGACCGTCGGATTTCGTGTGCCTGAATATCCCATTTGTGAAGATCTTGTGCGGGAAGTTGGAAATCCCATGCTTGCAATTACGGCTAAAAAACCGGAGATGGACGAAAGTGCGCTAGAAAAATTTGATCGGGAACCTTTTTTACGAGAATTTGAGAAATTGGTGGATGTGATTATCGATAATCAACAGGACTTGCCATCAAAAGAAACTACGGTCTTGGATATGACCGATGATAATACGAAGATACTGCGTCGCGGACTTGGAATTGAAGAAGTCGAAGAGGTGTTCTTAACACAAAGAGAACCGTTGGAACAAAAAGTGTGACTATGAAAATAGCTATAAATACAGGCGGTGGAGATGCTCCCGGTCTTAATGCTGCGATTCGTGCGGCGACGCTGGCGGCCCATAAACGGGGATGGGAAGTCTATGGCATCAAAAATGGGTACGGTTCAATCTATACCGATGAGCCGTTCATAAAGCTCGATGCGGATATGGTTCGGGGAATCACGATGCAGGGTGGTACCATTTTGGGGACTGCCAATCGCGGGAACCCGTTTGAAATGCCCTATAAAAAGAAGGACGGCACGATGGATACCAAGGATGTTTCGGAGCACCTGGTGCAAACATTTAAGGATTACGGTATTGACGCCCTGATTGCCATCGGAGGGGATGGCTCGATGAATATCGCAAGCAAACTTATTCGCAAGGGGATCAATGTTGTTGGCGTACCCAAGACGATTGACAACGATATTTACGGTTGTGACGTCACGCTTGGTTTCGATACGGCCATTAGCATTGCCACCGAGGCAATCGACCGGATTACAACGACTGCTGAATCGCACCATCGCCTGATGGTTGTGGAGGTTATGGGCCGTTATGCCGGATGGATTGCGCTTTATTCCGGAATTGCGGCTTCGGCTGATGTTATTTTAATTCCGGAGATTCCTTTTTCTTACGACTCGATTGTTGAAAAGATTAAAGAACGTGAGGCTAAAGGAAGGGGATACACGATGATTGTGGTTGCCGAGGGAGCGATTGAAAAAGATGGCGATATAGTTACAAAAGGCAAAAAAGTTGGTCAACAGGTGCAGCTCGGTGGTATTGCGGATCGGGTTGCCAATGAGCTTTCAAATCGCACGGGCAAAGAGTCACGAACAGTAGTCCTCGGGCACTTGCAGCGGGGCGGCTCCCCATCGACCTATGATCGCCTGATTTCGTTACGCTTTGGTGCGGCGGCAATTCGATGTGTGCAGGAACATGACTTTAACAAGCTGGTCGTTTTACAGGATAATCAACTGACACGCATTCCTATTACAAGCATCGAAGGAAAAATGAAATCCATATCTCTTGACAGCGATACTGTTCAGACGGCCCGTGATATCGGTATATGCCTTGGGGATTAAACTTATCTGCAGAGGTTATTATTGAAACTATTTGCCCAAGTTTTACATTTTCTATTGAGTTAGTTTTATCGTCTACCGATACGGATTATAATTTTAGAACCTAAATTAAATAGTAAATATTCTATGGCTTTTTTTAGCTCTTCCGATGACACAAATTCGGATGCAGGAGAAATTTGGAATAAATTTGCAGGAAAAAATGAATTACAAACAATCTTAGCTCAATCAAAAGAGCGTCCCCAGCTGATTTATAAACACAGTCATCGCTGCAGTGTTTGTATTATGGCAAAAGAAGAGATTGAAAGTACTGCTGAGGCCATCAAAGATTGGGCTGATCTCCATTTTGTGAATGTGATAAACCAGCGGGGAATTTCGAATCATGTCGCATCGGAATTGGACATCCGCCATGAATCACCGCAGGCAATCATTCTCCAGGATGGACAAGTTACCTGGTCGGGATCGCATTGGGAGATCAAAGGAAAAGATATTGTTGATAAGTTGACGAAGAATTGACCTATCCCTCCGGTGGAAATCGGCGTTATGGGACGATCATGCAGCTTCAAAGTAATGATAATCCCCCCTATAACAGATGTTGAGCTTTTTCAGCATCTGTTGCTTGTTCCTTGTTAAAAACTAATAGCAGACTTACAGTAGATTCATGCTTCATGAGTCCGCCGTAATGATAACCGAAGCAGCGAATATGTAGCAGGATAAATCTTGAACTACAGAATCTATTCAAATAGTTTTTCGAAATTCTTATCAAAGGGAGGTTCAATAATGCCTTTTTCCGTGATAAATGCAGTCACATATTTATGCGGAGTCACATCAAAGGCCGGGTTATAGGTCTCGACTTTTTTAGGCGCTACCTGTGAACCATTAAAGCTGGAAATTTCGTCTCCTTCACGTTCTTCAATAGGGATATTGTCGCCATTTTCTAATTCCATGTCGATTGTAGAAAGAGGCACGGCCACGTAAAATGGTATGTCATTTTCTTTGGCTAAAACAGCCAGGGGATAGGTTCCAATTTTATTGGCTGTATCACCATTGGCAGCAACACGGTCGGTTCCTACGATGACTATATCGACTTCACCGCGTCGCATAAGCGAGCCTGCCGTCGAGTCCGTGATTAGTTTCATCGGAATTTCAGCATTCATTAGTTCCCAGGATGTCAGGCGTGCACCCTGCAATAGGGGGCGGGTTTCATCTACCCAAACATGAATGTCATTACCATTTTGATGGGCATGGAAAATGACCGAAAGTGCCGTTCCATATTGTCCTGTAGCTAAACTCCCTGTATTACAATGTGTTAGAATCTGGGCTTTCTTTTTTACGATTTCAATCCCGTTTTCGCCAATCTTCTTGCAAATTCGTTTATCCTCGTCATGAATGGTCTTGGCTGTCTTCAGGACTATTTCCTTAATCTCGGAAATATCTTTATCCTTGTGTGCCTGAATCGTTGTTTTGATACGATCAAGCGCCCACTTTAAATTGATAGCCGTAGGACGGGCGGATTCCAGGTATTCCGCCACACGTTCCACCTCCACCCAAAAACTCTGGAATGTGTTTTCAGGAAGTTCTTTAATTCCCAAATAAAAGCCATAAGATGCGGCGATACCAATGGCAGGGGCACCTCGTATACGCAATTTCTTAATCGCCTCCCACATTCTGCCAACATCACGTATGTCGCTATAAACTTCACGATTGGGTAAGTAAGTTTGATCGAGAATTCTGACGTGGTCATCCCGCCATTCGATCGATTGAATAGCTGTTTCAGTATCGTTGCTCATAGAAGATAATTTGCATTGAATAATTCAGACCTAATGTAATTACTAATATCTGTATTCAAAAATGTAGCCACGAGCTGATTATAATATCCTGCCAAAATACAGGGATTGTGGCAGGATATTACAAATTAAATAAAGATAGAACTTAATAGCCGGAAGCCTCACCGTGACCTCGAGGATCGGGAGCTCCAAATTTAACACCATTTTCATCAACATAAATAATATGAGCTCTTGCGAGGCTTTCTATCGGTTTTAAATTGTGTCCCATAGCTTTGAGCTTAGCTTGGGTGTCGGGGCTGAGACCATAATTTTCGAACATTAACTTATTTGGCATCCATTGATGGTGAAATCGTGGAGCGGAAATAGCTTCTTCGGCATTCATCCCAAAAACGGCCATGTTTAAGAAATTTAATAAGGTAGCGGTAATAATGGTCGGGCCGCCTGCTGCTCCGATGACCATTCGCACTTTGCCGTCTTTTGTCACAACAGTGGGAGACATACTGCTAAGCATTCTTTTTTCAGGAGCTACTGCATTTGCTTTTCCCTGTATAAGGCCGAACATATTGGGTTGGCCGGGCTCGGCAGTAAAATCGTCCATTTCGTTGTTTAGAAAGAATCCGGCACCATTAACAGCCACTTTACTTCCAAAGTTACCATTAAGAGTGGTCGTTACGCCAACGGCATTGCCATCCTTATCCACTACAGAATAATGTGTTGTCTCCTTTGATTCGTGGAAAGTGGGGATATTGCCATGTCCGATTTTGTCGCTGGAGGAAGCATGGTCCCAGCTGAAACTTTCCATGCGTTTTTTATTATACTCTTTGCTGAGCAGTTTTTTCATGGGGATATCTACGAAATCCGGATCGCCAAGAAAGTAGGCACGGTCTGCAAATGCACGACGCATAGCTTCTGTGACAACATGCACATACTTTGCTGAGTTGAAACCGTAGCTTTTTAAATCGTATGGTTTAAGCATGTCTAAAATTTGATGTATAGCAACACTGCCGCTGCTTGGCGGAGGCATGATATGCAGGTTATACCCGTGGAAGGAGGTCTCGATTGGATCTCTCCATACACTCTTATATTCTTCCAGATCTTTATAGGAAATGAGTCCGTCCTGTTTTTTCATCTCGGCGACAATCATGTCTGCCGTTTTGCCCGAATAGAATCCTTCTCGTCCCATATCAGAAACTCTTTGCAATGTTGCTGCAAGATCTTTTTGCACAAAAAGATCTCCTTCTTTCCATTTTTGGGTACCGTTCTCTTTGGTGAAATATTTCCGGGAACTGTCATATTTTTTAAGAACGTCGGTATACTCATTGAGAACATGGGCCTCTGCCCAGGAGAGCTTGTATCCCTTTTGGGCCAGATCAATAGCCGGTTGGATAACGGTTTCGATTGGTAACCGCCCATAACGCTCTATGGCTTTGATCATCCCATCGACAACACCCGGTACTCCAACGGATAAAGCGCCCTCACGGCTTAAATGGGGTATGTACTTTCCGTTTCTGAGATACATATTGGCGGAGGCTTTGAGTGGTGCTTTTTCACGAAAATCTAATGCTTTGTCGGTGCCGTTGGCCATGTGAATCACCATAAATCCACCGCCGCCGATATTTCCGGCTCTCGGTAAGGTTACCGATAAAGCAAATTGCACAGCTACGGCTGCATCAACTGCATTGCCGCCCTGTTTGAGAATATCTCTGCCAATTTCCGAAGCACGTTGTTCTGCAGTAACGACGACACCGTTCGGGTAGGATTTTGCTGAACCAACCTGGGCAGAGCTCTGGCTGGGCAGAATGAATAAGAAAAGTGTCAGAAAAGTGACACATATAAATTGATAGAGGGTTTTCATATAAAAAAGTTTTGCTCTTAAATTTTAACCAAATGTATAATTTTTAGTGAGAAATGTTGGGGATTTTTCTGATAAATCAAAGCCCTGCAAGTACAGGGCTTTGATTGTAAGTATGGACTAGAGAGTAATTTCAATTTTGGAATAAATGAATCTTCCGTTAAAGCCCCAAGGTGATGATCTGGGATAAGGGAAGATGCCCAGGAAGTTATTGGCATCAATAGTCTTATCCGGGAAGATATCAAATATGTTGTTGGCACCAACAGATAATTTAACCGCATTTATAATTTGATATCCGGCTTCCAGGTCAAACAATACTTTAGGTGATAATGTCTGTACCTGTGAAGGCGTATCATCAGAGACTACGACTTTCCCGTATCGTGTAGCGTTAATCATCGCATTGAAACGGCTATTGTTATAGCGTGCAGTTACGCGAGTCTTTGTTTCTGGATGTTCTTTGGTAAGCTTTGTTCTGGCTGCAAATCCAAAAATCTGTTCTTGGAAACCATCCAGCTGTGGAGGATTCTTAATCTGTCCAATGATGTCTGTCTTATTGTAATTGAAAGAACCGTTGAAGTTCAAGTTAGAACTGGAATTAAGGTTTACGCGGTAATTCCCGGTAATATCAATTCCCTGGGTTCTGGTGTCAATTGCATTTGAAAAATATTGGGCTCTCTGTGCTCCATATGGTGAAACTAGTGCTTCAATCTGTGGTCCGCTGAGCGTTCCGGACAGAATGATGCGATCATTGATACGCACAAAGTAGTAATCAAGCGTGAAGGTAAGGTTGCTTACCGGTGATACGGCCAGACCACCACTGATGTTTACGGATTTTTCGTCGGTCAGCGGTTTTGAGCCAAGCGCTTTTGCGACATCGCTATCTGTGCGGAACAGACCGACCTCATAAGGCACAGTACCTCCGTTGGGTCCTGTTTGAAAAATCGTGGAAACCTTAGAGAAATATTGCTGACTTAAATTAGGGGCACGGAATCCCGTACTGATTGCACTCCGAAAAGTAAGTGCTTCGACAGGTTGATAACGCAAGGCTAATTTGCCAATGGCTGTTTCTCCGAAATCACTGTAACTTTCAAATCGACCGGCAACATTAACTAAAAACTCTTCCGTGAGATTTGTCTCTAAGTCGGCATAAAGGCTCAGGTTACTTCTGGATTCGTTGACCCTGCTTTCTGGAGTGAAGCCCGGAAAGACCTGTGCTCCCGGAGCGGCATCGCCGCCATTTTGATTATTAAATGGCCCTTTTTCATATGATTTCGGTTCGCCGGGATGTACAAGATAATTCTCATATCTGAAGCTGGCGCCCAAGGCAATACTTAAGGGTTTAGCGAGTCCAATATCAACTGATCGGAAAAAATCGAGCGTATTATCCCACTGTTTTAAAGCTTCAGCGCCTGCGTAAAAGCTAGTTTGATTCGGTGGAATATTCGGGCCATAGGAAGCATTCAGGGAATTGGTAATGTTAAATTCAAAGTTGTTAAATCCATAAACAGAATTTAAATCGTAATTCCATTCTCCCCATTTACCTTTAAGACCCAGCGAGGCAGAATAATCTACAACCGGAGTATCGAAATTCGGTAAAAATCCAATAGGATAAATGGAAGGCCAATTACGGCTATCCATGGAACGACGATAAAAACCCTGGCTTAAACTATTGCGGTGGCTATATCCCCCAAAAGTATACAATTTTGTATTTGAGGCTTCGTCGATCGTATATTCTCCATTCCACCAGAGATAGGCATTTTCTGCTTTTCCATCTCCCCAATGGTGATTAGGTTGAGCAACCGGATTATTCTTTTGAGTTACTTTCCCGTTAGCATCAACTACATCTGCATCGCCTGCAACAACTTGATCACGAGGATCAGCTCCCGCCCGGTTAGTCGGATTGCGATAGCGATATTGTGCAAAAACGTTGAAGTAGCCCTTGTCATTAAGATTGAGCCCGTATTCTCCCGTCAGATCGTAAGTTGCGCCATCAGGATCGTAAGAATTAGGAGTATATTCGCCAAGTTTACCGGTGAATCTTGGTGCAATAACCCCTTTCTTGAGTACTACATTTACCACACCTGCAATAGCATCGGAGCCATACTGGGCTGCGGCTCCATCCCGTAATACCTGCATGCTGCCTATTGCATTAGATGGAATGGCATTAAGATCAACACCGCTCGAACCTTCTTGTATTCCGGAACCCAGACGGTGAACCAGTGCGGTAGGATGGCGGCGTTTCCCATTGATTAACACAAGCGTATGATCCGGACTTAATCCTCTAAGGGTGAAAGGTCTTACAGCATCAGTTCCATCAGCCACAGTTTGATGCGGAAAATTTACAGAGGGTGCCACTTTTTCAAGAATTTGCGAGGTCTCTGTAGTTCCCAGCGTTGTGATTTGTTCCGGCGTAAATACATCCACAGGAACTGCAAGTTCATCTGCCGCTGTATGGCGAGCTCTGGAACCCACAACAACCGTAACTTCCTGCCCCATTACGGAGCTCGGATTCATTTGAAAATCCTTTACCAGGGTTTGTCCTGCTTCTAATGTTAGCTTTTGCCTTATAGTTTTAAATCCGACAAAGGTTACTCGTACCGTATAAGTGCCCGGATCGATATTGTCTATTTCGTATTTCCCGGCGCCATCTGTTGCGGCTCCTTGCGAGCTGTTAACCAGTAAAATGTTGGCTCCGGCAAGAGGCTGGCCCTTATCGTCAGAGATCGTACCTCGCAGGGTAGCCGTACTTTGTGCTATTACTGTTTTAGGCACGATCCCAAAGCAAATGAGACCAATTACCAAAAATAAAGTGAGTCGTTTCATAGATATCCTTTTATTTTGTGAAGATTAACCATCCTACGTTATTTGGGGTTTAGATTCGTAGGATTAAAAGCAATAATAGATAAAAAATAAAAGGTAAAGTCAAAGAAAATATATATTTATTTATAACATGTTGTTATTTACACAATAAATTTATGTATCCTTTTTGAGGAAAGTCTTAAGGCACATAGAGATCTCCGTGATTTTTTATCATCCCGTCGCAAAAATTAATATGAGTAAGTTGTGTTGTTCTTATTTGCTCGTTGAAGGGCTCCAAGCAAATTTAGGATTTCGCGGCAAAGTAAATTTTTGAATTGAGCGTTCTCATCCCCTGGGATGGAATTCTTTATGAACCTGATGAAGCAGCGAACGATCTACATGAGTATAAATCTCGGTTGTCAGGATAGAAGAATGACCAAGCATTTCTTGCACGGCGCGCAGATCAGCCCCGCCTTCGAGCAGATGGGTAGCAAAGGAGTGACGAAATATATGAGGATATACATTCTTTTTAATTCCGGCCCGCTCAGCGGCATCATTTACAATATTCCAGATACTCATTCGTGACAGCGGATTTCCTCTCTGGCTTAAGAATACTTTATTATTGGCCTTATGGGGATTTTTATCGCTTTGAAAGTTAGGACGAACGACTTCGATATAATGTTCCAATGCGGATTGAGCTATTTCCCCAACAGGCACAAGTCGTTCTTTATTTCCCTTACCCACAACCCGGATAAAACCAATTTCAAAGAAAAGATTATCCGGCTCAAGGTTTACGAGTTCACTCACCCGCATACCCGTGGCATACAATGTTTCCAGAATAGCTGCATTGCGAATTCCGGCATCGGTTTCTCGGTTAGGGATATCAATAATCGCTGCAACTTCCTCGGGATTTAAAACCTCGGGCAGATTCTTGGCTTTCTTGGGCAACTCCACCAGTTCAGCGGGATTGGCTACAGCCATCCCTTCAACTACTGCAAATTCATGAAATCCACGAACACTGGAAATGTTGCGAGCAATAGAACTAACCGACAAGTCCATAGCGGTGAGCTCTTCCAGGTATTGTTCAATGTGGCGAAGCTCAACGCCTTCGAGTTTCCGGATTTGAAGATCTTCGGCAAGAAACTTTAGGTATCGCTGCAAATCATTTTTATAGGAGACCACAGAATTTTCAGACAGACTCTTTTCAAGTTTTATGAATTGCAGATATCGCTGCAGCTCCTTGTCGTAATGCATAAAAGAGTATTAGGAATTGTAGTATTCATCTGACGACGGTGGATGTTCCGGCGTATCGGGATAATCTTGCAATTCCTCCTGCTGTGGTTCCGGAGGTTCTTTAGCTTTCTGACTCTGGTCCTTCTGTGCTTTCTTTTCCTCGGTTTCATCCTCCGGATATTCGACCCGGCTGTGATAAATTCCCACTAAGATATTCAGAAATGTTTCTTTGATAGTGCGCAAATCCTGGAAGGTCAGCGGCGTTTTGCTAAGCTGTCCTTCATTGACGCGATCATCGATCATCTTGTCAATAAGATTTTCCAGCTTTTGATAATTCGGATCCTTCATTGCGCGCGAAGCAGCTTCAATACCGTCTGCCAATAATAAAATACCTGTCTCTTTGCTTTTGGGCAGGGGGCCGTCATACCGGAAATCCTCTTCACGAATCTCTTTTTTATCGGAATCTGCATTTTGTTTAGCCTTTTCCCAGAAAAACTTAATCAAAGAAGTTCCATGGTGTGTTTTTATAAAATCGATGACTACTTCAGGCAGACCATATTCCTCGGCAAGTTTAACACCATTCGAAACGTGAGCCTTAATCACAAGTGCACTCATCCTCGGTTTAAGCTTGTCATGCTCATTATACTCGGTCTGATTTTCGGTAAAGTAGCCGGGATTTTCCATCTTGCCGATGTCATGATATAAGCCACCAACCCGGCATAGGAGTCCATTAGCACGGATGGCACCGGCGGCTGCTTCGGCAAGGTTGGATACTTGCAGACTATGGTGGAAGGTCCCGGGAGCTTTGGTCATAAGCTGCTTGAGGAGCGGTAGGTTTGTATCGCTCAATTCCAGCAGGGTGAAGTCGGTCGTCACTTTAAACGTTTTTTCAAACAGCAGAATCAAAGGATATGTAAACAGGATAAAGATGGCGTTGATCCCCATATAAAAAAGTTCGTTGCCCAACTTATCCCAGCTGTTATAGCTTGTAAGGCTGAATCCCAAGACCACAACAGCATACGACAGAAATACAATGCCCGGGGTGGTAAAGAAGAATTGAGATCGTTTTTTGATATCGCGAACCGAGAACAATCCCAGGCTACAGGCCACTGTCGTAGCCGTCACGTATTCAAAATTATTACCGTTAATCAGGCCGGTTAGCAGCGCAAGGGTTATGGTGGCTATCAGACCTACACGGGAATCAAAGATGATCGTTAGGATGATAGGCGCCACAGCAACAGGCACAATATAGGCTGATATATTATCAAACTGGTAAACAATGGAACTAGCCACACAGATGATGGTGAGGGCCAGCAAAACCAATAATAACATGGAATTGTTTGTGAAAATATACCGGCGATACAGGTAAAGGTAGAAAAAGAAGATTGTGAGAATAGCCATAACAGCAAGAATATCCCCCCCATACCGCAGCCAGCGCTCGACAGTGGTGGCATTTTGTGCTCTGGCTTTGGCCAAACTTTGCAGTGTATTATATATCTGGGGCGTTACAATATCACCGTGACGAATAATTACCTGTCCCTGCGCAATGGCTCCTTTTGTTTTCGAAATGTCGGAAAGCGCATCGTTGATTCTTGCTTGGGTTTCTTTCTCATTAAAAATGAGATTCGGCTGGACGATCTGCTTAAAAATTTCGGCGCCGACATTGGCCATTTCTTTATAAAAATTCCGTGAAAGACGGTAGCTTGCATAGTCGTTGGTCTCTGATATATCCCGGACGTTTGCAAGGTTTAAAGTCCGTTCGGTACGTTTTTTCAGATCCCGAACCGTAATCTCATCCGTAGAAATTTTATTCTTGCTGATATCAATTATACCATCATTAAGTGTGCTTTGTATTAATCCTTCCAATTGCTGTTTCAGATCCACGGTAAATTGATTCCCGGAATTAGTATTTTGGGGAGGATTTTGTCCCTGTACAGCCTGGTAGTTTTCAAGCAACGTTTTCCAGTTTTCATCTGAAAGCGAAATGGGAGCCCGGCTTTTTAGTTGGGCATACTGGATACTGTCGCGGGTTGCATTATCGCTTTTTTGTTCCTTTGAGTTTTGCCATTTATTGTAACTGGTTTTTAGGGGCTGTAAATTTTGAAAAAGGGAATCCAACTTTCCCTGAATTGTGATCTGGGCACTATGATCCTCATGAAAAATAGGCGGTGTGGACTCTTTGATCGCATTCTGCTCCTTTTGTATCTCTTCCGGACTTTTTTGTTTGGCAAAGGTAAATGGAGCGGTGAGATCTTCCGATCGCCATGGTTCCCCGATACTGTAATTGACCGGTTCTCTAAACGATGTCTGCGGAATAGACAGAATCAATACCGCAAGAAAACCGACGAGGATGAGGATGCGGATATAAACATTGTTTTTCAGAGAAGAAGCTTCTTCCTGCTTTTTCTTCCTTTCTCCGATCACTGGGGCTCCCTGACGTTTCTTGGGAGCCAATCCCAATTTTTCGAGAATATTCATAATAAGAGTTCGAGTCTGCCTTTATACCTGTTTTCGCCAGAATAGTTGATCATATCAAAATAATGCTGGCTGACTGATTGTTTTTTATTTTTAGCATACAATGAACGCACTGCAGGTCAGAATTAATTGTTTTCACAAGATAATTCGATTATAAAATTATACCAACCCATAATCATATTACCAAACCATTTGCTTATTGACGAAGAAGAACGTTTACACCTCTCCGATGAGTTTAAGAAATTCATTTTGATTAAGAATGGGGATATTCAGCTCTTGAGCTTTATCGTACTTCTTGCCGGGAGATTCTCCTGCTAGCACATAATCGGTATTGCTGCTTACTGAGGATGTGGTGGTTCCTCCATGCTTTTCAATAAGTTCAGTTGCTTCCTTGCGTGTTAACGAAGGAAGACTGCCCGTTAGTACGAGTTTTTTGCCTTCCAGCTTCTGTGACGCTTTTTCATGTTTTTCCATCTCGAAGGAGAGTCCATGATTTC
>DATFLI010000017.1:0-3005 GCA_035267805.1 Balneolaceae bacterium | reverse complement strand
GCATTTTTAAATACCATCAAAATCAATTTAATATCCTATCGCGAATTTTTCATCCCGAATAATAGATGTGAGAGGGCAGACGTGAGAAGACAAGCGGGGAAAGATAATTCCTTGTCTTCGTCTGCCGGTTATTTTTCATTTTATCCTGAACTATGTGCTACGAAGCCTTGGCATAGTAGTACTTGAGTCAGGATCTGTTGCATGTTTTGGGTAGAAGTAACTCGTAAGCTATTAGTCAAGGGTTTGGGAGAGGTTTCATTTTACACCGGAACTAATGACAAGCTCTACTGTCTCATAAACCGATACTGGGATCTCAATTACACGAAAGTATTATTGAGCAAGTGGGAAAAAGGCAACTTTCATCTCACTTCTGCCGTCTCAAATTTAAATTATTAAATCAGAAAAACAGCTTTTACTGACCACTGAAAAATTATTTAACGTAATGAAACTTTTGGTGGCTCGTCTATCGTATAGCTAGCAAGTTTTTACAACGATTCACCAAATTATTAACGGGATGCTGAAAAATTATTTTAAGACGGCTTTACGGAACTTTCGTCGCCATAAAGGATCATTTTTTATCAATGTTATTGGCTTGGCAATCGGGATGGCCTGCAGTATATTAATTCTACTGTGGGTGGGCAACGAGCTTAGTGTAAATACCTTCCATAAAAAACTGGATCGTATTTACAGTGTGATGGAGTACCAGTATTATGCGGATGGGGTCAATGCCATTCCAAACACTCCGGGGATTTTGGCTCCGGCATTGAAAGATGAAATTCCGGAGATCGACCAGGCGGCTACAATAACCTGGAATATGGATAATTTGTTTACTGTTGGCGATAAATCCTTTAAGGAATCGGGAATTTACGCCGGTGATGAGTTTTTTAATATTTTTTCATTTCATCTTATTTCCGGAATGCCCGAGCATGTATTGGAAAAGCCCGAGTCGGTCGTATTATCGCAGTCGCTGGCTGAAAAATATTTTGGCAGTCCCGAAAAGGCTATTGGAAAAGCTATCGTTATCAATCAGGACAAAAGCTACACGGTAACAGGTGTTTTCAAGGATGTCCCGAAAACCTCCACGCTGCAATTCGATTATGTGTTTCCGTTCAAAGATTGGCTGGCCTCCAATCAATGGGCCAAGCACTGGGGCAATAATGGTCCTATGACTTATGTGACATTGAAATCGGGGGCGACTAAAAAGGAAGTAAATCCGAAGATCCTGGATTTTATCAAAAAACGCGTTGAAGGTACTAAAACTGAGCTCTTTTTGTATCCTTTTAAAGATGTCTATCTGTACAGCCGGTTCGAAAATAAGAAGCCTGTCGGGGGACGTATCGAATATGTGCGATTGTTCCTGGTTGTTGCCTTTTTTATCCTGCTGATCGCCTGCATCAACTTTATGAATTTGAGTACGGCTCGATCGGTCAAGCGGGCCAAGGAAGTAGGCATTCGCAAAGCCATTGGCGCCAGTCGCGGGTCGCTGATCGGGCAGTTTTTGGGTGAATCGGTGCTGATCTCATTCTGTGCTCTGCTGCTGGCGGTGCTTTTAGTAGAAGCTTTTTTGCCGGCATTTAATAATCTTACCGATAAGGCGATTGCTATTGATTTTACGGATCTCCGAATTTGGGCAGGCTTGTTGGGCATAACCTTGTTCACCGGTTTGATCTCAGGCAGTTATCCTGCATTGTACCTTTCGTCGTTTGAAGCAGCTAAAACCCTGAAAGCCACGGTTAAATCCTCAACCGTAGAGCGATTTATTCGCAAGGGACTGGTTGTATTCCAGTTTGCACTTTCGGTGATCTTGATCATCTCAACAATATTGATTTATAACCAGATCCAATATGTGCAGCATAAAAACCTGGGATACAAAATTAATAATCTGGTCAAGATTAATATTGATGGTAATTTGGGCGATCAGTGGGATACCTTTCGGCAGGAGCTTGAACGCAACCCGAATATCGTTTCGGTTTCGCGATCAAGCAGCTCCTTTTTAAGCAGAAATTCTAATACCGGGGATGTCTCGTGGCCGGGAAAGGATCCAAGTACAGAGATACTTTTTGAGATGGTCCGTTCTGACTATGGGTTAATGCATACAATGGGGATGCAAGTGGCACAGGGACGCAGCTTTTCGCGGGACTACGGGCTGGATACAACCCGGGTGATCATCAACCAGAAGGCGGCCCAGGTTATGGGAATGCAGAAGCCGGTGGGTAAAATCTTAGATTTTTGGGATAAAAAATGGGAGATCGTGGGTGTGGCCAAAGATTTTCATTTTGAACAGTTGCATCACGAGATTGCACCGCTCATTTTTATGCTTGCTCCGCAGGATACCTGGGTTGGTTTTGTCCGGGTAAAATCGGCAGGTATATCAAGTACGCTGGCTGACATCAAAAAAATGTATAAGCAAATTAATCCCAATTACCCGTTCGATTACCAGTTTATGGACCAGGCCTACGCCAAACTATATCGCAGCGAAATGCGCGTTGGAGAATTAGCCCGGTATGCTGCTCTGCTGGCAGTAATTATCTGTTGCCTCGGATTATTCGGGCTGTCGGCCTTTACCGCAGAACAGCGTACCAAGGAAATCGGAATCCGCAAAGTGTTGGGCGCCTCGGTGCAAAACCTTATCCTTATGCTGTCAAAAGATTTTACCAAGCCGGTCCTCATAGCCATCGGGATTGCTATTCCCGTCTCTTGGTACCTGATGCACAATTGGCTCAGCAACTATGCCTACCATGTTGATATCAGCTGGTGGGTGTTTGCACTGGCCGGTGGGCTGGCGCTGGTTATTGCATGGCTTACGGTTAGTTGGCAGTCGGTAAAAGCAGCAATATCCAATCCTGTAAATAGCTTGAAGAGCGAGTAAGAAAAGGTTATCAGCCAGTTAGCATTCAGCCGTCAGGTTGGAACGCATCATATTAATGCTATAACGATCAAAAAGGAAAGTAAAACGGCAGATGTGATAGGGCAAATTTTATGTCTCACGTCTGCCGTTTTGAATT
>DATFLI010000016.1:0-2665 GCA_035267805.1 Balneolaceae bacterium | reverse complement strand
GGATTATAGTTCTGATTAGTTTCGATTGAAGGATATACGCCCGGAGTGCTGATTGACATAGAAGAGGTTTCAAAGCCAATTCCACCATAAATTGAAATTACGGGCAGTGTTTTGCCTACAAGAGCGTTAAATGTAAATGCATCGGTGTTAATTTGGATTTTTTGTCCATCCCATGTTCCCGGAGAATAGTTATTTTGGATATCCGGATTGTTTCCAGCAACATCTTCCCCCGTTAACTGGAACGGTGAAGACACTTTTTGACTGGTATATCCCGCCATGATTGATAAATCGACCGGTAATAGTTTACCACCCGGCAGCCATTGATTTATACTGTGCTTAAGGCCTACCCCGAACTGTTGAAAGGTCCCGTAATCCTTAATACTGACTTTCGGGACATAACGCAGCATTAAGTCAGTATCCATAATCAGGCCGATGCCCGCTTTTATTTGGGGAGCTGGAGCATAACCAAAGCCAGTACCGTCCGGCATATTAAATTCAAAAAGTTCATCAGGCTGTCCGTCGTTATTGTAATCGGTATTGGAATAGGCCGCCAATGTTGTCGTTGGTGCATTATTCGAGCCGTTGATCGTTTGTAATGTAGAGGGACCATTTTTTACTTCCAATTCCTGCAGCCCTATTTGATTAACATCAAAAGTTTTGTCGGAACCGGGCACAATCGCAAGTGCAGCGGAAACAGTTATATCGAAGCCTAATTTTTTATGTGTCTTGGCAGTATTGGTCCAACCTGTATTCAAGTCTGCTCCAAAACCGCTGCCGAAAGGTTTTAAATATTCTTTAACCAAGGTATTCGCATCTTCCTTGCTGGACTGTAAGATTTTTCCAACATCCTTTAATTGTGCATGGGAGACCGAAGTGAGGCAACTCATCAATCCCACTAAAAATAGCAATTTGAGTGATATCTTTTTTAATTTCATATCCTGTAATATTATATGAGGTTTTATGTACTGCAAAGCCATCTGTGATATTTACTACTAGCAATACTAAAAAATTTGTTGCTAACTCTCTAATTATTAATTCTCTTGGAGGGAATCGAGGATGTTCAGATAAGAATTGTACCGTTCAGGGTCAATTTTGCCCTCTTGGAATGCCTCTATGACCCCACAACCGGGTTCGTGGCTGTGGGTGCAGTTGTTAAATTTGCAATGTTGACGAGGTTCCAGCATCTCGGGAAAGTAGAGTGAGAGTTCCCAGGGCTCAATATCGACAAGACCAAACTCGCGGATACCGGGCGTATCAACAAGATATCCTCCGTCTGGAAGAGGTAGCAGTTTGGCAAAAGTGGTGGTATGTTTTCCCTTCTCGTTAAAGGTGGATATATCGCCTATTTGGCGGTTAATATCGGGATTAATGTGATTAAGCAGACTCGTTTTTCCGACGCCGGACGGACCGACGAAAACCGATGTTTTATCTTTGAGCAGGGCCGCCAGGTTTTCCAGTGATTTATCATCCATAATACTGGTACTTATGACCGGGTATCCCAATGATTCGTAGAGATTGGTCAGGAATTTGATATAATCCCGATTTTTTTCCGTGATTAGGTCCGTTTTGTTAAAGATAATACACGCGCTAATCTGGTAGGCTTCGCAGGTCACCAGGAAACGATCGATAAATCCCTGTTTGGGTTTGGGTTTTTGAACGGATTGAACGGCGTAAGCGCAATCGATGTTGGCAGCTAGAATTTGTCGGCCTTGTTTAGAGTGGGTGGATTGACGGACCAAGTAGTTCCGGCGCTCTTCAATCTTTTTGATGCTGCCGCTTTTATCATCATTAATCTCAAAGTCGACGTAATCTCCCACGGCAATGGGATTGGTTAAATTATGATCTTCGAGGCGAAAACGACCCGGCAAACGACAGTTTATCTTTAGGATATCGCTATTATTGTGGTAGGATACTTCATACCATTGGCCCGTCGACTCAACCACTCGTCCTCTATATTCCAAATTCAGGCTTCAATTTATTACAGCTTTATTTTCTATTTAAGTATAAGGTAAAAATAAAAAAGTCACCCCGATAAATCGAGGTGACCCTATTAAAATATAAGTATCGCGGGTTATTCCATAACAATGGTTTCTTCCGTAGAATCTTTGGTTACGGATTCATCAGTGTTTTTGGATTTATGGTCATCACTTACTTTAAAACGTTCTTTGGGATCCGAAACGGCTTTATCTTCCAGAACGATGTCCAACAGAGGATCCATACGTTCAAGATATTGAACCTTAAGATCACCAAGCACATCTTTTTCAATTTCCTCGACATCCTTTTCATTTTTCTTCGGTAATAACACCTTCTTGATACCTGCACGTTTAGCGGCCAATACCTTTTCTTTGATGCCGCCTACCGGCAACACGAGTCCCCGCAGTGTTATTTCGCCGGTCATGGCAAGTGTGCCTTTAACCTTTCTCTGTGTAAAAATAGAGGAGATGGCTGAAAATATCGACACACCCGCTGACGGGCCGTCTTTGGGTACCGCACCTTTGGGCACATGAATATGTAAGTCCCAGTATTTGAAAGCTTCATCCGGAATACCAAGTTCTTCAGAATGGGCTTTCAAATAAGACATTGCCAGCATGGCCGACTCTTTCATCACGTCGCCAAGTTGACCTGTCATATGAAGCTTTCCGGATCCTTTTGAAACGCTGGCTTC
>DATFLI010000015.1:0-7534 GCA_035267805.1 Balneolaceae bacterium | reverse complement strand
TATCCAGTTGAGCTACGTGCGCATCCAATAAATGAGTTGCCAAAAATACGGCTCTTTTTGAAAGGAGGCAAACCCCAGGGCAAATAAAATTACTAACCGGTGACCGATGACAGGGTATCAACTGACGTTGATTACAAAGTCGGCTGACAGTTATGACGCAGCATACCCAGCACCTGTTGAAAGTCGCCCGGCAGCTCGGAATCGAATTCTACAAATTCCCCCGTCGACGGATGCTCGAATCCCAGCGTCTTGGCATGCAGGCACTGCCGGTCGAGGCAGGCAAAAAGGTTATTAAACATCTGCCTGCGGCTTCCGGTATTCGAGCCATAGCGCACGGAGTCACCGCCATACTGAGGATCACCGAACACCCACATATTGCGATCTGCCAGGTGCACCCTGATCTGATGTGTACGTCCCGTCTCGAGTTTAAGTTCCAGCATCGTCAGGTGATCAAAATATTCCAGTACCTTGTAGTGCGTGATGGCGTGCTTTCCCTCTCCGTCGGGCAGAACCGTCATCTTCTTTCGGTCCCTTGGGTCGCGTCCTATATCGCCGGTAATGGTGCCTTCCTTTTCGTCGGGTGTTCCCCAAACAATCGCCCAGTAAGTCCGCTCGATATCTTTGGTACGAAAATATTCGCTGAGTTTGCGATGCGTTGCATCATTTTTTGCCACTACCAGGATGCCGCTTGTATCCTTATCCAGCCGGTGCACAATCCCCGGTCGAACGGTGTCGGTATCGGGATCCGAAAGTTCATCCGTATACCACATCAAGCCGTTAACCAGCGTGCCGGTCCAGTTGCCGTAAGCCGGATGCACTACCATGCCGGCCGGCTTATTGACGATCAGCAGGTCATCATCCTCATACGGTATATTCAGCTCCATCTTTTCGGCTTCCACCTCAGGCGGCTTGGGGATGGGCAGCTCGATATCGATTACGTCGCCGGGCTCCATATTATAGGATGATTTTTCAACTTTACCGTTGACCGTAACATACCCGCCTTCGATTGCCTTCTGTACTTTGGTACGCGAGACGTTTTGTATGAACGAAGCAATATATTTATCCAGCCGCATGCCGGTATTGTGGCCCTGCGGTACTTTTAAATGATATTCCTTGAACTCGCTCGTGTTTTGGTCTGTCATTGAAACGCTGAAACTAATCCGGTTGAATGTTAAGGAAACGTTAAATTACAAAATTTTTAAAATTTTTTTGTAAGGATTGGTCTTCTCAGGGGTCTTACTTGTGACTCTTCATTAAGAAAGACGTCTTGAGACGTTTAAAAAATTCGGGCTCCCGCTAAAAAAATGCGGGAGCCTTCTTTTTTCTAACCATGGAAAAAAACAGGAATTAACAGTACCGGCGATTTCCATAGAACTACTACCAAGTTCTCGTTTGATCGGGGAGATGAGAGATAGATGATTCAAAAATTAAAATTGGGTACCGGCGGAATTCTCCGGGTTGGATAAAGAAATATGAAGCAACTAATTTTTGAATAATCCCTGACAACCCCCTTTAATTCCCCCTTTTTTAAGGGGGGAGCACGGGGAGACAGGTTTAAAATTATTGAAATAAGCCATAAAAAGTCTCCCTTAACAAAGGGAGATACAGAGGGTTGTTTAAAAATAGAAATGCCAGGAGAGCCGTGAAGATTTACTACAATCCCAAACTCAAGCAGCTTGCCAGAAATTTGAGAAATAACAGCACGCTGCCCGAAATTCTTCTATGGAATGAACTGAAGCAACGCAGGATGTTGGGATACCAGTTCATGCGCCAAAAGCCGATAGGAAATTATATTGTGGATTTCTTTTGCAGTAAACTAAAGCTTATTCTGGAAATTGATGGCCGGATCCATCGGTTCAAATTAACCGAAGATGTAGAACGCCAGGAATGGCTGGAAAGGCTGGGGTTGACGGTGCTGCGATTTGATAACTCGGAAGTGAACAATGATATAGAAAATGTGCTTTACTGCATTGAGAGTTGAATAAAGAAATATGAAAAAGATAATAGAAATGACAACCCCTTTAGTTCCCCCTTTTTTAAGGGGGAGCACGGGGAGACAGGTTTAAAATTATTGAAATCGGTCAAGAAAAATCTCCCTTAATAAAGGGAGATTTAGAGGGTTGTTCTTATACGATTAAATTTACGATTGACGCAGACATTGTGTTCTTCACTTTGTACATTATGCCATTGATAAACCAAAGAAGGCTATGATAAAATCCCTATATATAAAAGATTTTGCCCTGATCGATGAATTGGAAGTCTCCTTTCAGGAAGGTCTCAACATCCTTACCGGTCAGACAGGCGCCGGTAAATCCATCATCATCGGAGCCCTGAATATGATTCTGGGTGAACGAGCGGATACCGATGTTATCCGCCGGGGAGCCGACAAAGCCATTGCCGAGGCGATCATCAAAGCCGGCAATAATGAGAATTTTCATCAGCTGTTGGAAGAAAATGCGGTGGAACCGCGTCCCGAGCTGATACTACGGCGGGAAATTCGATCCTCCGGAAGTCGCGGGTTTATCAACGATACGCCCGTTACTATTTCGTTGCTGCGACAGGTAGGTGACTTTTTGGTAGATCTTCACGGCCAGCACGATCACCAGATGTTGTTGAAGGAAGAAAATCACCGGGATGTAATTGATGGATTTGCAGAAGTGCAGCCAAAGCTTGACGCGTACAACGATTCGTATGAAAAGATGCTCGGGCTGCGGAAGCAGTTGCGAGAGCTTAAAAAGCGGGAGCGTGGTCTGCAGGAAAAAGCTGAACTGTATCGATTTCAGGTCAAGGAGCTTGAGGATGCTGAGTTGGATCCCCACGAGGAAGAGGAACTGGATTCAGAAGTACATCTGCTGGATAACGCCGAAGAGCTGGACCAGAAGGCCGGATCCATCGTGGAAATCGGGGAAACCGATGAAGTTAATGTGATGGGTCTGTTGAATCAGATTAAGCTGCATCTGGAGGATATTTCTCGTATCGAACCGGAATTTGAAAGTTACCTGGAAGAAATATCTTCGGCGCGCATCAGTATACAGGAGACGGTCCAGTTCGCCGAACGCTATCGAAGCCGAATTGAATTCAATCCCGGCCGGCTGGAGAAATTGAGGGCTCGGCAAAATGAGCTGCAGCGATTGCAGAAAAAATACCAGCGCAATATACCTGAGCTGATTGAATACCTGCATGAGATCCGCAAGGAGCTGAGCCTGGCCGAGAATTTTGATTTGGAGATTGAGAAGCTTCAGGAACAAGTGGATAAACAGGCTGAGGTATTAGCCCAAAAAGCCCGGAAATTGCATGATGTTCGCCAACAGGTTGGAGAGAACCTGGCGGATCAGATTGAAGATGAGCTCAACAAGCTTGGCATACAACATGCCGATTTTGAGGTGCGGGTTGATTGGTTTTTTTCCACCGAAAAGCAGGGCTGGATTACCATCGAGGGCCAGCCTGTGGAATGTACCGAGCACGGTTGTGACGAAATCCGGCTGTATATTTCAACCAACAAGGGGGAAGAGCCCAAGCCGCTGGCCAAGATCGCATCAGGCGGTGAGATCAGCCGGGTGATGCTGGCGCTCAAATCGATCATCGCCCGCGAACAAAGTTTGCCGGTTATGATTTTTGATGAAATTGATACCGGCATCAGCGGAGAGATCTCCGAGAAAGTGGGACGAACGATGCGGCGGTTGTCGGATCGTTGCCAGATTATTGCTATAACACATCAGCCGCAGATTGCCAGCCAGGCTCATAAGCATTACAAAGTTGAGAAAGTGGAAGAAGATCATCGAACGGTATCCCGTATAATCCCATTAAATGAAAGTGAGCACGTGGTAGAAGTAGCGAGCCTGATGAGCGGTGAAGACATCACCGATGCCGCTTTGAAAAGTGCTCGTCAACTTATCGATAAGCATACCTTCAAGAATTAGATTAGTCGCCGCAAGCTTTGAATTGGCTATGCTTTTTGTGCTCCCGTACGTACGGGAGAATGAAGCATGCGTGCGATGTAGGAATTAAACAGGCTGATCTCGTGACTCAGATAAAATAAGACAAGCATTAAGGGTATGTTTAATCAGATAACCTCTTCAATTTGTCCTTGTCTCTCCTTCCATGCCATAAACCCGCCGTTCAGGTTCACAACATGCTTAATTCCCATTTTCTTTGCTGTTTGTGCAGCCAAGGCAGAACGTCCCCCGCTTTTGCAATAAAAAATGAACGTCTTATCCTCTGTAAAGATATCATTATGGATTGGACTTTCAGAATCAATAATAAACTCCAGCATTCCGCGGGAAATATGAACTGCCCCGGGAAGTTTACCTTCGTTCCGTAATTCCAGTTCGTCACGTACGTCTATAAATACGGTGTCGTTGTCTCTGAGTAGATCCTCTGCATCATCTATCTTACAGGTTTCGATCTGTTCATGGGCTTCATCCAATAAATCCTCAAGGTTCTTTTTCATAGCAATCTCTTTATGTGTCCATTTTGTTTGGTTCTATGTAAGTCAAAAAATGATTTCTGTAATGAAGGTAACCGAGAGGATTCAACACCGCTTGTAAAAATTACAGAAAGAATTGTATGAAACGGGCTTAATTCAACAGATAGGTAAGTGTGTCAATCTAATTACTGGTTATCATTTCTATTCAAATAATTCCCGGTATTCAAGAGGGGTTAACCCGGTATGCCCCTTCATGAAATGATTCAGATGGGATTGATCGGTGAAATTGAGGAAATAGGCTATTTCGGATACGGTTTTATCAGTGGTCCCCAATTGTACTTTTAGTTCCAGTAAGAGCATATCGTTAATAACCTCTTTGGCAGATTTTCCAAACGTTTCCAAGACCACGTTCGACAGGTAGTTTGGAGATATATGAAGCTTTTCTGCATAGTCCTGTACGAGACGCATAGAGATAATATTTTTCTCAACTAAATGTTTGAATTTGTTTGCTAATTCTTCACTTCGGGTCAGATTTGCTTTTATCTTATGGACATACGGGCGGTACAATTCACGAATCCGTAATAATAAGATATAGATGTAGTTCCGAAGTAAATAGTCTTTTTCAGGGGATGTCCTTTGATATTCAGTAATGATGTCCCGAAATGCATGTTGTATTATTTCACTATCTTTTTCAGATATATTAATAATATGTTCGGCATCAAAATTAAAATAAGAGAACTCGGAAGTGATAGGACCGTTTAGAAACGATCGAATATATTCTGTTTTAAAATGAATACAATACCCGATACAATTCTGCACATTAGAGGAAGCATAGACCGTATTTTCAGGTACGATAACCAAGTCATTTGGTTTTAGCCATTGATACTGAGCTCCCAAATGAACATCATGAATCCCTTCGAGTATCAGATAGATTAAATTAAATTGTCTCCTTAATGCCTGTATACCTTTCTTAGGATCAACATTTTTATGCTTATCCTGTAGAGTTCCGGGCATAACCATCATATTGATATCATATGACTTGTTATCCCTGTTTATTACCTTCTCGAACTCAGCAAGGTTCTTTATGATGCGTATTTTTTTCCTGGTCATGGAATACAACAACTTAACTCAAATAATAATAAAAACAAGCATCCTTCCATGATGTATAAATGATATTTTGATATCACTGTTGCAAAGAGGTTTTTTGAGTAAAAATTCAGAGATGCTCTATAGGCCGATTTAGTAGCTCCAGAGTGTTCCGAAATCTTTAGGCTTCGGCAGCTTCTTTAAGCATTGAAAGGATGCAACGAGCCAGTAGATCCAGACAGTTGCAGAGAATAGCCCTTTTCTATTTCAATGATGAGCCGAAAGAGTGAGTTACGCCATATGGGAATGACGTTTTTTTAAAGATAATAACTGATTTAAGAATGTAACATGGGGCTTTATAGGAACGTTAAGTATTAAACAAGCCGAACATATTCTATAATGACCAAATGTCAGTTTCGGATATTGCACAATAAAATAGGGGAAAACCTTACACGCCTTTTAAACTGATCTCATTAACATAGGAAAAATTTTCCCGGACATTGATAGGCAATTAAAAATGAGCATTAAGTCTAGATTATCAGATTATAATCATCTATTATTTTTAGGAATAATACTGGCTTCTTTTGGTGTATTCCTCATTGATACCCAATTTCCTCTCGGTGTGACAGGCGATATTCCCTATGCGCTTTTTGTTATGGCGACCTACTGGAACAAGAAAAAGAGTTACACTATAGCGGCCGGCATTGTTACAACTCTCCTTATCATTACAGGATTTCTCTTAAACGGTAATTCTGATTATGTCATCATGTCTGCTACAATCCGGGGGATGTCCATAATCTTAATATGGGGTACGGTTTGGTTTGTAATCAATTACAAATCATCTCTTCACAACCTCCGGAAGAATGAGCAACGTATTTCAGCAATTTTTCAGGCGGAAACCGATGAAATCCTGGTCTTCCAGTTAGATGATAATATGATACCGTTACTCTTCCTGGAGGTAAATAAGGCAGCTTGTGATATTCTAGGATACAATCGTAATGAACTCTTGCAAAAAACACTCTATGATATTACCCCTGTGGATAATCAGAAGATTGATCATCAAATCGAGAAACTGGTTAGTATGGGTACATTATTATATGAAACTCAGCATGTAACCAGGGAAAATGAAAAGATACCATTGGAAATTAGTGCCAGATCGTTTACCTATGACGGCCGCCTAACAATTATTCTGATTGGAAGGGATATCAGGGAGCGTCGAAAATTGGAACAGGAAATTCTAAATGTTAGCGAGCAGGAACGACAAAGGATAGGCCAGGATATGCATGACGAACTTGGTCAGCTGCTAACCGGGATTGGATTGATTACTCAAAATATTGCAAATGAGTTGAAACAAGAGAAAACAGATATGGCTCAAAAAATGCTGGGTGTTGTTGATTTAGTAAAGGAGGCTGATGAACATACCCGGGCTCTGACTCGTGGGTTAATACCGGTAAATATTGAACCCAATGGCTTGGATACCGCGATCCAAGAACTAATAAAGACATTATCTAATATGTATGATGTCGACATCCGCTACCTTAATGAGGAGAACATTGAATTAGCTGATAATACCTCTGCTGTTCATATGTATCGTATTATACAAGAAGCATTGAATAATGCAATAAAACATGGGAATCCTACAAGTATCACAATTAAATTATTTACAAACATTGATCACATCATGCTATCTATCAGAGATAACGGAAAGGGATTCTCAACCCCGGTCAATGCAAGTGAGGGTATGGGATTACGGATCATGAACTTTCGAGCACAAATAATGGAAGGGAATTTAGAAATTAAGAGCAAAATAGGAGAAGGAACGGAGGTTATATGTAAAATTCCCCATGACTAAATCGTTTTTAAACGATTTTTGAAAAGTGATATAATCAATACAGTCAATTTTTATCTTGAACTAACGGTTCGTCCTTTTCAACAAAGATCTCTCATTCCGCAGGCGCCATTCGAGATGACAGAGGAGTAGATTGGTCTTCTATGCTTATATCTAACTCATATTAACTTTAA
>DATFLI010000014.1:0-3891 GCA_035267805.1 Balneolaceae bacterium | reverse complement strand
ACAATTGAAGTGGCCCTTCCTTCAGATTTCCGCTCCAGTAACTTTCTTCTCTCAAGCTTTTGCACTAAACGAGTTATTGTCGAAGGGTTTAGGTGCAATCTTTCTGCCAGGGAACTGGGTTGTATTCCCGGGTTCCGATTAGTCAAAAGTAAAATGAGGACATGAGACGTTGATAATCCGAATTTGGCAAAAGCCGCATCGGCCTGTGAAGAAAGTTTACGTGATAAAGCGCTGCTCAGGAAAAACAGATTTTGATCCAAAATAGAATTCTGACCATCCATCATAACAATTAATTTTGCTTGTGCATACAAATATATAATAATTAATGATTACTCAAGATGCTACTTTAAAAAATAAGCCCGTTTCCCTAGTCGGCTATCTCAACATCCCAGATACGCTCACAGTAATCGCGTATGGACCGATCAGACGAAAAATGCCCCATGTTAGCCACATTAATAATCGCCCGGCGATTCCACTCAAACTCTTTGCGGTAATCTTCCTCAACCATTTCTTGCTTATCTACATAGTTGCGATAGTCGCCCAACACCATAAAATAATCGCCCTGATTCAACAATGCATTTGTGATGGGATGAAATAGCTCCGGATCTTCGGGACTAAAAAACCCTTCATGTATTTGGTCAATTACCTGTTTCAACTCTTCATCGTTTTCATACACTTTTTGAGGATTGTAGCCATCTGCATGAATTTCTTCAATATCATCTACCGTCAATCCAAAGATGAAGATATTGTCGTCTCCAACCTGTTCCTTAATTTCAATATTGGCGCCATCCAGCGTACCGATGGTAAGCGCGCCGTTCAGGGCAAATTTCATATTACCCGTACCCGAAGCCTCCATTCCTGCCGTCGAAATCTGCTCAGATAGATTAGCCGCCGGAATCATCTTTTCGGCCAGTGACACGCTGTAATCCGGCAGAAAAAGCACCTTCAGCTTGTCGTGAACTTCCGGATCATTATTAATGATCTCAGCTACATTATTAATGAGTTTGATATGCAACTTTGCCATCGTGTAGCCCGGAGCCGCTTTGCCGGCAAAAAGCAGTGTACGCGGTTGAATATCTGCTTTGGGATTCTCTTTGAGCCGGTTATACAACGTAATGGCATGCATAATCGCCATCAGCTGACGTTTATACTCATGGATACGCTTGATCTGGATATCAAACATAGAGCTGGGATCGACTTTCACACCCATGGTATTGCGGATATAATCCGCCAGTCTTTTTTTATTTTCGAGCTTAATTTCCTTAAAGGACGACTGGAATTCCTTATCCTCGGCAAACTGTTCAATCTTCTTCAACTCTTCAAGATTTGTTACCCAGTCATCACCGATACGATCCGAAATAAGATCAGCCAGCTTCCGGTTGCACTGACGCAGCCAACGCCGGGGTGTGATGCCATTGGTAACATTGGTAAATTTTTCTGGAAACTGCTCGTTGAAATCACTGAAAATAGTTTTCTTCATCAAATTGCTATGCAACTCAGAAACACCATTCACCTTTTTGGCCCCGATGATGCCAAGATTTCCCATGCGAATTCGAGCATCCATCTCGTTGCTGATAACCCGCATATTATTTCTCTTCTCCTTGGAACCGCCTTTCACTTCGATTTTGTTCAAAAATCGTCGATCAATTTCGCGAATAATCTGTACATGACGTGGCAGCAGCTTCGACATTAAAGACAACGACCATTGTTCCAGGGCTTCCGGCATCAAGGTATGATTGGTATAATTAACCGTTCTGGAAACAATATCCCATGCCGGCTCCCATTCCAAACCCTCCCCGTCCATCAACATGCGCATAAGTTCCGGGATAGCCAAATTAGGATGGGTATCGTTACACTGAATCGCCATCTGATCGGGTATCTTCCGCATGTCGTCAAACTGCTTTTTAAAACGTTTCATAGCGTCCTGAAGCGAAGCAGAAACCAGAAAATACTCTTGTTTGAGCCGCAATTCCTGTCCCTTGAATACCTTATCATTGGGATATAGAACCCGGGAAATATTTTCTTCGAGCAAATTGTTACGGACGGCATCAATATATTCTCCCTGGTTAAAACTCTTCAGATCGAAGCCTTCATCCGAAGTTGCTTTCCAAAGCCTTAGATTATTGACAATATCATTGCCAAAGCCGGGGATAGGCGTATCATAAGCCAGCGCTGTTACATTATGGGTATTTACCCAATCAAAATGGAGACGCCCGCTGCCATCCTGGCTTGCCGTCGTATCCCCATAAAACTGGACGGTATATTTTCGTTTGGGACGAACGACCCCCCACGGGTAACCATATTGCAACCACATGTCCGGTTTTTCAACCTGCCAGCCATCTTTTATATCCTGATCAAATATTCCGTAATCATAGCGGATGCCATATCCCAAGGCGGGAACGCCCAGCGTTGCCATCGAGTCCAAAAAACAGGCGGCCAGGCGCCCCAGTCCCCCATTACCCAATCCGGCGTCGACTTCCGCCTCGCGAACCTTATCATAATCCAGCCCCAGCTCTTCCATCGCATCCGCAGCCACATCCTGCAATCCCAGATTGATGAGCATATTATCCATCAGCCGGCCAATGAGGTATTCCATTGACAGATAATAAACCCGCTTGGATTTATTTGCATAATATCCCTGTTGGGTATCAATCCATCGCTGGTTCAGGCGGTCCATCACTGCAAGAACCACGCTGCGATAAATATCCCAATCCGTCGAGGAATACTCATCTTTTGCTAATGTGTAATGAAGGTGTTGCTTAATATCCTCGCGAAAAGCATCGACATCCATTCCCGTTCGAGGATTCAAAGTAGTATCCGTTGGCATAGGCGTACCCTAAAGTAATATTGATAAAAATTAGAACACAATTAATAGTGAAAAATCTAGAATTAAAAATTGATAGCCTAATTAATTTTTGATACGCATTTTGTCATTCTTTGCGATAAATGCCGTAATCAGGCTTAAACCCGGGACGTGTCAGGTTAGAGGGCAGGTCGAGTTCGAGAAATCCCTGATAGGCATTCGTAGCTACGAAATCCTGCTCAAAAATGCCGTAAACGGCAGATCCACTGCCGGTCATTGATGCATAAACAGCACCGAATTCATACATCTGGTCTTTGAGATTTCCCGCCACATTTATCCGCGGAAAAACTGATTGTTCCAAGTCATTAACCAGTGTATAGCGCCACTCATCAATTTCCGTATCGGTGAGTGTCTTCTTAAGATCAAAATCGGGTTCCGGGTTGGGAACACAATATTCATAAGCTTCTGCGGTACTGCTGGATTGATTAGGGAAACAGGTTACAATCCAAAAATTCGGTTGAAGGTCAATCTCCTCTATTTCGTGGCCAATACCTCGTGCAATGCCTGTTTTCCCTTTTATAAAGAAGGGCACATCCGCGCCCAGATCCCTACTCAAATCAATGAGCTCGTCATCGCTCAGCCCAATTTCCTCTATCTTGTTGAGCATTCGCAGGGTCAGGGCCGCATTACTGCTGCCGCCGCCTAATCCGGCACCGGCGGGAATCCGCTTATCCACACGAATTAGATAATTGTGCTTCAAGCCAACGTACCGATCAAGAGCGGAAATTGCTTTGTTGATGAGGTTCCCTTCATCCGTAGGTATACTTTCGTCGCTAAGCTGAATTTTCATCTCAGGCGCTTGTTTCACTTCAAAATGATCGCGCCACTCCAAAAAACAAAAGCCGCTTTCAATATCGTGATAACCGGTGGGCAAACGCTCCAAAACATATAGCCCCAAATTAATTTTAGCGTAAGAATCAGCAATCCACATGTCAGTTGTCAGTTGTCAGTTGTCAGTTGTCAGTTGTCAGTTGTCAGTTGTCAGTTGTCAGTTGTCAGTTGTCAGTTGTCAGTTGTCAGTTGTCAGT
>DATFLI010000013.1:0-27008 GCA_035267805.1 Balneolaceae bacterium | reverse complement strand
AAAAGTCTATCAGGTAACGTCTGATTTTCCAAAAGAAGAAAAATATGGCTTGGTATCACAACTTAGGAGATGCGTGGTTTCGATTGGTTCAAATATAGCGGAGGGAGCCGGTAGAAATACCACTGGAGATTTTAAGCATTTTTTAGGTATAGCATATGGTTCTTCTTATGAATTAGAAACACAACTTATCATTGCGAATAATTTGAAGATGCTAGATGACTCAGATAGTGAAAAATTATGTAACGAAATTGACGAATTACAGAAAATGATCTATGTATTTTCAAATAAATTGAATTAATAACTCACGACTCACTATTCAAGACTCATGACTAACAAAATGAATGAAGCTGTTATTGTTGCTGCTGCGCGAACGCCAACTGGAAAAGCAAATAAAGGATCACTTCGGTTTACCCATCCCGACACATTGGGAGGGGAGGTTATAAAATCCCTGCTGGAGCGTGCCCCGAACCTGCAGCCCGAGCAGGTTGATGATGTGATTTTGGGTTGTGCCTTTCCCGAAGGGGCTCAGGGATTAAACATGGCCCGACAATGTGCAACACTGGGTGGTTTGCCGCCATCGGTACCTGCCGCGACGGTGAACCGCTTCTGCTCTTCAGGATTACAAACGATAGCGCAGGCTGCCGAACGGATTATGACCGGCGGAGCTGATGTCATCATTGCCGGAGGCGTAGAATCCATGTCGATGGTTCCGATGGGCGGATATGTTGTGGAGCCCGACCCCGATCTGGTTGAGAATTATCCCGAAATTTATATCAATATGGGACTGACAGCTGAAAATGTGGCCGAAAAATATGATGTGAGCCGGGAAGCGCAGGATGCTTTTGCATACCGGAGCCACCAACGGGCCCTCAAAGGTTGGGATGAAGGTTATTTTGAGGATCAGATTGTGCCTATCAAGGTGAAAGAGAAGAAAGTGACGGCCGGTGGAGAAGTAGAAGAGCAGGAATTTATGTTTGATACCGATGAAGGACCTCGGCGCGATACCTCAGAAGAAATTCTGGCAAAATTACATCCTGCCTTTAAACAGGGAGGCACGGTAACAGCTGGGAATTCATCCCAGATGAATGATGCTGCGGCCGCAGTTATTGTTATGAGTCGCGAAAAAGCTGAAGAGCTGGAACTGGAACCGATGGCTCGATACGTGGGATTTTCGATAGCAGGGGTTCCGCCCGAAATTATGGGGATCGGGCCTGTCGAGGCCGTACCCAAAGTAATCAAACAAACAGGTATCGGTTTGGATGAAATCGATTTGATCGAATTAAATGAAGCTTTCGCAGCGCAGTCAGTGGCTGTGATACGAGAGCTGGATTTAGACGAAGATATAGTCAATATCAACGGTGGTGCCATAGCCATGGGGCATCCCTTGGGCTGTACCGGCGCAAAGCTGACAACACAGATACTCTATGATTTGAAGCGGTTGAATAAACGGTATGGGATGGTGACCATGTGCGTGGGTGGAGGTATGGGCGCTGCCGGTATCTTCGAAAATTTAAGTTAATGCTTAAACCGACTGCTATCTACCAATTACTTTCTACCTTATACTAAAAATATGTTTACAAATGACACATTAGACGGCCAAACCATCCTGATAACCGGAGGCGGGAGTGGGTTAGGGCTGGCCATGTCCAAAAAGTTTGCCTCGCTCGGTTCCGATATTGCTATTTGCGGACGTACGGAAGATAAACTGCAAAAGGCCGTTCAGGAGATATCAGAAGCCGGTGATAATATTGCTGTAAAATATTATGTAGTTGATGTTCGTGATTATAATCGGGTCAAGGAAATGATCGCCCGGATTGTTTCGGATTTTGGGCAAATGACTGGCCTTGTCAATAATGCAGCAGGCAACTTTTTGTCAGCATCCGAAGATCTGACGCCCGGCGGGTTCAAAGCAGTGGTCGATATTGTACTGCATGGCTCTTTTAACTGCACGCATGTTTTTGGTAACTATTTGATCGATGAAGAAAAAGAAGGGAATATCTTGAATATGGTTACGACTTATTCTGAGTCTACCGGCTCGGCTTTTGTACTGCCATCGGCCTGCGGCAAAGCAGGTGTGCTGGCTATGACGCGATCACTGGCCTACGAATGGGCTACATATGGCATTCGTCTGAATGCTATTGCTCCGGGACCGTTTCCCACTGAAGGAGCGTGGACAAGGCTGGTTCCGGATGAGAATTTTGAAGAGCAATTTTTATCAAAGATTCCTGCCGGACGTTATGGCGATCATGAAGAACTGGCCAACCTGGCGACTTTTTTAATATCCGATATGGCTCCATATATCACGGGTGAATGCGTGGTAATCGATGGGGGAGAACGTTTGGCTGCCGGTCAGTTTAATTTTATTGATCGCTTGGCTCCGAGAGATAAATTGAAGCAATTCTTCAAAACGATGCATAAAAGAAGCAATAAATAGTACCTCCATTTCTACTTATGTCATGCTGACCTTCTTGCAGCATCTGAATATTAAGCTGATCTAGACCCTTGTTAAACGCTTTTTAATTTTATCCATTGCTTTTGTAAGCTCCAACAAGTGGTAGCCATTATAAATTGTGGGCCGATTCATCTGCACGGATTTCAGAAATTCCAGGGTCGAAAGTTCAGCGGCTCTTGTGGCATCAAAGGACTGACGGTTAAAATAGAGGTGCCCATTATTGTGCTCTTGCCCCAGGCGTACCGTTTGTTCCAACACGTTGCAGTCTAACAGAAAATTATTATTTGCAGCCAGCCGGTGATGGTTGTTTTCATCCGACGCAGTGTTGATGTAGATATTGGCTGTCGCTCCACTGTCGAATCGCAGGAACATGTGTATGGCATAAATATGGTCATTGGCAAATTCCACCGTTTTTAAATCAATATGGTGGACGGCACCGTTAATCCATCGAAGGCAGAAGGCCAGCTCGTCAATCCAATAGTAGTCGAAATCATATCCCGACTCGATATATTCCGAATGACTTAGTTCCCGTATCACCTGAATAAAGGAGGGTTTGGAAATCTTTTTCGCCATCCATTTTGAGGCAGGTGCCAGCGTTGGCCAGTGGGTGAATTGCAGCAATACGTTGGATTCCTGGGCTGCGTGATATACTTTTTCAACCATTATAGAGTTGGTGGGAAGGGGAGCGATCAAAAAGGTATGATATCCTATTTTTACAGCTTCCAGCAGGTGTTTTAGTCGATCTTCTGATTTATCCAAAAGCAGACAAGCATCAATATCCCCCATACCTTTCAAACTGGCAGCAATAGCTACTTCGGAGACAGATTTATGAGGCCGCAGGTGTTTTTCCCATGCAACTGCTCGGTCGGCCGGACCAACAATCCCTACTTTCATACATTAATGATTTATTCCATGGTTGATGACCCATAGTTATGAAATAGGGATCTATTTTCAAAACGCATTATTAAGCGATATGGGGCAGCCGATTTTTAATCCGGCATAACAAAGGCAAGAATTAAATAGAGTAATACCGGACTTCCCCAGCCCAGGAAAGTTAGGATCACAAAAATAATTCTGATAATAGTAGGATCCCAGCCAAGATACTCTGCAATACCCCCGCATACTCCTGAAATCATTTTATCACTATGTGATTTTCTTAAACGAGCTCCCATATCAAATGTTTCTTAAATTGTTTTTGTAGATGTTGTTTTGATACTACGGAAAATGTTAACCGGATGTTTCGGATGTTTTGAAATTCAGGTAGAAGGACAGCCCAAAGTAGTAAAAGGGAAAAATAAAAGATGTATAGATAAACCAGGCCGGGGATTTATCGAAATAATATAATAGAGCCAAGAGCTGGAGAGCAAAAATGCTTCCTAAAATGAGTGTTAGCATTTGAAGGAAATCGGTCCGGGAGGGATACAAAAATTTTACCGGCAAAAAAGTTACTGCTGCAAACATTAATAATATAGAGGATGCAAATTGCAAAGGCAGGTTTAACAGAAAGATATACAGGACGACGATATTCCAATAGGAGGGAAAGCCGAGAAAGAAATTATCGTCTGTTTTGGCCCGTGTATTGGAAAATCCGAAAGCACTGGCAACGGCACAGATTAAAAGAACCCAGACGGGCAGGTGCATAGTAGCATAAATCCAAAGCAAGGGAGCCGCTGTCCAGGTCACGAAGTCGACGATATTATCCATTAAGCCCCCATCAATTTTGGGAGCATTTGTTTTGGTATCGGCAGCACGTGCGAGTGTTCCGTCAATGGAATCTATGATCACAGAGGCCGCCAGGACCCAAAGAGCCTTTTGAAAAAACCCGTCATAGGTTAGAATGATGGCCCATAAGCCAAGAGCCGCACCTAATGCAGTAAACACGTGCACCCCGTATGCTGCTATCTTTTTCACACCGTACGTTTTGTTTCGAGTTTTACCGTCCTCCGATTATCCCATAATAAAACAAAAAAAACGGAACCTATGAAGCCGAAATATAAAAACTAAAGTCAGGAATAGAAGTTACTATTTCCCGTCATTATTCTATTGTTCAATCAGAATATTCAAAAATTGGTTAGGAAAGATTTTGGGGACACTGAATTATGTAGTAGAGATTCATTTAAGTAACTCAGTTTTTATTGATCAATAAAGGCATCGATTTTACCGCATATTTTGGCTTTAGCTTCTTTAAAACTATCACCAATGGCATCAAAAGTTATTAGCTCTTTTTGGGCTTCATCATCTGATACCCATTTTTGACAAAACATGTAATCTTTGGCTATCCTGTCAAGAATTTTATAGGTATAATTTATTTCAAACCCTCTGTACGAAAATTCTTTTTGAATATGATTTGAAGATTGTTTCTTTTTCATCGTTGCCAAATTACTTAACCGGGAATGTTATTCTTAAATTAAACCAGGTTATTTTATGAGGAAGACTCATAAGCAATATTCTGTGTGATTTCGTTGCAATACCTTAAAAAATCGTTATCAAAGTTTGAGTTTTTTATCAATTCGGGATACATCGACATAATTGATAAGCATTCAGTCAATATGGATGCTCTGATTGAATTATTTTTCAATTCAATAAATTCTGTTTCTAATTGATTGAACTCTTGATTGCCAAGGGATGAATAGTTTTCCGACTGAAATAATCGGTAAAGTTTGTTTAAATAATCACTGTTATTCCTGAGGGTTTTGTTTAGTTTCTTTGTCAATTTCTGTTGGCCGGAAACAGCCTCTGTATTGATTGTTAGGTCCAATTACTCTTGTTTATTATTTCTTGATTCAATATGAATATTGAGGCTGGATACAACATTATTGTCCCAATTAGCCATAACCTCGGATTTTATTTTGCAATCACCCCGGCTCTTTCGGTTACTCCTTGCCTAAGTAGCTTCTCTCTTAATAAATAGTTTTATTGCTTCAGACCATCAATCATATATTAAAATTTTATTTACTTGAAATAGGTTTATGAACTGGTTCGGAACTAGGCACATAGAGAGATTATTATTCAGACTTTTTTGTGTGATTTTCATTTTTAACTTTTTCCAGTCAACTGAGGCATTTCAACTGGCTATTAATGTGGACTCTAAAGCCGGCCCTTTGCTTAAAAAGGGGGGAGCCATCTACGCCGACATTGACACTGCAAATAGTAGGGTATTTTTGTTAGTAGACCAGGGGCTTTGGGAATATGACCTGAATAAAAGAAGCTGGCAATTTCTGGATTCTTTAAAATCAATGCCCGACCAACTAAGCAATCTGGAATTCGGTTATAATGCAGATTTTGAAAAACTTCAACTTTGGTCTGATGGAGTTGGAGAAATGTATAATTTGGATACCACTTCGTACAACATCTCAAGAATTGATCATTCAGTAGATCATAAAAATCAGTTTCATCATTATCCTTTCTTTTACAGGGGCACGTTATATGCCTTTGGGGGATACGGTTACTGGAATTGGCATAACTTGCTCATCTTTTATAACAGAGGCTTGAAAGAGTGGAATATTCAAAATGTAAATGCAAAATCAGCTTTTCCAAAGGGTCGTACTCCTAACACGGGTGTTTTTGATTCCGATGTTAAGAAATTATTTATTTATGGGGGTGAGACATCGGTTGGAGGGCATCCGGATGACCAAAATGTCAGGAGGATAAGATTGCAGGATATTTGGGAATTTTCCTTCGACAGCAACAGATGGCATAAGGTTCTGACATTGTCGAATAAAAATCTGCAATTTTACGAGCCACGCAGTAGTATTAAAGTGGGCAAGACCAATGCATTATCTTCTTCTTTTTATATCCCTGAAGAAAAAATATGGTTTTTACCAATGGTTCAGAGGGAGACCTCAGACAATATTTTTTATCTGAAACCAATTAACTTGCAGACTGCCAAGCCTCTCAAGGATTTTAAAATGAAGTTTGAAAGATCCGATTTGTTTGTTCCTGTGAATTTTCTTTATGATTCAAAAAAACAAGAGGCCATAATTGTTGGCATTAACAACTTAGCCAATTCCGAATTTTATCCGATTCGGGTAGTAACAATTCCAAAGGTTGACTTGATCAAGCAGTTGAAACCTGAATCTTCTTTGGCTTCTTTATACCTGATCATCGGTTTCGGTGCGGTAATCTTTATACTCGTATTTGCTTACCGGTGGAAAAACGGGGGTTCTGAAGTAGTATCGAAACTTCCAACCGGTTCGGATATCAATCACCTTGATTGGTTGAATGAGAACGAGAAAAAATTACTGACATTTCTGTTTGCAGAGAAGAGATACTTGGATACACAGGAAATCGAAGAGTTGTTGTGGGCCGATATCGATAACTATGACTATCGCAGGAGGCTGAGAAATGATATTATCAAATCTGCTAACAAGAAGTTTTTGAATCATTTCCCTTTGGAGGAAAACTTGATTGTCAGGAAAACGGATCCCAACGATCATCGCAGATATTTATATGGTTTGAATGAGAAGCTGGTAAATTATTCTTCATAACCTATAAGTGGGTCATTGTTAATGAAGAAAAGCGGAACCTATGAAGCCAAAAAAAATAAAACTTAGTTAAATGAGTGTTAATTTACAGTATTTAAGAAAAACTGACATATATACTGATTTGATAATCATAGAGGATTATACCAAACGAGATCAGTGATGATTGGTAAAACAGTTTCGCCGGATAGCCGACAGGAAATTAATTATGTCTAATAACGAAAGAGGCGGAACCGTAGAGCTCCGCCTCCTTTTCAGGGCTATTTAATAAAGTGATTGACAGGCTTTAAATGTTTTTGCTAGTTACTATCTTGTTTCTTCTGTAGTTTAAAAACAATGGGCAGGGAATATTGTACCTTTACGGCTTTGCCATGTTGACGACCCGGTTTGAACTTCGCCTGCTTAACAACACGAAGCGCTTCTTTATCACAGCCGCCACCAATACCTCTGATAATCTGGGGATTTTCTACATTCCCTTCTTCATCGACAATAAATTGCACGATAACGCGTCCCTCAATACCGGCTTTTCTTGCGGTTTCAGGATATTGGATCTTCTCTTGCAACGATGCCAATCCGCCGATAAGTTGTGGCATGTTTTCAACGGCTACAAAGAAATCTCCACTAGAGTCTTTAGAGACGGCAGTTGAAGGAACTTCAACTTTTGATTTTAAATCTTTAAAAGCTTTCTGAGGGTTCAGAATTGTTAGTTCAACTGCTCCGTTTTTTCCGGCTTTGCCATATTTTTGAGTAGCTTTTTCACCTTTTAGGACGTTAATAGATTTAATATACTTGGTTTTGACTCTGGATAGTTTTTCAGCAGCTGATTCATTGCTATCCCATTGTTTCCCATTGACTATATATAGCGGCTTGCTACTATTTGACGGCTGATTCGCAATTTGTGATTGAGCCTGTTTTACCTCAGTATTCGTGATTCCATTATCAGCCATATCGGTACAAGCCATTGTGAGCACAATTAAGGAGGCTGAAACCATCGTTAGCAAGAAACTGGTTCGAAATTTGTCGGTAAAGGTTGATTGGTCAGACATTATTTGAATGCGTTTTTTGAGTGAAGAAGGATTCACGGCCATACTCATGACCAAAGCGGTTTGATGTTCCCGCTCCGCCAGTTTAAAAAGCAGTTCGGCGTAGCGTTTTTTAGAAAATTGATTCCCAGCCAAAACTTCCCCGTCGCAGGTAATTTCACGGTATTCCTGGCTTGAATTATACAGGTAGTGAGTGAGGGGATGAATCCAGAACAGAGCCTTGATCATAACCAAGATTCCGTTGAGCAGGAAATCGCGGTGCTTGATATGCATAAGTTCATGCTGGACGGCCATAGCCAGTGCCTCCGTATCATCCCGCAAATCTGCAGGGATTACAATTTTTGTTTTCAGCCATCCATAAGTAAATGGGATATGAGTCTTATCACTGAATGCAATAAGGGACGATTCGTTATGTTTGTCGAGACCGTCGATATTGGAAATGGGAATGAAATCCAGTTGTTTTCCCAACTTCCGCAAACGGTAGGCATTGCAAAGCATTTTGAAAAGCAGATAGCCGGCTCCGACTACAATAAGAAGTCCGGAGATCCCAATCCAAAATACGGGATCAGATAAGATTCCTTCAATAGCCTGTTGTGAGGTTGAAGAAACGGTTATAGGATTTTGAATGACAATGAATTTTGTTGACAGCGTTTCAGAAGTTTGTAATATCTTGCTGATCGCACTTGTTAGATACGATCCGATAATCCCGACCGGTAGAGCAAACAGCAGGGCTACCCGGCTGTGATACTGATACACGGGCGGCACCCGATCCGAGCGGTGTAAGATAGCCGCAAGAGGGACAGCAATTACCGTCCAGATGAATAGTGGAAGCCAAACATGGTCAAGCGTCAATTGTCCGAAATTCTGTAGAAAATGGATAAAATTTGTCATAATCATTCTTCTATTTCGTCAATCATCTTTTTAATTTCCCGAAAATCCTCGGCCGTCATATCATCACTATTTACCAGCGTTTGAATGAGTTGTTTGGGCGATCCCTTGAATACTTTTTTCATCAGATCGCCGATCAGATTCGAGCGCACTGATTCCGGTTCTTGGGCAGGACTGTAAACATAGGTGACACCATCCTTGCGATATTTCAGATAGCCTTTTTCCGCCAGGTTTTTCATGACGGTCATAATCGTCGTGTAAGCAACTTCACGGTTTTGCAGGATCCGCTTCCTGACATCTTTAACAGTGGCTTCGCCCAGATCCCATACGTGATGCAGGACTTCCATTTCAGTTTCCCCAAGGGGAGTAAGTGATTTTTTCATAGTCCGGATATATAAATTACATGTTGTTGTACTCAGTTAGTACTAATATAATAGTACTTTGATATAAATCAAAATTTTTACAGAACATCAAAGTATTTCTACGATCAAACGAACAGCTTGTTTAGGCGTTTGAATCACTTTCGGTTTACCGGGAGCCATTTCATCGATAAAAGACAGTGCCTTTTCTGTCTGATTTAACAGGATAATCGGCTTTTGGGCTTTTAAAGCCAGCATTATTTCGGATGAGGTACCCGGACCTGTGCCGCAGGCAATTACTACATCTGAACTTAGCACATTAATATTATTGCGGGCACTACCCATCCCGGTACATATTCGCAGGTCGAGGTACGGGGAACTATTGCGGGGATCTTCGGTAGGCAAAATCCCAATGGTAAGTCCCCCGGCTTCATGAGCCCCTTTTGAGGCGGCATTCATCACACCGATGTTACGACCGCCGGTGAGGAGCGCCCATCCCTGTTGAGCAATCAGGCGCCCCAATTCCGTGGCCAATTCAAGATCTTTTTGGGTTGCTCCGTCGCCGGGACCCATTACGCCTATAATTGTTTTTGGCATACAGTAATAATTTTATGGAACTAAGTGATATGGAAACCTATTGCGTAATTAACTTGTAAAATTAAAGGAATTTATGAGTAATGTCGCACCGAAAATTTTTGAAGCAAATCGATGAGAATATTAGCAAGAAGAATTTATCTGACTATGACAAGGCTGTTTTAATTTTGCATGATCAGCTAAATCTGGCAGTCTGGCCGGATTGGGTGCGAGAGAAGCAGCCATTGTTGATTTTCATTGAATCGTCGGCAAAAGGCAATGCTCTGCCTTATCACAAGAAGAAACTTACTTATGTACTAAGTTCGATGAGGCATTTTGCCATTGATTGTGATCAGCAGGGGTACCCCGTATGTTATCATGCTACGAGGAATCACTATGAGAAAGGACTGGCTGAACTTTTGGATCAGGCTCCGGGCTTGGAAGTAACGTTTATGACCCCATCCGAGTGGGATAGCCGTCAGCGGCTTCGGAATATAAAGCATAGATATTCGGACAGGACTACGGAAATCCCTAATTCCTTTTTTATTGCAGATCCGGCCAATTGGATGAATAATATTGAGCCCGGCTATCGGATGGAATATTTATATCGCGAGATGCGTAGGAAGACCGGTTATCTCATGAATGGAGATGAACCTGAAGGAGGGAAGTGGAATTATGACGGTCAAAATCGGGAATCATTACCGGAGGGATTTCTGCTACCTGAAATAACCTCTTTCAATCCCGATGGAATAACTACCGAAGTGATGAAACTGGTTGAACAGAAGTTCGGTGATCATTTCGGTAAAATTGAAAATTTTCGTTATGCAGTTAACAGGCGACAGGCCTTGAAATTACTGGATGAATTTATTGATGAACGACTGGCTAGTTTTGGTCCATATGAGGATGCGATGGCTGCCGGCCATTCCATACTTTTTCACAGCAAACTGTCGCTTTACCTTAACAATGGTTTGCTTTTACCACGTGAAATTTGCGAAAGAGCATTAAGATCCTATGAAGAAGGAAAGGCCCCGCTTAATTCTGTAGAGGGACTAATTCGTCAGATCATAGGCTGGCGGGAGTTTGTGCGTGTTTACTATGAGGCGATGATGCCTGAAGTTCGCCAGACGAATTTTATGAACTTTGATAAGGCATTGCCTGAGATGTATTGGACGGGCAAAACCGGAATGCGTTGCATGCGGGAAAGTCTGAAGCCGGTAATCGGGCAGGGATATTCGCATCACATCCAGCGGCTGATGGTGCTTAGTAATTTCAGCAATCTCACGAATACCGATCCCCGGGAACTGAATAGATGGTTTTGGTTCGCCTATGTGGATGCGTATGAGTGGGTGGTGTTACCAAATGTTTTGGGAATGTCGACCTTTGCCGATGGCGGGGTTTTAGCATCAAAACCGTATGTAAGCAGCGGAAATTACATCCATAAAATGAGTGATTACTGCAAAAACTGTGAGTATAGCGTTACCCGGAAAACTGGGGAGAATGCATGTCCTTTCAACTATTTATACTGGAATTTTGTAGATGAACAACGTGAGGCTTTTGAGCAAAGCGGAAGAAGTAGTTTTATGGTGAATATGTATGATAAAAAGTCGGAAGAAGAGAAAAGGGCTATTGGAGAATCTTCGCGGGAATTCCTGGAAAAACTAAAAAGGTCTTAACACGTTGAAAAATATTTGTATCTAAATGTCATAATATTTAGTAAGTTATCGTATTAATTATTGCCAACCAAAGGGAGCAATATTATGAAATATGCATTGATGAATTTCGTGATTGCCCTATCGCTCGTCGGTTGTGCCTCAAGTGGTAAGGTAAGTGGAAGTAAGAATAACAACAAAGCCCGGTCTTCTGATATAACAGTTACAAATCCTACTGTTTCTTTATCAGATTACTTAAGAAGAGTTCCGGGTATTTTAATATTCGGTTCTGGTTCAGGTACACAAGTTATGGTTCGGGGAGCCTCAACCATTAACGGAGAAAACTCGCCACTGTTTGTGGTCGACGGATCGATGTACGGAAGAAATTTTTCCTCTGTACAAAATTTGGTTCCGGTCAATTCAATTCGTTCGATCCGTGTTTTGAAAGGTGTTGAAGCTTCAAGTAATTACGGTTTGCAGGGATCTGCCGGTGTTATTGTTATAAGTACCAAAGGCAGTTGAATGGCTGGCTGTTTTTTGGGATCTATTTTATAGCTCATGAATTTTAAGTGGCAGCTTGAGGGAGAAGTAGGCCCGGCTGACATCCATTTCTCCTTATCTTTTCTACTTGTTTCACCCTATTAACAATTTCTTGTATAATTTTGCTTAAATCGTGGCAAATGTTGCATTTTCGATTTTTGTTGAGTATTAATAAGTGTGATTATAACACTTGGCATTTGTATTCATAGAGTCCGCACTTTCAGGATTAATTATTTGCCACATTCAACAAGTAATTTACAGTCTTGAATCATAAAAAATGACTGATGAATTACATAACCAGAAATATCAGATAAGCTCGGAGGGATAGCATTATGCTACGAAGAGAATTTTTGCAGAAAATGGGCATGGGAGCTACAATGTTTACATTGCCCGGATCAATGGAATTTGCTCAAACACCATTTAAAACACCTACCGATGGAAAGGCCGGGAGCACCCCTATAAACTTTTTTTCTTTAAAGGATGTGCGTTTAAGAGAAAGTCCCTTCACAAAAGCAATGGACTTGAATGGAGAATACCTGTTAAAATTAGATCCGGATCGCTTGCTGGCCTGTTTTTACTTATCTGAAGATTTGGAGCCCAAAGCGCCTCGGTATGGCGGATGGGAGACCTCCGAATTGCAGGGGCATACACTGGGTCACTATTTATCGGCATGTTCCCTGATGTATTCGGCGAGCGATGATCTTCGATATAAAGAACGGACTGAATATATTGTTGACGAACTGCAAAGCCTGCAAAAAAAAGGTGGAGATGGTTACATAGGCGGCATCCCCGATGGACGAAAGCTATGGAAAGAGGTGGCCTCCGGTAAAATTGAACCAAAGGCCTTTAGCTTGAATGGCGTTTGGTCTCCCTGGTATAATCTTCACAAAACCTATGCCGGCCTGCGTGATGCATACTGGCACACAGGAAACGAGCAGGCCAAGCAGGTGCTGGTCGATTTTTCGGATTGGGCACTCGAATTATCCAGTCATTTGTCGGATCAGCAGTTTACCAAGATGCAGGAATGCGAATATGGTGGGATGAATGAGGTGATGGCAGATACCTATGGCATCACCGGCGATAAAAAATATATGAAACTTGCCCAGCGGTTTAATGATAAGAAAATCTTTGATCCGTTGGCCGAAGGCCGAGACGAGCTAACAGGTGAACATGGCAACACACAAATCCCCAAAATTATAGGTGCTGCCCGTGAATATGAATTTAACCGTGATGAGCGGATGCATAAAGTGTCGACATACTTTTGGAAACAGGTGGTTGAGCATCGTTCGTATGTCAATGGTGGAAATACGGATGGAGAGCACTTTGGTAAATTGGGACACTTGCATGACCGGCTGGATAAGGCCAACACCGAGACGTGCAATACTTATAATATGTTGAAGCTGACTCAGCATCTGATGAGCTGGGAACCGGATGTTGAATATGCCGATTATTACGAACGGGCCCTGTACAATCATATTTTAGCGTCTATTGAATCGGAACGGGGACAGGTTACCTATTTTGTCAATATGGATCCCGGTTTCTTTAAGACGTTTAGTACCCCTTTTCATTCTTTCTGGTGCTGTCGTGGTACGGGAATGGAAAATCATACGAAATACGGTACTGCTATTTATATGCATGACGATTCTGATTTGTATGTAAATTTGTTTATTCCTTCACAGGTAAACTGGAATAATAAAGGACTCTCACTTAGTCAACAGACGAAATTTCCTAATTCGGATACAACTAAGCTGAAGCTCAATCTCGATAACTCACAAAAATTTAGTTTACGCATTCGTAAACCGTACTGGGTCGGATCGGGATTCCAAGTTTCGGTCAACGGCAAACAGGTTTCATCTTCAGTTGATAACTCCGGTTATGTTGCCGTAAACCGGCAATGGAAGAACGGCGATGTTATAGAGGTTAGCCTGCCGATGGATATCCATGTAGAACCCATGCCGAATGACGATAAAAAAGTGGCAATTATGTACGGTCCGCTGGTCCTTGTAGGTGAGTTTGGAACCAAATGGATGTCGTACCCCGAACCGATCGGTTCGGATCAATCGGAATATTTTGATGCCGCTTCAGTGAAAGTTCCTCCAATTAAAACCCCGGCGGGGAAAGATATATCGGAATTCATAACGGCTGTTGAGGACGAACCGGCACATTTTCTGTTAGACAGTCCGGCGATGGAGCAAACTGTAAAATTGAGCCCTTTTTATGAGGTCGACGAGCAGCGATATACCGTCTACTGGGATGTGGCATAACATAATTTATTTTTATTAAAATTAGGATGCAGCCTAGAAAAAGGCTGGTAGCCAATTAATTATTTCGTTACACTATTGAAGTGGGATTGGTAGCGAAATCAACAAGGGAGGTATGTTATGAAGTTTTATATCTTAAATTTCTTAATCGTCCTACTGTCTGTAGGCTGTGCTACAAGCCGTGAGACAAGTGGAACGGCCAAAGCCTCAACTTCGGAGGTTAAGGTAGATAATCCTTCAACATCCCTGGCGGATTATTTAAAAAGGGTGCCCGGCGTGGAAGTATTCGAGACGGGATCAACGGCACAAATTACCATACGAGGCACTGTTTCTGTGTATGGTAATCCCACACCGCTATTCGTAGTGGACGGAAATCGTTATGGCAGGGATTTTTCCGATGTAAAAAATGCAGTACCTGTCGATATGATTAAATCGGTAAGAGTATTAAAAGGGGTAGAGGCTTCCAGCGCCTATGGCATGGAGGGCGGTGCCGGAGTGATTGTAATCAAAACTAAAAATAATAAGTAATATAAAGAAGGTGTTACTAAAGTCGGGGTTTGGTACAAACCATTTAAAAGCCTTCCTGTAGATTTGTATTAGTTATTTTTTCCCGCGTGATTTTCAAGCAGCAGAAAATGGGGCCCGTGGGTCCATTTATTTTGCAGTGATTGAGCAACTTTAGTAGGACCTACAGAAAAATTTCCCAGCACGATGTCATCATAACCATTACCCGTCCAGTCTGCTACATCCATCGAAATCCATCTTCCATTGTCGGCAGCCGGATGATGATAGGGAGTAAAAGAGAGATTGCCATCGTTTTGAAAATAGACAAATCCTTCCTGCGGTCGATGTCGATAATCGGCAAAAAAGGAGATAGATGCTATATCCAGATCTCCATCCTTGTCAAAATCTCTTGCTTTAGCACAATAAGCTCCGTTGATATGATAGAACCATGCCTTTTTAAAATTCCCTTTGCCGTCATTTAAATAAATATAGACCCCGTGATAAGGCTTATAAATCGTGGAATAATCCGCATTATCGCCGCTGGTATACAAAATATCCGGGTGACCATCACCATTAAAATCATCCATCTCAAAATAGCTGGACCCGGCTACAACCGGAAATTGCACTAATGTTTTTGGGGCAGAAAACTGCCCATTACCTTGATTTTGAAACAGATAAATGGCCTCATCCGACTGGGCGCAAAGTGCAATTACATCAGGTTTACCATCATCATTAAGGTCTTTAATCACCGATCTGATACAACCCGGTGTATCGGTGAGAATATGCTCTTTTGAAGGTTTTCCATCCCCGAGGTTCTTCTCCCAAAACAGGTGCCCTTTGCGGTGACCAAATTCATTGATCAGGTAATCCGCCTTGCCATCCCCATCCAAATCGGCCATCTGGCTTTCTACAGTTCGTTCAATGTGATTGGCTACATAATAACCGGCATGAGCTTCTTTTGTCTTGGGATTGTATGAGCTGCGCATCACCGATCCTTTGTGAGCATCCGACGGCTGAAGATCACCGATATAGGTCAGCAGCAGATCTCTTTTTCCCGGTTTCGAAATATCATCATTGAGTATGTGGATATCCGCAATAGGAGAGGTTACATGGAGATAATCCGTAAATTTGAGCTGATTGTTAAAAACCATGAATTTCTTGTCAGATGCATTACCCAGGTAAATGGTTTTGTTACCGGGATCAAGCCGGATTGATGTTACCATCGGCGGTGCCTGCTCACGAAAATCAGAAGTGTGGGCAGTGAAGAATAGGGGATCTGTTTTTATTTTTTTATCCGGCTTGGGCATTTTTAATTTTTGGGGCGCAGCCGAATGATAATAATCGAGGATTTTTTGCCAATTCGCATCACTTATGAGTGCCGTATCCGGGTACAAATCCTTTGGTAAATTGGCTGTATGCTCGATGGGATATTTAACTCCATTATGTTTAAAAATGCCTAGCCTCGTCCCCATATTGGGCAGCGTCTGATTGACCCAGGTTTTTTTATCCAACAGACTGGGTTTGGGGTAAACATGGCAACGCACGCAGTAAATCTTTGATAATTGCTTACCCTTGGCGATATCGGCTTCGGTAGGAGCAGTAGATGCCTGAACTGAGGAGCTTTCTTTTTGCTGATTTTGTTCAGATGCATTCTTTTTTTTGGATGATTGTGAGCAGCTACTCAAAAGGCTAACAGTCAATAAAAATCCTAAAAGAGAAAAAGTTATTTTCATATCAAAATGCAAAGTTAAAGCGACGCGAAGCTTCTGTTAAGATTTTTGATCTAAGTTATAATAAAAGCGATAATATCGATTTTAACGACTATCCATCGAATTCGACCATAAATATACCCATTACATAAATGATGAACTAGCCGAATACATAGTAGAAAAATTTATAAAGTTGATACAATATTGCTTAACTATAAGCACCTTCTTTTGCTTTTTATATCTTAGCTTTTCATTTGTAAAGCATAGGCCATTGGTCAACTCATAAAGTTTATGACAGTTAATAACTTTCTTAAAGTATGTTTCTTTTTGGGGATTGGGATACTGCTAAGTTGTAGTCGCCGAGCTCCCAAGAAATTAAAGTGGCACCAGGAAAATGGATATCGCTGGAGTCCATTGTCACCTGATGTTTCCGACCAAGTGGGGTTCAAAAAGCTGGCATCGTCAGAGACGAATATCGATTTCCGAAATAATCTGACGAAGGATGATATTTTTGACAACCGACACTACCTGAATGGATCTGGTGTAGCACTCGGCGACATAGATGGCGATGGGTGGACCGATATCTATTTTGCCCAACTGGACGGTCCCAACAAGTTGTATAAAAATGAGGGCGGACTTAAGTTCAAGGATATAACCGATTCTGCCGGAGCGGCTCGTCCCAATACGTTTTCTACCAGTGCTGTTTTTGCGGATGTGGACGGAGACGGTGATCTTGATTTATTGGTTGGATCCATCGCCAGTAAAAATGTTTTGTACATAAACGATGGCAAAGGTCATTTTAAGCTAAAATCTGACAGCGGGCTGGATGAAGCGCACGGCACGATGTCGATGACGCTTGCAGATATTGATGGTGATGGAGATTTGGATTTGTATGTGGCCAATTACAAGCGAAAGCCGGTGCTGGATTTGTTTGACGTCAGCGATTTATCCTGGCAAAAAACAGTCAAGCAGAAATATCAAAAGGGTGTAAACAAGAATTATACGCTTAAGCCACCATATGACAAGCAGTATACCATCCTGAATATGAAAGACCGCGTACCCGATCGCCGGGAGATCGGCCGACAAGACGAGTTATTTATCAATGATGGAGATGGGAAATTTAAAAAGGTCACAAATCTGAAAAAGCGGTTTTTGGATTCTGATGGAAAACCTGAGGGATTGGAACAGGATTGGGGACTTACGGCCAAGTTTCAGGATATTAATCGGGACGGGCTGCCGGATCTTTACGTGTGTGATGACTATTGGACCAAAGATCATATCTGGATCAACCAGGGCAATGGCATCTTTAAAGAAGCAGATCCACTGACGGTTAGGAACATGAGTTTTTCTTCCATGTCGGTCGATTTTTCCGATATTAACCGCGATGGGCACTGGGACTATTTTATTACTGAGATGTTAAGTCCCGATCACGAGCGAAAGCTCCGGCAATATATCCCCGATGATCCCTATCCTGTTTATATCGGTGATTATGATAATCAGCCGCAGTACAATCGCAATTCTTTGTATATCAACAGGGGCGACGGTACATTTGCCGAAACCTCCTATTACAGTGGCGTTGAGGCTACCGAGTGGTCATGGACGCCGCGGTTTTTGGATGTGGATTTGGACGGATACGAAGATCTGCTTGTCACAACCGGTTACAGTTACGACGTTCAGGATCTTGATGCCCAGGATGAGTGGCGTAACGCCATGAATCGGGGGCCCGCTAAAAAGAAAAGTTATATCGATATGTATCCGCCATTGAAGCTGCCGAACAAAATTTTTAAAAATGAAGGCGGACTCAAATTTAAGGATGTCAGCAAGGATTGGGGCTTTGATAAAGATGACGTTGCGCATGGTATGGCAACAGCAGATTTGGATCATGACGGCGATCTTGATTTGGTCATGAACCGGCTGAATGAAAAGGCAGGCGTTTATGAGGATGTAACGTCCGCACCGAGAATTGCCGTCCGGCTAAAAGGGATGCCCCCCAACACGCAAGCCATCGGTGCTAACGTGCGATTAACCGGAGGACCCGTAGTGCAGATGGATGAGGTGGATGACGGCGGAGAGTATCTTTCAGATTCCGATCCCGTGCTCATGTTTGCTGCGGATAAAGATAACCCCGATCACGTACTTCACATTACCTGGCCGGATGGAAAACAGAGTACTATCGACAGCGTAAAGGCCGACAGGATCTATAAGATAAATGAATCCAATACAGCAACAGATACTGCCGATGATTCTGAGGAGTCAAGGGATACAAGTACTGTTACTTTTAAAGATGTATCCGGCAGGATCAATCATCAGCATCACGAAGAACCCTATGACGATTTCCATATCCAGCCGCTATTGCCTGTTAAGTTGAGTCAAGAGGGCCCCGGCGTTTCTTGGTTTGATTTCGATTCGGATGGAGATGCCGATTTGTTTATTTCATCCGGACGGGGAGGAAAACTGGCCGTTTTTGAAAATAAGGGGAATGGGCAGTTTGCCCGAATTTCTCTCGGTAAATTGACGCAGAAAACATCTTCTGATCTAACGACCATTTTAGGTTGGGCAGGCAAAGAGGGAACCCGGATTTTGGTGGGCAATGCCAACTACGAACCGGCCGATATTAAAGCAGCATCGGCGCGGGATTATGTGCTTTCCGGCAGGTCGATTGCAAAGCAAGACAGTATTCCGGGCATCTTTTCTACCACAGGACCGCTGGCTGCGGCCGACTATGATAATGACGGAGATATCGATCTTTTTGTCGGCGGACGATTTGTGCCTACTCAATACCCCGCCGATGCTACCTCCAGGCTTTTTAAAAATGAAAATGGCGGTTTTCATTTGGATCAAACAAACTCGCAGAAATTCAAAGACCTCGGCTTAGTCACGAGCGCAGTGTTTACCGATTATGATGGCGATGGAGATCAGGATTTGCTGATAAGTCGAGCGTGGGATACGATGAAACTGTACCAAAATGATAATGGCAATTTCGTTGATGTGACCAAACAGATGGGGTTGGATCAATACAAAGGCTGGTGGAATGGCGTGGCAACAGGCGATTTCAATAACGACGGTCGTCCGGACATTGTGGCTACTAACTGGGGGCTCAACAGCCCCTACCAGCTGGATGGCGGCGATCACCCGTTAAAGATGTTTTATCGGGATTTTAACAAGGATCGTCGTATTGACATTATTGAGTCCTATTACGATCAGCATATGCAAGCTTACGTCCCGCGTCGACAACTGCATTCCTATTCTTCTATATCAAATGCTTTTGCCAAAGGAGTGGCCAACAACAAACAGTTTGCCGAGTCATCCGTCAAAGATATTTTGGGCCCATATTTTGAACAAACCCCTTCGAAAGAGATTAATACATTATCGACCATGGTTTTCATTAACGAAGGCGATCATTTTTCAGCTCATAAATTACCGAAGGCAGCACAGCTTACCGCCGCATTTGACGCAAGTGTAGCGGATTTTAATAACGACGGAAACGAAGACATTTTCCTTAGCCAGAATTTCTTTGATGTACGTCCCAACACGCCGCGACTGGATGCCGGACGGGGACTTTGGCTCAAAGGGGACGGACACGGAAATTTTACCGCTGTCCCGGGGCAGTCGAGCGGGATTGAAGTCTATGGCGAACAAAGGGGTGCCGCCCTCGGCGATTTCAACGGAGATGGGAAAGTGGATTTGGCCATATCTCAAAACGGGGCGGCGACAAAACTCTATGAAAATCAAACGCCCAAAGCGGGTATAAGAATCAGGCTAAAAGGACCGTCTGCCAACCGTGATGCCATCGGTTCCAGCATGCGGCTGGTGTATGCCGACGGTAGCAAAGGACCCCGGCGCGAAATCCAGGCCGGTTCGGGATACTGGTCGCAAAATAGTTTTATGCAGGTGTTGGGTATCGATAAAAATAAAAAGCCTGCAAAAATTGAAATCCGCTGGTTCGACGACACTAAAAAAACTGTCGATTATACATCCGGACAAAGAGATTATTCGATAAAATATTATCAAGATTAAAGGAGAGGGGCCACAGTTTTTCACGGATGAGTACAGATTAATCCGTTACAATTCAGTCCCCGAATGTGAATATTTATGACCCTACCACCCGTTCGCTGGGTTTGTGACCGGGTGAATGGAACGAGCAACTCTCCGAAACAGGGATGTCCGGAAAGGCCGGCCCGGGTCATTTATCGGATGACATACCCAGTCATAAGATGAATTCCTGCGGCAAATCCGTGGCCCAAAACAGATAGAATATTGATAAATGTTAGTATCATATTTGTGATGTCTGCAATAATATTGCATTATTTTTTAATTTTTTGCTCTTTAAATAAGTGTGTTTAATACACTTTGATTTTCTTTTTTCAGTGATCCTTTAAAATTGATTGCTCGGGAGAGGAGAAAATGAATAGATGAGTGTAATATAAATGGGAAAGTAAAGGGACATTAAATCATGTATAAAAGAACAATAACTTACAATCTCATTATCCTTTTAATAGGGGTATTCATGGGAGGCTGCAAAAAGAAATCTACATCCCAAAATAATAAGGGATATCCCATAACGCCTATCCCATTTACTCATGTACAGGTAACTGATAATTTTTGGCTGCCACGGATTAAGCAGAATCACAATGTGACAATCCCCTACGCCATCAATAAATTATATGAGACGGGACGGGTCAAAAATTTTAAAATTGCTGCCGGTCTGGCGAAGGGTGATTTCCAGACGCAATATCCCTTTGATGATACGGATGTGTACAAGGTAATTGAAGGAGCCAGTTATTCGTTGCAAATTTATCCCGACAAAAAGCTGGAGGCACGCGTTGATACGCTGATCTCTTATATCAGCCAGGCGCAGGAACCGGACGGCTATCTTTATACGCCCCGGACGATTCACGAGCAGCATCCCAGTCACCCGGCCGTCAAATGGATCGGCGACAAGCGCTGGTCGAACGTGGAGGACCTGAGCCACGAACTGTATGATGCCGGTCACTTGTACCAGGCTGCGGTAGCCCATTACCGGGCAACCGGCAAACGGACATTATTGAATGTTGCTTTGAAAAATGCGGATTTGCTCTGCAAAACCTTTGGCCCAAATAAGGTGGATAAATATCCCGGTCACCAGGTAGTAGAGATGGGATTGGTTGGATTATATCGCATAACGGGCAAGCAGAAATACCTGGATCTGGCCAAATTTTTCCTGAATGCCCGGCAGGGAGGCAGAAAATATAATCAAAGCTACAAGAAAGTTACACAGCAACGTAAAGCGGTGGGCCATGCGGTTCGTGCCACCTACATGTATTCAGGCATGGCCGATGTTGCGGCTATCACAGGTGATAAAGATTATGTAAATGCGATTGATGCAATTTGGAAGGATGTGGTTGATCACAAGCTGTATGTAACCGGCGGCATCGGATCGCAGGGCGCCAACGAGGGATTTGGCCCGTCGTATCAGCTGCCCAATATGACGGCTTATAATGAAACCTGTGCATCAATCGGTAATGTGTTTTGGAACTACCGGCTGTTTTTGATGCACGGCGAATCAAAATACGTCGATGTGATGGAACGCACGATGTATAACAGTTTGCTTTCCGGGATTTCCTTAAGCGGCAATCGATTCTTCTATCCCAATCCGCTGGAGTCGATGGGGCAGTACGACCGCAGTGGCTGGTTTGCCGTGGCGTGTTGTCCGGGCAACATCACCCGTTTTATTCCGTCGATGCCGGGCTATATTTATGCCAAGCAGGGATCACGTTTATATGTTAACTTGTATGTACAGAATAAGGCGCATATTAATTTGCAGGGGGATTCCCTCAACTTTTCGCAAACGACGCGTTATCCGTGGGATGGCGATGTTGAGATGACGGTGAATCCGGAATCAGAGAAGAACTTTGAGGTGGCGTTGCGGATTCCCGGATGGGCCCAGAATAAGCCGGTGCCAAGCTTACTTTACACCTATCAGAAAAATCTGAAGCAAAAATATACGCTTAAGGTCAACGGCGAAACACCGGACTACAAACTACGAGACGGCTATGCGTTGATTGACCGGACCTGGGAACCTGGGGATAAAATTGAATTGTCTCTTCCCATGCCTGTTCGACGAGTGAAAGCCAATGACCGGGTGAGGGCAGATCAGGATAAGATGGCTCTGCAACGCGGTCCGATTATGTACAGTTTGGAGTTTGCCGATAATAACGGGCACGTGCTCGATCGCTTTATCAACAAAAATGATCAGATAAAAGGGAAATTTAATCCCGATTTATTGGATGGGGTTTACACATTGACAGGTCAGGCAGAAAGTGTTAAAGAAAATAAAAAAGGAAAGAAGCACGTCGAAAAAACAAAATTTACTGCTATCCCGTACTACAGCTGGGATAATCGAGGGCCCGGGGAGATGGAAGTTTGGATCGCGGATAACCAAAAGCAAACGATTCCGTTAAAACCACCGTCCAAAGCTTCAAAGGCAACCGTAACTTCTTCTGAGGTCAAGAATAATTTATTTGCCGTCAATGATCAGCGTGAGCCTAAAAACTCCGATGATCACACCATCCCATATTATCACTGGTGGCCCAAAAAGGATAAAACCGAGTGGGTACAATATTCATGGGATACGCCCCAAAAACTGTCTTCAAGCAAGGTCTATTGGTTCGACGACCGGCCGGACGGTGGCGTACGCATTCCAGCAGGATGGTCTCTAGAGTATAAGGATGGAAATTCCTGGAAACCGGTCAAAAATTCGGGAAAATATACGGTTACAAAAGACGCTTATGACTCCATTACTTTTACCCCGGTAAGAACCACCGCGGTGCGGCTGAATGTGCAATTACCTAAAAAAGATTCCAGCGGGATATTGGAATGGAAGGTTAAATAACTTCAGGGAAAATTTTAATTCAGGCTGTCGTATTCTTAGAATCGGCAGTTCATTTTTAACAGGCAGCATATCTTTATCAAATCAAATGAAAACACTATCAATATATAAGAAAGAGTATTTTCAGAACTTAATAAATGGCGCATTACTTTACCTGCTCTCGATTGGTATGATGGTTGCCTGCAACCCTGCCAATAATCAGCAGAGTAAAAAAAGTTCCGGTTACCCGATCACGCCGGTCTCATTTACCAAGGTCAAGGTAAATGACAATTTTTGGTCCCAGCGAATTAAAACAAATCGTGATGTGACGATCCCGTTTGGCCTCGACAAAATTAAAAAGGAAGGCAGAATTCGTAATTTTGATCGGGCCGCAGGTAAGCTGGGGGGTAAATACGAGGGACAAATGCCTTTTGATGATACAGATGTATATAAAATTATCGAGGGTGCTTCCTATTCGCTGCAGACACATTATGATAAGCAACTTGATGAATATTTAGACCAGATTATTTCTGAAATAGCTGCTGCCCAAAAGAAAGATGGCTATCTGACGACATGGAAAGAGATCGATTCGACAACTACCCCGGCTAACTGGGTTGATCCGGGACCGCGATGGCACGATCTGCAGTCGAGCCATGAGTTATATAATGCCGGTCACATGTATGAGGCGGCCTATGCCCACTATCGTGCAACAGGGAAAAAGAATTTTCTCAATGTCGCTCTAAAAAATGCGGATTTAGTTATAAAAACATTTGGTCCCGATAAACTGAGAACGCCACCGGGACATGAGATTATTGAAAAAGGACTCGTGAAACTTTACCGGGCTACCGGGGATAAAAAATATTTGGATCAGGCTAAATTTTTCCTGGATCAACGGGGTGATTCATTACACCATAAGCTGTATGGTGCTTATAACCAGGATCAAAAGCCGGTAACTCAGCAGGATGAGGCGGTTGGTCATGCAGTAAGAGCGGGATATTTATATTCCGGCATGGCAGATATCGCTGCCCTGATGAATGATGATCAATACTTGAAAGCTGTTGATCGGATTTGGGATAATGTAGTCGGCAAAAAAATATATATCACCGGTGGAATTGGTGCCCGTCACGAAGGAGAGTCCTTTGGAGATAATTATGAGCTGCCAAACCTTACTGCCTACAACGAAACGTGCGCCGCGATAGCAAATGTATATTGGAATCACCGGATGTTTTTATTGCATGGAGATGCAAAGTATATGGATGTGCTGGAGCGGACGATGTATAATGCTGTAATTTCAGGCGTCTCGTTGAAGGGAGATACCTTCTTTTATCCGAATCCCCTTGAATCAAATGGTAAGTATAAGTTTAACCAGGGAGCATTGACTCGCAAGCCGTGGTTTGCAGCTTCCTGCTGCCCGACAAACGCTATGCGGTTTCTTTCTTCCGTGCCCAAGTATATGTATGCCTACAAGGGGAATACCTTATATACGAACTTGTTTATTGCCAGCGATGCCAATATTCAACTTGGTGACGGTTCCAAAATCAACCTTAGTCAGGAAACGAACTATCCATGGAATGGCAATATAAAAATTAAGGTAGATCCCGAAAAGTCAACTGATTTTGCCATGAAAATTCGTATCCCGGGATGGGCACGCAATGAACCTATGCCCAGTGATTTGTATTCATACATTGAGAATAAACCAGTCGAATATGATCTGAAAGTGAATGGAAAGCCGGTGCAATCGGATATCCAAAAGGGTTATGTGACGATCGATCGCCAATGGAAGAAAGGAGATGTCATAGAACTAAACCTGCCTATGCCGGTTCGGAAGATTCAAGCCAATCCCAAAGTGGCTGCCGATGAGGGACGGGTTGCTTTAGAACGCGGCCCGATTGTCTACTGTGCGGAATTCGTCGATAATAAGGCTGACGTCTTGAAAATTCAGGTTCCGGATGATGCCCAGTTTACTTATGAGTTTAAGTCAGATTTGCTTGGTGGAGTTATGGTTTTACACAGCAACATTTTTGATGGGGATGGGCAGCCTACCCGCTTAACGGCTATTCCGTACGCTGTATGGTCTAATCGAGGCGTAGGAAAGATGGAAGTTTGGATGCACAACCACAACATGTAAATATTGACTCTTTATTGATGGATTAGTTTTAATATTTTCATAAAAACAGTTTTAATTAATATTTTGGATCAACCGGTAATGTCAGAAGTTAGTTACCCCAATCGTCTCTCTTTTTTACTGATTATATTTTTAATCGTTGGTTTCCAATCCAGAGTCTCTGCGCAACAAAAGAATAAGAAAAAGGGCCCGGCACCTACTTTGGGACTTGACCAGGGTTTCCTGAATTTTGAGACGCCCAACTTTCATCTGAAACTGGTGAAGACTTCCCAGACGATTGCAGGATTGCAACCCAAGGGGGCGAATGGATTCGATTTTACGCCTTCCGACTGGTTAAGCAAACGGAACGGAGACGGCTATTACCATTTGGGGGATATCACGCTGCGGCTGCGAAATGGGGATTCCGGGCCATGGAAAGAGTATGCCACGGCCGCCCATCGTACCGACGTCAAGTCATTGGATGTTTCTTCTCCGGTGTTAGCCGGAGCGTTGCTTAATCCCACGCTTCCAAGCGACATTCCCCTGCAGGTTCGCCGATACTGGAAAATGGATAACGGACATCTGGCTCTCAGTTTCGAGTTGAAAAATACCAGCGACGAGCCGGTTCAGATTGGTGGTTTAGGCATACCGATGGTTTTTAATAACATCCTGACCGGCCGAAAACTCCCGGAAGCCCATGCCAAGTGCTCATTTTATGATCCGTATATCGGTCGCGATGCGGGGTATGTACAAGTGACAAGGTTGAATGGTCATGGGCCGGCGCTGGTGGTGGTCCCGGAAAACAAAACTCCACTGGAGGCTTATAAGCCCCTGTTGAGTGATTCTACGCAGCGCGGTATCACCTTCGAAGGTTTTTATGAGTGGATGGTACATACCAAGGCGTATGCAGAAAACGAGTGGAAAGGGGCCAAGCAATGGAATAAGCCGACTTCGGCTACGCTTGCACCGGGACAGAGCCGAACGTACGGGGTTAAATTTCTGCTGTCGGACAGTATCCCGGATATTGAACAAACGCTTGCTCAGAATGATCGTCCCATGGCGAAAGGAATTCCCGGGTATATTTTGCCCAAGGAACAGGATGCCCAGCTCTTCCTCAAATATGACCGCAAGATTCAATCGCTAAATGTAGAACCGGCCGGGGCTATCCAAGTGCGTCGTGGCAATTCTACAAAAAATGGTTGGAAAAGGTTAAATGTTATGGGCGAAAAATGGGGACGTGCCCGACTCCTCATCACCTATGCTGATGGCACGGTTCAGTCGGTTAATTACAAGGTGATTAAATCTCAGCCGCAAGTTGCTAAAGATTTGGGACATTTTTTGACAACCAAACAGTGGTTTGACAAGCCCAATGACCCTTTTCATCGGAATCCCTCGGTCATCACCTATGATTATTATGCGAAAAGGCAGGTCACCCAGGATAACCGGGTATGGATTGCCGGGCTAAGCGACGAGGGCGGTGCCGGATCCTGGCTGGCAGCTATGATGAAGCAGCTGGTTGAACCCAACAAACAGGAACTTGAAAAGCTGGAAAGTTTTGTCGATAGTACTCTTTGGGGGGGCATCCAATACAGCAATGG
>DATFLI010000012.1:0-20356 GCA_035267805.1 Balneolaceae bacterium | reverse complement strand
GCTGATTTATCTGAGCCATTTTCTTTTGCCCGTTCTGCCGATGCAAGTTTGCCATCCGATCGTGCATGCTTGCCATCTGTTGATACCATTCGCCAGCCTTTCGATCCTGCAAGTGCATAACCATATCCACTGATCTCATCTTATTATGACGGTTTTGCATGCGTTGATCCATATTCATCGACATCATTTGCTGGTGATTCATATCCATACGATTATGCATTTGCTGCATCTTCGCATACAGATTCTTAAGCACCGGGCTCATGGAGTCCGAAGAAGATTTGTAGTTGTCAATCAGACGTGTGTAAGTTGATCGCACCGAATCGTAAGCTGTTTCAATACGTTTTTTTTGACTCCTGCTCATGTATCCGGTTCTGCCACCTGAACAAGACGCCATTATCACAATAATGACGGTAGTAATTAAGATATATGAGCCCGCTTTCTTATAAGAAATCATAGGTTCTTGCCTTGGATGAGGTTCTCCATTTGTGACTGTTTGGAAAGATAAAAAAGTGAGGCTATGAAATGAAGACGATTTTAATTCTGAACAAAGACCAAAGTAAAAAACCCTTGCACCCGCCGGTTGACGGGGGCAAGGGCTCGAAAAAGTACCGCGTACGGGATTCGAACCCGTGCTACCGCCGTGAAAGGGCGGCGTCCTAAACCCCTAGACGAACGCGGCATTTTAAAAAAGAGGCGACGGGCGGACTCGAACCGCCGTAGGAGGTTTTGCAGACCTCTGCCTAGCCACTCGGCCACGTCGCCTTGTAAATCGCAAGTAACAAATAACAAATTTCAAATTCCGCTATTTGTTATTTGGCGCTTGAAATTTGCTATTCAACTTGTACGCCCGACAGGAATCGAACCTGTAACCTGCTGCTTAGAAGGCAGCTGCTCTATCCAGTTGAGCTACGGGCGCCTTAACTCAAAAGGCAAATTACAAAATTCAAATTTCAAACATCCCGGCTTGTCATTTGTTGTTTGTAATTTGGATTTTATCAAGTCGGGGAGACAGGATTTGAACCTGCGACCCTTCGCTCCCAAAGCGAATGCGCTACCGGACTGCGCTACTCCCCGTAACTTCATGAAACGGCCCGATTGCCGAGACAATGAATATCTGTTGTTCAATAAATGAAGATGACGAAAGAGCTTACAATTTAGATCACTTCGCTAGTATGTATCTAAATATTTTGCTCCCCGTTTTCAGAAAGATGTCAAATATAAGGGTCTTTATATCTCAAATCAATTTGAAAGCGAAATCATTTTTTACTCTGTCAGTTTTGTCCATGCCTCACTTAAAAAGCCTATTCCATATGCAGTAAGTTGAATAAATGCAGCCGCTGTACTGAGTATTCCGATAAAAATACTATGATTTTTTACTGTTGCGTGTGCAAAAAGAAGCGCAAAGAAAGCAAGGTAGGGTGCCGACAAAATTTTAAATAAATCAGGTGCCCAAAACGGGAGCGTAAAAAGAAGAATGATTCCTATCGTAAATAGTGGTGGCAATGTATGAACTGCCTTAATTTCGTTAGGATAGAAACGGCTGATATTAATGCGGGCTCGACCAAAAAAATGGAGCTGATTAAAAAACTGTATCAAATTCGTCCGGCGCTTATGATAGACAAAGGCGCCGGGAATTAATCCGGTAGTAAAACCCTCTTTAATAATGCGAATACTAAATTCTATATCTTCTCCCATCCTGGTGATGCGATAACCGCCGGTTTTTTCAAATACTTCCCTGGAAATCCCCATGTTGAAACTTCGCGGGTGAAAGGTGCCGGCATGCTTCTCATTTCCCCGAATTCCACCCGTCGTAAGTGGCGAAGTCATTGCATAACTGATGGCTTTTTGGACTGGCGTAAAACTTTCATGCTCACGATCGGGCCCTCCATAGGCATCCAGCTTTTGTTGTTCGAGGAATGTGTTGACTGTCTCAAAATAATTGGGAGGGATTAGGCAATCTGAGTCGAAAACTACAAAATAGTCGCCATTTGCCCTTTTAAATCCATAGTTACGGCTGAATCCCTGTCCGGAATTCTCTTTGTAATAATATTTGATGTTCAGCTGACTGCGGTATTTTTCTACAATATTATCACATTTTTCTTCGGAACCATCTTCGATGATCAGAGTTTCAAAATTGCCGTAAGTTTGTTTGGTCAGACTTTCCAGCAGCTCATCTACTTCTTGAGGACGATTGTAGACAGGAATAATAACCGAAAAAAGCATAATAAATCTTTAAAATTCTAATTGAGCTAAATCTACAAATTAATATCGTAGAATTATAGCTCGCTAAAGGTGAAACTCTTGTAAATATTTCCGTTCTTTAGACTCCATTAAAAAGCGAAATGAACAAGTTTTATGATTGCCAAAATATTTCGAACACTTCTTTTTCTACTGCTTCCTGTCCTTGCGATGGGGCAGTCACTAAACCTAAGCGTAACTTCTCCTACATCAAATAATAACCGTTCTACGTTCTTACTGAAAAGGGGAGAAGTGACTATAAATAATGGTCAAATTCGATTTCACCGGTCTAACAAAACCGTCGATGGTTTTACAGACTATGGCATTTCGCCCGACCTTTCAAAAGTGAGTTTATTAAAGTGGGGCGGTGGCAAAGGTCACGTTATTGTGTTTGATTCCATGGGGGATACGCTCACCACCTATTCCACCATATCATTGGCTGACCAATCTTCTTTTGGTATTTATCCTCAGGATAATGGGGACATTATGCTTCGCGACAAGATAGCCGATTTTACTTTTTTCAATACCTTTGGAGATATAATCACCAACATGTCCAATAGCAGCCAGAGTAAAGAAGGAGAGGCTATATCGGAAGTGGCTACGAGTCCCGGCGGAGAAACTCTTGTGGTTTTCAATCCCAAAATCAAACGCAATGGAAAGTTGGGATCCAAAGCACAAGTTCGGCTTTCGGATGGCACGTTCAGGAATATTTTTTATAGCTCTGATCGTTATTTGAAGAATGTAGTGATTTCGAATGATGGAGATATGATTGCTGCTGTGACTGCAGCATCCGGTGGCGAGGACAAAGTATTACTGATGGACAAATACGGTAATAATATCAACAGTATCACCTCGAAGGATCCTTTGGATGCCGTTTCATTCTCTGATGAAGGTCAATATGTAACCTTAAACTCGGGAGGTAGTGTAACGGTTTATTCTACGGAAAAAGCCAAAAGAGTTGGTGGTACAAGTTTTCGAGAAACCGTTTTTATGGCTAATTACTTTCCAGAAGATGACTTGATCTTGGCGATAACAGGGGATTATTCCAAAATGGCAAATGCTTTGGGAAATGTTAAAATAAACGCTGTTAATTTGAGAAAACGCAGTATTGCCGACCATGAATTTTCCGGTGTTTTGGGATTCAGTAAAGCTATAGCTCCTAAATTTATTCGAACTTCAGCCGATCGTTATGAATTGGAAGGGGCTAGCAAAGAGATTAAAATTGAATCTCATTTTTAGAGGTTGTACCGGGACATATAAATTGATAAAAAAAGGCCTCCGATCGGAGGCCTTTTAAAATTTATGAATTCAATTTCAGTATGTATGGATTAGGCTTTAGCTTCCGATGTTGATTCTTCATTTTCCGATCCGGAATCATCATCTTTGGCCGAAGCTTCGGTCTCATCAACTTCTTCAGAAGAACCCTCGCCTTCGGTCCAGTCAAACACCAGGCCATCGCGCGATTTATTCATCTTAATTTTGATGTTCGAACCTTCAGCATGATCGGATTCAAGTAACTCTTCCGCAAGCGGTTCTTCCACATACTTCTGGATAGCCCGTTTGAGAGGTCGAGCACCATATTTCTGATCAAATCCTTTATCACTCAAAAATTCCTTGGCACCCTTGGTAACTTCGATCGAGTAGCCGAGATTATGAATGCGTTCAAAAAGATCATCAGAAAGCAGATCAATAATTTGATAGATATCTTCTTTCTCGAGCGGACGGAAAGTAATCACATCGTCGATGCGATTCAGGAACTCCGGATTGAAGACCTTCTTCAGAGCATCCTGAATCGTAGATTTCATCTTTTCATAATCAAATCCACTGTCTCCGGCAGAGAAACCGATTCCTTTACCAAGGTTACGGATATCACGTGCGCCGATGTTTGAGGTCATGATGATGATTGTATTTCGGAAATCAACCTTTCTACCAAGGCTGTCCGTAAGGATACCGTCATCCAGCACTTGCAACAGGATGTTAAATACATCCGGATGTGCTTTTTCAATTTCGTCGAGAAGAACAACGCTGTAAGGTTTCCGACGCACTTTCTCGGTAAGCATGCCGCCTTCTTCGTATCCTACGTATCCCGGAGGGGCACCCACCAATCGTGATACAGAGAATTTCTCCATATACTCACTCATATCGATGCGGATCAAAGCGTCGTCTTTGTCAAAAAGATATTGCGCCAGCACTTTTGCAGTCTCGGTCTTACCAACACCGGTTGGACCGAGGAAGATAAACGAGCCAATCGGCCGTTTGGGATCCTTCAATCCGGCACGTGTTCTTTTAATAGCCTTTGTCAGCTTTACGATGGCTTCATTCTGGCCAATAATCTGTTTTGAGAGTTCTTCTTTCATCTTAACCAGCTTTTTGCTTTCGCTCTGGCTAATCTTACTGACAGGAACACCGCTCATCATACCAACAACTTGGGCAACATCTTCTTCCTCAACATCATAGATGATTTCTTCCGACTCTTTTTCCCATTCTTTCTGGGCTTGCTCAAGTTCTTCGGTCAAGCGTTTTTCTTTATCCCGCAGACGGGCAGCCTCTTCAAAACGCTGTTTCTTGACCATGCTGTTCTTTTCATTGCTGGTCTTTTCAATTTCTTCTTCCAGATCAATGATATGCTGTGGCACATGAATATTTGATAAATGTACACGTGCACCGGCTTCATCAAGAGCGTCGATAGCTTTATCCGGCAAGAAATGATCCGTCACGTATCGGTCGGTAAGCTTAACGCAGGCTTCAATAGCGTCTTTGGAATAATTTACGCTGTGATGTTTCTCGTACTTTTCCTTTATTTGTGTAAGAATTTCAATCGTTTCTTCCGGTGACGTCGGATCCACCATGATCTTCTGAAAACGACGTTCGAGTGCCCCATCTTTTTCAATATGCTGACGATACTCATTCAGCGTTGTTGCACCGATAGCCTGAACCTCACCACGAGCTAATGCCGGCTTCAACATGTTCGAAGCATCCAGAGAACCGCTGGCACCACCGGCACCAACGATGGTATGAAGTTCATCAATAAACAGGATGACATTCTTTGTTTTTTCAAGTTCGCCCATCACGGCCTTCATTCGTTCTTCGAACTGACCGCGATACTTTGTGCCGGCAACTAAAGCCGCCAAGTCCAGGGCGATAACTCTTTTATCATACAACACGCGCGAAACTTTTCGCTCCACAATACGCGTAGCTAAGCCTTCGGCGATGGCCGTCTTACCAACGCCGGGCTCCCCAATAAGTACAGGGTTATTCTTCTTTCGTCGACTCAAAACCTGAGCAACGCGTTCAATCTCTTTTTCCCGACCGATAATCGGGTCAAGCTTACCATCCTCGGCCAATTGAGTCAGATCACGGCCAAAGTTGTCAAGTACAGGTGTTTTTGATTTTTCCATTTTCTTTTCCCTGGAGCTTCCAGACGATTTTGGTCCTTTGGATGATGAAAGACTGGCGGATACTGATCGGGAATCCTGACTATCTTCATCCGAGGATTTTCCTGAAATAATAAGATCTAATTCTTCGCGAACAGCATCGTATGACACGTTAAACTGTTGCAAAATCTGTGCGGCAATGTTCTCGTCATCTCGCAAGAGTGATAATAGGAGATGTTCGGTGCCAATAGTATCACTTTTATAAAGTTTAGCTTCTAGATAAGTGATCCGAAGTACCTTTTCGGCCTGTTTGGTTAGTGGGATATTGCCAACTTTAACAGAGCCGCCTGTTCCACGAACTGTATCTTCAACGGTCTTTTTTAATTTAAAAAGATCACAATTAAGATTTTTTAGAATTTTAACAGCTACACCTTCTCCAAGGCGAACAATACCTAGAATTAGATGTTCTGTGCCGATATAGTCATGACCTAATCGCAACGCTTCTTCACGACTAAATTGAATGACATCTCGAACTTTGCTAGAGAAATTACCCTCCATAAAAAACGAACCTTCTTGTAGTTTTGGGGTTATGTGTCAATCGGTAAAACGAGTGAGTTAGATATTTAGTTCATATTCTTTAACGAAAGTAGTACTGGCATCGTGCAAAAGCAAACAAAAACAAGTGTTCTTATTTATAAAAAATTCTAAGTATTAATGATTAAAATAATGCGTAGTTTATTGTTTTGTAGCTTCTTGACAGACAACAAAGTAGAAATAAAACCCAACTTTTCGTTTTATCTTCTTCCCCCTTACCTATTCATACTTCTCTACTGTAAAATATAAATTTATTAATTGATTTTTGTGCTTTTTATCGAGACCTGTCCAATCTTAATCATTCAGCCAATAAAAAGGCGGTTGATGAGAGCTATTGTCAATAGCATCACAATTTCTACACTCGTTAGGTAACGAATTGCTGCAAGGACTTGGGATATAGAACGGAATATCGGCGTGGGTCAAAAAGAAACGACTGGTATCTACCCGGGTAGCTTGAAAATATCCCAAAGCTTTTTCATTCGAGTTATCCACCTTGTAAACATTACCTTCAGCAGTTGCCGGGGGCACGTCAAAAATAGTACCGCTGCTATTAACAACCTCATTAACCTGCGACCAGTAATTGTAGGCATCACGATTAATGGAATACTGAATGACATTTATATAATGACGCTGGTAAAACGTATTGTCAATTTCCCTCACAGCAACCGACTGCCCGATAATATTTTTCGAATCCAGGGAGCTTCCATCATATAATAAGATGTTTTGGGGATTCGGGTCGTCAGTGATATAACATACGGGGGGCGGATTGTTGAACGGATCGGGGGCGTCGTACTGCGTAAATTTATATGCTTCTTCTACATTCCAACGCAGATATAACGGTTTTCCCGACGTATTTTTGGGGATATTCGTGTCGGTAAATACCTTGATGACATCCTTTTCTACACTGTTGCCTTTTTCTTTGATGCTGTCAAATTTATAATAAACAGAATCTTTGGCAATCTGCATAGGCATCGTCTCTGGATCAGATCGATACTTTGAACCGTCAGCCAATGTAATTTCTAGGTGATAGGTTCTGCCCGGGATGCCTTTCACGGTGTTGCCGGGCAAAAAATATTTTCCTCTTTCATATTGAATATACTGTTCACTGTTTCCGTGGTCATCAAAAATATCGATGTCGGCACCACTAACCGGATCGGTAATTTTTTCTTCATTCGATGTGCGACGAAGCTGTAAAAAATAGGGGCCACCTTTATCAGTGATCGTTCCTTCAACAACCAGTCGATTCCCTTGGCGACGAACATTAAAATTAATGATTTGTATACATCCTGCGACTAGCAACAAGCCCATTACCGGGAACCATTTTCCGGAAAAAAAATTGGATATCTTTTCTGCGGCGCTTTTCATGCTCAAAATTTAAAATTGTAAGTTACCGATGGGATTACCGTGCCCAGCACAGACAGCTTGTGAGCACGGGGGAATGTTCTGTTGCCGGATCGCTTGTAGAAAACCGAAAACGCATTCTTGCGTGCCAGCACATTGTAAAACGAAATCGTAAGGCTATCGGTGAGCGGGCGATTGGGATTTACCGTTCTATTTTTCCAAATGTTTTCCGCAATAGTAAATGAAATATCAAGGCGGATATAATCGGGAATGCGATATTTATTTCGATCCGAAAAGATGGGGATGGACGTCGACCCATCTTCATAACTCGACTCAATGGCCGTAATCGGACGCCCCGTAGAATACGTAAAGTTAAATGAAAAAGAGCTTTTCTGCCCCAATTGTCGCTCGGCAATCAACGTAATGTCATTTGGCCGGTCGTAGTTGGATGGGAACCACTTGCCATTATTCAGGGTTTCCTGTGAAGTACCGTTCTTAGCCCGGGCAAATGTTCTGGTGTAGGAATAGGAAAGCCATCCTCGCCATTTCCCCGTCGTTTTTTTAAGGCTAAACTCGAGGCCGTAAGACTTGCCGTCGGCATCAAGCAGTTCTGTTTCAAGGTGATTATTTAGGAACAGCTCAGCAAAGTTTTTGTACTCCACAAGGTGATCAATATCCTTATAAAAAAGTTCGATTGATGTTTCCCACGAGTCATTGTTCCAATTTTTAAATAATCCGGCCGAATATTGATCGCCTTGCTCAGGTGGCAGGAAAGTGTTGCTCACCTGCCAGATGTCAGCGGGAGTCGGGGAGGAACTGTTGGATATTTGATGAATATACTGGCGTGTTCGATTATAACTTAATTTAATCGAACTGTTGTCCGAAAGACTATACCTCATCGAAATGCGTGGCTCAATACCCCCATAAGATTTGATCACATCACCGGATTGATGCAAAGTTGTGTCTGTGATAGAAGTAACGGTACGGGGTTCTCCATCCCGATAAGAATAAACCGTTGCCGGACCGAGTTGCTGGTAATAAGTGTAACGCACGCCCAGCGAGAGCAATAAACGTTTGTTGATTTGAATATCATCCGAAGCATAAGCCGAAAATTCCTGCCCGTTGTCTTTGGGAATATTTTCGGATTCAACGACCGACCCTGAAGAATAGGGGCGCATTCGCTCTGACTTTCCATCATAACGAACCCATTGTAGCCCGGCATTTAACAGGTGGTTTTCGGATGCTTCGAAAAAAATATTCTCTTTTGCATTCCAATATTTGACCCCCTCATATAAATTAAACCCATCGAAACCTGAGGGATCAAAATAATTGCTGGAATAATTGCCGTAGGAAAGCGTCAGTTTTGAATTGGTTTTGTCGGAAAGGGAGCTGCTCCAATCAGCATTGAGGATATGGTTGCTCCACGCGTATCCAAAATCTGAAGCGTACCGCATGCGATCTTTACTGCCGTAGCCATAGATTGTAATTTTGTTGTTGGAATTCAGCCGGTGCGTTATTGATGCATTCATGTCATAGAAACGGGCACTGCTGTCATTTACTTTTTGGTTCTTGGCTAAATTGAGAATCCAATCGGAATATGAGCTACGTCCACTTAATAGAAAAGAAGTTTTGTCTTTGATGATCGGCCCCTCTAATAGCAGTCGCCCCGCTACGATTCCCACGCCGCCGGAAAGCGAGTATTTATCCATATTCCCATCTCTCATTGTAACGTCCAGCACCGACGAGAGTCGCCCGCCGTAACGAGCCGGAATGTGTCCTTTATAAAGCGTAAAGCGCTGAGTGACATCGGGATTGAAGGATGAATAGAGCCCGAGAACGTGGGCCGAATTGAAAAGTTCTGTGCCGTTTAGCAGCACCAGGTTTTGATCTGCGCGTCCGCCGCGAACGTTAAAGCCGGATGAGCCTTCTCCCACATTGGTAACTCCGGGTAAGGTCAACAGAGAGTTGACGACATTGGCCTCTCCAAGAACAGCCGGAATTTTTTTGATATCCGTTATACTCATCGACTCTATACCGGGCACTACATTTAGGACATTACTTTTGTAGGTCGTCCCTCGAACAATGACTTCGTCCATGTCCAGCGCCTGCTTTTTCATACTGATATCAAGATTGCCGTCAGAATAAAGGCGCACTTTTTTATAGATTGTTTTGTAGCCGAGGTATTGAAAGCGAATGTCATATTCACCCGGCGCCAGCGAGATCGTATAGTGTCCATTCTTACTGGTTACGGCACCTTTGCGAACTTTTTCTACATAAATATTAACCCCAGGTAAAGGTGTATTTTCGGGGGATGCAGTTACGTTACCTGCAATAGTAGCAGTTGATACTTTCTGCGTAGAATCTCCGATGACAATTTCTGTCGCTTTTTGGTTTTGCCCCTGGGCTATAGCGTGGGTGCTATATAAAAAGCATAATAGAAAAAGGAGGCTCAGTCGTAAGCGCATACGTGATCTTTTGATTTAACCTAACCTACTTAAATCAATGAATCACTGCAATTAAATAGTTTGGTGATATTAGGCAAGCTGATTGAAAATCCTAAAAAAGAGGAGAGCCGGTCATTTCATTGGGCTGCTTGATACCCATAAATTTAAGCAGGGTGGGAGCCACATCCGCAAGAATTCCGTCATGGATGTCGTTTTTTGCTCTTGGCTCATTCAGGATGAGTGCAGGAACAAGAGCAGTGGTGTGTGCGGTATGAGGAGATCCGTCTTCCTTAATCATGCAATCAGCGTTACCGTGGTCGGCAATAATTAACATTTTATAGCCGTGTTCGGTCGCTGTATCAACTACTTTTTTGAGTTGTTTGTCGATGGTTTCAATGGCAGCAATAGCTGCTTCCATCACGCCGGTATGACCGACCATGTCGGGATTGGCAAAATTCAAAATTCCAAGGCTGAATTTTTCGGTCTTGAGTTGGTCGCACAAAGCGTTTGCTACTTCCGGTGCACTCATTTCCGGCTGCAGATCATAGGTTGCTACTTTGGGACTGGGGATAAGTACACGCTCTTCGCCTTCGAAGGGTGTTTCAACGCCGCCATTGAAGAAATATGTTACGTGTGGATATTTTTCCGTCTCGGCGATACGGAGCTGCTTCAGATGATGTTTGCTGACAACCTCTCCCAACGTGTTTTTGAGATCGAGGGGAGGATAAGCCACATTGACCCATGTGAAGGTATCATCGTAGGAAGTAAAAGTGGTATAATGAAGGTCGAGGTTCTTTTCGACCTCAAACTCGTCAAATTCATTTTCGGTAAGTGCCCGTGTAATTTGGCGGGCGCGATCACCGCGTATATTATAAAAGATGACGACGTCTCCTTGCTGGATGCGGGAATCCGGAGAATCATCAACCAAAATTGGTTTTATAAATTCGTCGGTAACCTCATCATCGTATGAAGCCTGCAGGCCTTCTATCGGGTCATCGAACTTTTTGCCTTTGCCATAAACCAAAAGATCATAAGCGAGTTTTGTACGTTGCCACCGGTTATCACGATCCATGGCATAGTAGCGGCCTACAATCGAAGCAATTTTGCCAACTCCGATTTCTTCAGCTTGCTGCTGAAATTCTTTCACATAATCGACTCCGCCGGTTGGGGAAGTATCCCGTCCGTCGGTAAAAGCATGAACGAAAGCATCTTCAATGCCGGCTTTTTTTACCAGCTTAAGAAGAGCAAAGAGATGATTATTGTGACTGTGAACGCCGCCGTCAGAAAACAACCCCATAATATGAATGCGTCCGTTCTTCCTGGCTTTGTCAACTGCCTCATTCAGAACTTCGTTTTCAAAAAAGCTTCCGTCATCAATAGCCGTGTTAATACGAGTTAGTTCCTGGGGTACAATACGCCCCGCGCCAATATTGAGATGCCCGACTTCTGAGTTGCCGAACTGTCCGTCCGGCAGTCCCACCTCGCTACCACTGGCCGTAAGCTTGGAATGAGGATTGTTTGCAAAAAGCGAATCAATGTAGGGCTTTTTCGCTTTATCAATAGCACTTACCTCGGGATTTTCGGCAATTCCGAAGCCATCAAGAATAATGAGAAGTGCTTTTGAAGTCGGATCAGGCAATCTCTTGGAACCCTCGATTAAAGATTATTTACGTGCTTGGAAAGCTTGGCTTTTTTGCGAGCTGCATAATTCTTATGAATCAAATCTTTGGCAGCCATTTTATCGAGATAAGAACTGGCCTTTTTGAAAGCTTCTTCGGCCTCTTTCTTATCCGTTGAGTCAAGCACACTTTTAACCAGCGTTTTCATTTTTGAACGCTGTGCTTGGTTTCTTTGACGACGTTTTTCGTTTTGACGAACGCGCTTGATTGCAGACTTATGTTGTGGCATAAAATTTCTTAGAGTTTCTTATCAGTTCTATAAATTAATTCGTATCATCTTCTGCGCCATTTCAGAAAGCCCCCAAAGTTAAAATTTCTGGAATCATTAAACAAGAAATCATTGAAAAATTAATAAAATAAAGGTAGTTTAGGAGACTTTCGCTTTATGATTATAGTAATCGATGGGCCCGCCGGATCCGGAAAAAGTTCAACAGCCCGGGCGGTGGCCGACAGATTGCAAATAGAATATCTCGATTCAGGGGCGCTTTATAGAACGGCTACCCTCATTTATTTAGAAGCAAATCGGGATAAGGAGAAGTTCTTTCGCTTATTGAATCAGCGGGAAATCTCGTTTCATTATGATGACCGGACCTTCCATGTAGCTATTGATGGACATTCGGTTACCAAAGATATCCGCACGCCAAAAGTCGCAGATTTGGTTAGTAAAGTTGCTGCGATGCCTAAGGTTCGTGCGCATGTCAATAAGTTAATGCGGGATGTTGTACCTCAGGGTGTATATATCGCCGAAGGGCGCGATCTGGGAACTGCTGTTTTTCCCCACGCTGACTTGAAATTTTTTATGTCGGCAAATTTGGATGAACGCGCCCGCAGACGCTTTAATGAAAGAAAAGCGGATAATCCGGATTTAACCTTCGAAGAGGTAAAAGAAAATATCCGGCAGCGAGACCAGCAAGATTCAAAGCGAAAAGCGGATCCTTTAAAGAAAGCAAAAAATGCAATTGAAATTGATACGACAAGTTTGACATTTGAACAACAAGTTCATCAAATTTGTTCTAAAGTGAAACAACTGCTGTAAAAGCAGGTAGAATAACATTTAAACTGTAATCTTAATTTTAATCCCATCTCGGTTTTCGGGATGCGGTAATTTTAACTAAAACCATAATGACCGAAGAACTAAAACAAGAACAAAACCAAGAAAATCAGGAAGAACAAGCTACAGCTACCGAGGAAGTAACGGAAGAAAAAAAAGAAGAAGTTACCCAGGAAACTGTTGACGAAAAGGATACGAGTACTGAAGAAGTTGAAGAAACCGAAGAAGAAAGTGCCGATACCGAAGCGTCAGATGTAGAGACTGAAGATTCCGAAATTGAAAATGAAGAAGAACCTGAAGAAGTAGAAGTTCCGACCTTCACCGGTGAACTCGATGAGGACGAAACTTATACCTATGATCAGCTTGAAGCCGCATCGGAAGACTATACCGATGAGGAATTCCACAAGCTGGCCGGAATGTATGAAGACACGCTCAATGAAATTGAGGAAAAAGAGATTGTTACGGGACGTGTCGTTTCTGTAGACGAAGATTATGTAGTCGTTGATATCGGGTTCAAGTCCGAGGGCATGGTTCAAACCAACGAGTTTCCCAATGATGTTGTAGAAAATCTTGCGCCCGGAGACGAAGTTGATGTTTTCCTTGATAAAGTTGAGGATCAGGAAGGACAGCTTATTCTGTCTCGTCGCAAAGCGGACATCTTGCATGCTTGGGAGACGATTGAACGTGCATCGGAAACAGGCGAAGTGATCGAGGGTTATATCAAGCGACGCATCAAAGGTGGTATGGTTGCTGATATCTTGGGAATCGATGCCTTCCTGCCCGGTTCACAAATCGACGTTCGACCCGTTCGTGATTTTGATGCTTATGTTGGTAAGACAATGGAATTTCAGGTTGTTAAACTCAACATGCAGGCGGAAAACGTGGTCGTTTCTCACCGTGCTCTTATTGAGTCTGACCTCGAAGAACAACGGCAAGAAATTCTCGAAACTATCGAAGAAGGTCAGGTACTCGAAGGTATCGTCAAAAATATTACCGACTTTGGTGTCTTTATTGATCTTGGCGGTGTCGACGGTCTGTTACACATTACCGATCTGTCTTGGGGACGCGTTGAGCATCCCGAAGAAATTGTGTCGCTTGATCAGCGTATTAACGTAGCGGTTATTGATTTTGATGACGAAACCAAACGTGTTTCTCTCGGACTCAAACAACTGCAGCCGCATCCATGGGACGAAATTGACCTTAAATATCCCGAAGGAATCAAAGTCCAGGGACGTGTTGTCTCCATCGCCGATTATGGTGCATTTATCGAGCTTGAAAAAGGCGTTGAAGGACTTATCCACATTTCCGAGATGTCCTGGACTCAGCACATCAAGCACCCCTCACAATTGGTCAGCAAAGATGACATTATAGAATGTGTGGTGCTGAATGTAAACGAGCCGGAGAAGAAAATTTCACTGGGTGTCAAGCAGCTTGAGAAAGATCCATGGGAAGATATCGACGAGCGATATCCTGTGGGATCCAAGCATACGGGCACCGTTCGCAACCTCACCAACTTCGGTGTGTTTGTTGAACTTGAACCCGGCATTGACGGTCTTATTCATATTTCCGACTTGAGCTGGACGGAGAAAATCAATCATCCGAACGAGATCATCAACAAGGATGAAGAGATTGATGTTGTGATCCTTGCGATCGATTTTGAGAATCGACGTATTACGCTCGGTCACAAGCAAATTGAAGAGAATCCGTGGGAGAAATTTGCCGAGGAGTACAGCGGCTCTAATCAAGTTGAGGGTGAAGTTACGAAGACCACCGACAAAGGCGTTTTCGTAAGTCTTCCTTACGGTCTCGAAGGCTTTATTCCTGCAAGCAAAACCGATGCTGATGGTGAACCATCGGAAAACTTTGCCGAGGGTGATAAAGTAGAAGCTTACGTCATTGAGTTGGATGAGACGAATAAGAATATCACGCTCAGCCAACGCGAAAAAGATGTTAAGAAAGCCAAGTCTGCTACGAAAGAAAGAAGTAGTCAACAAGATCAGGGAGGATCTGCACCGCAAACAGGTACTCCTACATTAGGCGAAATGTCCGGTCTTGCGGATCTCAAACAGCAGATGGCTGAAAAGGAAAAGGCGGAAGCTGCCAAGAAGTATCACGAACAAGCCAAGAAAGAGGATGAGGCTGAAGAAGATGATGAGGCAGGAGACGAAGAAGAATAAGTCTTAATTTCCTATTCAAATTAAAAAGGCTCAGAGATTTAACAGCTCTGGGCCTTTTCTTATTCAGAGTAATTTATTTCTTTTCTTTATAAAAGAAGACCACCTTATCTTTGGGATGCTTGCTGCTTTTAATGTCGTCGCCGGTATCCCGGTTGTGGCTATAAACAACATTGCGCATCGAATTCAGTTCTGTTTTATCTTTAAAACCTACCTCCAGAGCCTTTCCGCCGGGTTCCAGCTTCTTAACGGCATCAAGCAATGGCTTATATTTTGAGGAGCTTTTCTTAGAAATTTTAATATCCGACCTTGGAACAAAATTAATTTTCATACAAGAGGATTAATTAAAGTAGTTATTTATAAGAAATGAAGCCCCGCTTAAAGTTTCAAATTAATAATTTGATGGGCTGAATAACCTAAATTCCCCCAAAATACCTGCGGGGAAACCTTAAGTTTGCCTTCGGCAAGGATATGTTCAATCCTTCCAATGTCCAGAAAATCCGGAAGCCTATTAATTTCAATTAATGTTATGCACATGCATTCATAAAAAGGCCCGCAGGATTGCTCCTGCAGGCCTTAAAATCCGGTCAGTTAGATACCAAAATGGATGTTTTTATGAAACTATGGTACTTGAACGGTTGACATAATCTTGTCGATCAAGTCCTCAGAGGTAATATTTTCGGCTTCCGCTTCAAATGTGGGGATGATACGATGGCGAAGCACGTCCATAGCAATGATGCGCACGTCTTCCGGGGTCACATATGCGCGGTGTTCCATAAAGGCGTGAGCACGAGCGGCGAGATTGAGATTGATCGAAGCACGCGGTGAAGCCCCGAAGTTAATCAGTTCTGAAAGATCCTCCAGCTTGTAATTTTCGGGGGCTCTGGTGGCAAATACAAGATCAATAATGTATTGTTCCACTTTTTCATCGATATAGATATCGTTGATCACCTTCCTGGCTTTTAAGACCTTGTCGACAGTGATAACCGGTTCCAGTTGCTCCTTCTTTCCGGTCTGTGCCATCCTGCGCATGATTTCCAGCTCTTCTTTTTCGTTGGGATAATCGATCTTGATCTTCATCATGAAGCGGTCAACCTGGGCTTCGGGGAGGGGATAGGTTCCTTCCTGTTCAACCGGGTTTTGCGTAGCCAGAGCGAGAAAAGGCTCGTCCAGGGGAAAAGTTGTTTCACCAATAGTTACCTGCTTCTCCTGCATAGCCTCGAGTAAAGCACTTTGTACCTTGGCCGGAGAACGGTTGATTTCATCCGCAAGAATGATGTTCGCGAAAATAGGACCTTTTTTAACTGCAAATTCGGCTTCCTTCTGATTGTAGATCAGCGTTCCGATAAGGTCCGCAGGTAATAAATCCGGCGTAAATTGCAGGCGCTGAAATTTGGTATTGATGACCTTTGCAAGTGAGGAGACCGTAAGCGTTTTGGCCAATCCAGGTACTCCCTCCAACAGTACGTGTCCGTCGGCCAACAGCCCCACTAAAAGTCGGTCAATCATATATTGCTGACCGACAATAACTTTGTCGAGTTCGGAGTAAATATCTTCAATAAAAGCGCTGGACTCTTCAATCTTTTCGCCCAGCTCTTGCATATCTACAGATGTTGAGGTAGTTGGCATAACAAATGTGAATTATTGATTTAGAATTTGATTGTGTAATAACTATTTTCCTGCGGAGAAAATCCAAAAAAATTAAAGGTAATAAATGCAGATCATACATTCTTTTATTTTAGGTCTTATTCAGGGGTTGACCGAGTTCCTGCCTATTAGCAGCTCCGGTCACCTCGTCTTGGGAGAAGCGCTGCTCGGTGGCAAAGTTGGAAAAGGGATTACCTTCGACATTGTTGTTCATTTCGGAACACTTTGTAGTATCCTGGTCTATTATCGCAAGAAAATAGCCGGAATTTTGCATTCAATTTGGGATTTAGTACTGAACCCCGGCGACTTTTCAAATAAAGTTTCCAATGATAGTAACATCAAACTGACCGGATTTATTTTATTAAGTATGATTCCGGCGCTGATTGTAGGCCTTACGATGAAAGATTTTGTTGAGAATGCTTTTGCCAATCCTTTTGCTGTTTCCATTTTACTGATGGTAACCGGGGTTATATTATTCAGTACGAAATTTCGGGATCAGTTTCCCAATCGCGTAACGTCCAAGAGTGCTTTTGGGATCGGTTTGGCGCAAGCTTTTGCAGTGTTACCGGGCATCAGTCGGTCAGGGTCAACGATCTCCTTGGGACTTTATCTTGGCATAAAAAGGGAGGAAGTAGCTAATTTTTCGTTCCTGATGGTGATTCCCGTCATAGCAGGTGCGATGCTCATTGAGGGTAAATCCATGTTGGAAACCGGAATGCCCATGACCGAATTCTGGGACTTGTTTGTGGGATTTCTAACCTCCTTTGTTTCCGGTTATTTCGCCCTTAAATATCTGATCATCATGCTTCGAACCAAGGGTATACACCCTTTTGCCTGGTACTGCTGGGCGTTAGGTATTTTCGGTATTTTGTATTACGGCGTTTTCTAATTTAGATACATGCTAAAAAGTACAATTAGTGTTGATGACGTTTTTAAATTTCTCTACCTTTGAAGCCACAAAAATAAATAGATTGACATGATAACATATTTTTTCATTTTTCTGGCTGTCCTTGCTGTAGCATCAGCGTTGGCTATGGTGATTAGCAAGAATACGGTTAACAGTGCTTTATTCCTGGTATTAAATATGGCGGCATTAGCCGGTGTATATTTGATATTAAAAGCGCAATTTCTTGCGATCATACAGATCTTGGTTTATGCAGGCGCTATCATGGTATTATTTTTATTTGTGATTATGTTGCTCAACCTTGATGCCGAAGTAAGCCTATTTAATAAATTCAGGGTTAAATATTTCGTAGCCTTTATTTTGGGTGTCGGCGTTTTTTCGCAGATTTTGTACAGCATTGGTAGTTTTTCTGATAATTTGCCCGCCATATCCCCTCAAATGATGAAAGCCGGAACTGTTGAAGCTGTTGGGGATGTCTTATTTACTAAATACTTATTACCATTCGAGCTGACGGCTATATTGCTGACGGCTGCAGTGGTAGGCGCCATTATTGTGGCACAACATAAAGTTAGAACAGAGTCAAACAATGATTAGTATAGACTGGTTTTTAGCACTGAGTGCTTTGTTATTTTGCATTGGAGTAATTGGTGTTCTGATTCGCAAGAATGCCATCGTTATTTTTATGTGTGTTGAACTGATGCTCAATGCCGTTAATTTGAGCCTGCTTACTTTTAGTGCTCATTATGGCAATGTAGATGGACAGGTGCTGGTGTTCTTTTCTTTAGCGGTGGCTGCAGCGGAGGCTGTTGTAGGACTTGCTATCATTATTGCTATTTTTAGAAACAATCTTTCTGTGGATATCAGCAAGATTAATCTGCTGCGTTGGTAATATTCCGATTTACGGTTAATCGTATTAAGGCGATCTCTTTCGAAGGGAGATCGCCTTTTTTGTTCTTTCTATTCAAGCAATATTTTTGTCTGATATAAATTCTACAGGCTTTCTTTTCTGAGCTTGCCGTGCAATTTTGGTGAGATGTTTCGGAAGATGTAAGAACCTATCGGCTGGAGATGAGAATCAAATCGCAATTCTTCGCGAATACATATTCTTCCGAAAACGATTTCAAGGCATGAGAACAGATTTCCCGTGAGTGTATTTTGCACACTCACGGAAACGAGATAGATTTGATGGTATTTTGATGTAAAAACATCATTTGGCAAGCATAAAGCACACGCACCTATCACTTAGAACTGGATCAAAATGTAGAACGATTTTCCAATTGAGAATGAAAAAAGTTTCGATCGGCAAAACAATCGACCGATATTTAAATAAAAATCCATGTGACCAGCATATAAATGGGAATCAAAATACCGATTGACCAAACCATATAACCACCGAAACTGGGCATCTCAACACCTGAAGTTTCGGCAATTGATTTGACCATGAAGTTAGGGGCATTGCCAATATAAGTGACGGCTCCAAAGAATACTGCACCTGTTGAGATTGCTCGCAGAGTATGTGTAAGCTCATACATGAGCGTTTGGGCGTGTCCGCCGGCCGCATTAAAGAATACCAGGTAAGTAGGAGCATTATCGAGGAATGAAGACAATGTTCCGGTCATCCAAAAAAACATGTCATTATTGGGTTCACCATTGGCGTGGAACACGGCATGACTGATAAACTGGAGTGCTCCTTCTCCTTCTTTGCCGGCTTTGAGCATGGCAATAGGGGCAATAATCGTAATAAAAATTCCTGCGAAAAGTTTGCCCACTTCCTGGATTGGAAACCAGGTAAAGCCATTGGCAGCGCGACTTTCTTTGGATGTAAAGTGCCAGCTTAACCAGGAAAGGACCAGTAAGGCACCATCTCTGATCAAATGTTGTACGGTAACGTGAATACCGTAGATTGTTACATCCCCTAAATGGTAAACGCCTGAAAAGAGAACGGCAAGAGGCACCCCCGCTAACAATATAAAGTTGAATTTTCCTTCAATGCCCAAAGGAATTCGATCTTCTTCGGCAACTTCAGGAATATCTTCGTGCATGTATAAATATTTATCCCATGCATAATAAACAGTAAGCAGAATAACTACGACGAAACTCATCTCCCAGAAAATATTTGTAGTCGTCCAGAAGAAGTGGACTCCCTGCAAAAACCCAAGAAAAAGAGGGGGATCGCCTAAGGGGGTGAGTGACCCGCCAACATTGGCAACCAGAAAAATGAAAAATACCACAAGGTGTACTTTCTTTTTTCGATCCTTATTGGCCCGGAGAAGGGGACGGATCAGAAGCATGGCAGCGCCGGTCGTTCCCATCCAGCTGGCCAAAAAAGTACCGATGATAAGAAACAAGGTATTGACTTCGGGAGTAGCTTTAAGATATCCCTTTATTCGGATACCTCCCGAAATCGTAAATAGAGCGAATAGAAGTATTATGAAAGGCAAATATTCATGCAGGTAGACTTCAAGCACTTCATATAAGGTTGTATGAAATCCATACATGACGAACATGGGGACAATTGTTGTGAGTGCCCAGAAGACCGAAACTTTGCCGAAATGATGATGCCAAAAATCCGGTGCAATAAGCGGAAAAATGGCGATAGATAACAGAATTCCGGCAAAAGGGAGGACCCACCAGATGCTTAAATCCGCACCACTGAATTCATGAGCACTTTCAGCCGCTGCGTAAACGGGAGAGGCTATCAGAAATAATGATAATGAAAAAAATAAAGCCGTTACCTTGGTGAAAACATTTTTCAATTTCACGTGAACTCCAAATTTGTTAGTACCTACTAAATAAGAATTGAAGCTTAAAATAAAAGATGGTAATCAGTTTTAAAATTTAATCTCGTATTCGACTTATAAATTTTGTTAAAAAACTCAGATTAGGGTTTTTTAGAGGCACTTTATATTT
>DATFLI010000011.1:0-7985 GCA_035267805.1 Balneolaceae bacterium | reverse complement strand
ATAATGTGTATTCGGCAGTTGATGCCAACGTTTGGCAAGCGAGACTTTATCATTCGTAAAGAAAACGAAATAAATAAAATAGATTGGAATAAAGCCGAAGGAAGGGTATACCCGTACCTTAAATTCCCGCATCCGGGCGGTTAGCTTCCAGGTAATCATAAAACCCAACTGCTCCAACGGGGAACTGGTCACCCAATGTGATATTTTATCAGCCAATGATTGGTAGTGTTGTCTTTTCTCTTTCCGGTCGGGTTTTGCATTCTCAGAAGCAGCACCCATCAGCGACATTTTATCGTTGTAATTGCGGGAAAGAAATTTGACCACTACTGCCAGGCAAATCGAGGGGGTAATAATTGCGAGTGCTGAGAACAGATAGTTAGTCTGGTTAAAAAATCCTTCCGCCAGCGATTGTAATCCTGCCAGCCACACCGAAGGCAGAAAATAGCTAATCGTATAGTTGGTCAGAGATATGTGGTTCGCCTTCACTATTTTGATTAGCTTGGGAAAGAAGTTATATCCCATAAATACAATAAGTATCAGGGCTATTTGGAAATAGGCGATGATATCCCGGAATTTTTCCGGACGCATAAATTGCAAAAGCAGCAGGTAAAGAATATTCACGCAGAACACGCTTATGGTTGTGGCTGCAATAATTTCAAGGGAGAATACCACCCCCGGTATGATCCCGGTTTGAAAAAAGACCAAGAGCAAAGCCGGGACACTTAACGGTATCACAAGTTGGCTGATGTGGATCAGGATATGCAGGATTCGAGCTACGGATACGGTTCTGTCGTTAACAGGGCGAGACATGATCAGGTAATGATCACGAACATCAATGAGAACGTCCGAAAAATTGGTAATCAGGTTCAGGGCAACATATACAATAAATACGGTGAAAAAGATTGTATAAGCCAGTAACGGGTCATCGGTGGTAAATACCGTTAAGGCCATGAAAATTCCGAAGATGACCAATACAAGATTGGTGCTCCACGAACTAGAAGATTTTTTGGCCCGACCAAACCGACCAACTGCTGTTGGACTGCGATCGTCAACAGTACACTTTGTCCAAAGGATCGTCTGCAATTGCGAGGGATTGATACCCAACCGGCGCAGCAAAGGCTTGCCAAGCAGGATGAGCTTAATAATAGGCTTGTAAATCAGCATGGTTAATCCTCAAAAGATTCAAGGAATTCGTCGGTATTATCCTCCATTTTTTGGTTACCCGTTAAGTTTGAGAATATGCGTTCCAGGCTTTCGTCATCACTTTGCCTTAACTCATCAAAGGATCCGTCAGCCACGATAGTGCCGTGGTTTATCAGGAGGATACGGTTGGACACCTTTTCAACAACATCCATCATATGGGAACAGTAGAAAATCGTTTTGCCTTCCTGCGCCAGTCTGTCGATAATGTTTTTTACTTTGATCACGGCATTGGCATCCAGCCCGGAAAGAGGTTCATCCAGGAAGATAATTTTAGGATCGTGCAACAGCCCTGATATCAGCAATACCTTTTGGCGCATACCCTTCGAAAAGGTATCCATACGGTCGTCTTTGTTGTCGGCCAGGTCGAAAAATGCAAGCAGACGTTCGGCTCGTTTAGCAATCTGTTTTTCCTTCATTTCATACAACTTGCCGATAAAATCCAGAAATTCCATGGGGGTCAGCACTTCGTACATCTCAGCCGCTTCCGGTACATAGCCAATATGCCTTTTTATCTGCAGTGTATCTTCTCGTAAGTTTTGCCCCAGGATTTCAACCTCTCCTTCAAACTCGGGAAGTAGACCGGTAAGTATTTTTACGGTGGTGGATTTTCCGGCGCCGTTGGGTCCAATATACCCGATTACCTGGCCGGGATAAACTTCCAGATTGATGCCTTTAAGTACTTCATTTTCGTCGTACGACTTTTTCAGATTTTTAATGAGAATGGCGGGAGAAGCTTGTTCCATAATATAGGTTGAAAAATTATTTCAAAGTATTAACTAGTATTTCTCTTGTATTATCGCAGATATTTTTGTGACTTATTCCAAAGTAAAATTAATACCGGTGATTTTTTTTTAGTATATACAATTTCAGTGACATTCTTAATTAAGCAAAATGAATTGATGTTGATATGAAAATAAGGACAGTCTTATCTGTTGTAATAGGCGTTGTATTGTTTTTCGGTTGTTCTCAGAAAAGTTCACCTACGGAAGATAGGAAAATTGGTCATATTTCAGCTGTCGACAGCCTTATTCAAAAAGAGATAAAATCCGATCATATTGCAGGTGCTGTTATACAGGTGAAGAAGGGCGACTCCGTCTTACACCGTGCCGCTTACGGCTATGCCAGTGAATATAGTTACACAATGCAGCGGCTCAAAGATCCCGAAAAAATGACTGTCGATCATCTTTTTGACCTGGCATCGCTTACCAAAGTCTGTGCCACCACTTTTGGTATTATGAAGCTGGTGGATGAAGGCAAAATCGCTATTGATGATCCTATTTATAAATACCTGCCCGAGTTTAACAAAGGAGAAAAGGCTCAGATCACTATCCGCAATTTACTAACCCATACCGCCGGACTTTATCAATGGAAACCAACCTATTATTTCGCTTCGAATCCCCGGGAACGTTACCAATATATTGCACAATTACCCTTAAAATGGAAGGTGGGAGAAGGGCGTCACTACAGTGACCTGGGATTTATGTTGTTGGGTGATATCATCAAACGGGTATCGGGCCAAAGGCTGGATCATTTTGTAAGCCAAAAAATTTACGAGCCGTTGGATTTAAAGTATACGGTGTTTAATCCGTTGAAAAAAGGTTTCAAGAAGATAGCCGCAACTTCGCACGGAAATCCTTTTGAGAAGCATATGGTTCACGACGATGATTTCGGCTATAAAGTGAATGTGGATCCCCAATCATGGGATGGCTGGCGCCAATATACATTGCAAGGGGAGGTCAATGACGGCAATGCGTGGTATGCCAATGGCGGGGTAGCCGGTCACGCTGGTCTTTTTTCTACGGTTAGAGACCTGCAAGGGCTGGTTGATTTATTACTTCATGCCGGGCACTTTGAAGGCAAGCAAATTATTTCTTCAGCCGTCATCGACACATTTCTGACAAAGGATACTTACGGCAATGGACTCGGTTGGGCAATGGATCCCGATATTATTTGTGCCAAAGGAGCTCCAGCCGGGAGTTTCGGACATACGGGATTTACCGGCACCAATATTGTAGCAGTACCACAGGATTCATTGTCAATCATTTTGCTTACGAACCGCCAAAATGTAGGACCACAAAAAAATGGTTACTATTTTGATTTGGGGCCTTTGCGACAAGCTATTTTTGATGCCATATACAAGAGGACTGAAGATTAGTCTTCAGTAGGTTGATTGGGATAATATTTGAATTGCCAGAACCATGAACTGAATTTACGTCCTTCAATATCAATCAGGAAATCGTATGCCGAGGCATGGGAATCGGTCTCGAAAAATATTAATCCGCGGATGGAGTCACCCGGCCAAAGATCGGTTGTACGTAATGCATCCTGTTGCCAGATTTCACGTCGATTTTTCAAGCCTACTTGATTAGCATGATATTGCTGCCGGTCGACAGCATGATCTACATTATTACGATGAATCTGCCGGCTGGCTTTCCGGCGCTCTTCATCGTTATCGGCAGTAACGCCTTGGGTAACGGCTATCCCCTGCATCGCCACAAAGAATAGGTCGTCGGTTTTTTTGTTGGCTTCTTGTTGAGAAATGGCGAGATCGATGTTGAGCATCTTCTCTTCGGGGTCTTTGGCCCATCTCGTGGCAATAGGTTGAACGCTCGAATCGGCATTTACCCCTTCAAAAGCCTCATATTTAAAATCTTTGGGATTCACCCTGATAATTTGATTGGTATTGTTGTCGACTTCCACATCCATTGAAAAGATTCCGGAGTAGTGTTTGTAATAGCTCATAACCACTTGCACGCTATCATTTTGCAATGTGATATACTGCACTCCCTTGTGATAGGTTATATTTTTTTCAGCAGCACGTGATTTCAACCTATAAACCGGTTCCGGTGCACAGGCTTGCAATAGAAATAGAACACCACCTAGGATGAAAGTCAAACGTTTCATATCAATACGTTATTTGTGAATGTTTCCAGAAACGTATTGAAATCGGTGAAAGGATGCTATGACATGATCATGTGAAAAAAATGTCCTGGCTGTAAGAAGCATCGCATATTAATGTGAATTTCACTGCTTTCAACAAATATACTGGCTCAGGTGACCGTTGGCTGAGAAGAAACGGATATTATGGTTTGATCTTAAATTTTATTCAAAAACTAATATTATGAGAAAAATCAGCCTCATTACAGCGGTCTTATTTTTAGTATCTTGCCAGAGCGAACCAGGTCTAATGGGTCCGCAGGGTCCACAGGGGCCGGAGGGGCCTCCGGGTCCGGTAGGGCAGGCATTTGAAGTGCAAACCGACTTCAGTTCATCGAATAATTATAGTAATATCATTGCCTTTCCTGATAATATTCAGGTGTTAGAGAGTGATATTGTCGTTGTGTATTTGCTTTGGGAAGTTGATCAGAACACGGGCAACGATGTATGGCAACCACTACCGGTATCTGTATTTTTTGATGACGGGGAATTACAATATGCATTCGATCATACCTTAGCAGATGTGGAACTGTTTTTGACAGGTGATAAAGATCTAAATACCTTGGGCAGTGGATTTACAAAAGATCAGGTTTTTAGAGTGGTAATTCTGCCTGTCGATTATGTGACGTCCAACAAGGTTAATCTCAATAATATGGAAGATGTAATGAAGACAGTAGATCCGGCTTCCGTAAATCGTATTAAAATAGCTCACTGAATCATAACCGGCGGAATTCCGCCGGTTCTTTTTTACGAATCATAATTCAGGTTAGGACCTAGCCATCTTTCTATCTCTTCAACGCTCATGCCTTTACGTTTGGCATAATCTTTAATTTGGTCTTTCTCAAAGTTACCTACATTAAAATAGGTAGATTCGGGATGTGCAAAATAGAGTCCGCTGACAGAAGCCGCGGGATGCATGGCAAAATGTTCTGTTAGTGTAATACCTGCCTCGGATTCGGCATCCAGCAGGTCAAACAGAATACGTTTTTCGGTATGATCGGGCTGGGCGGGATAACCCGGCGCGGGACGGATGCCATCATACTGCTCCTTGATAAGTTCTTTATTCGTTAAATCTTCATCGGGAGCGTAACCCCAGAGCTGTTTTCTAACTTTTTCATGCAGCAGTTCGGTAAAAGCTTCGGCCAGCCGGTCTGCGAGGGCTTTTGTTAGAATGGCATTATAATCGTCGTGATCATCTTCAAATTGTTTGACCAACTCGGGGGCACCGATTCCTGTCGTTACTGCAAATCCGCCAAAATAATCGGCGATTCCGGATTCTTTTGGAGCCACAAAATCAGAAAGTGACTTATTCGGTTGGCCGCGACGTTTTTTTGACTGCTGACGCAGCATATGAAAAGTAGTGAGAACTTCTTCTCGGCTGTCATCCGTATATAGTTCAACATCATCACCAACGGCATTGGCGGGGTAGAGGCCCAGCACGGCCCGTGCTTTCAGTAGCTGCTGATCAATGATTCTGTCGAGTAATTGGTTGGCGTCATCAAAAAGTTTCTGTGCTTCTTCGCCGTATTTTTCATCTTCTAACACATCGGGAAACTTTCCCTTCATCTGCCAGGCTATGAAAAACGGTCCCCAGTCAATGTAATTGCGGATTTCGGCCAACGGGTAATTATCGAAGACCTGTTTGCCCAGCTGATTGGGTTTTACGATTTCTGACGACTGCCAATCAATTTGCATCGCATTTTCGCGGGCCTTTTCCAGCGAAAGATAGGTCTTGCGATTGGACCGCCCTTCGTGTTGCTTGCGAAGCTTCAGGTATTCCTGCTTCTTTTTCTTGACAAACTCACTTCTTAACGTTTTGGAAACCAAATTACTGGTTACCGATACACTTCGGGATGCATCCAGCACGTGCACAACCGGCTGATCGTACATTGGCTCGATTTTAACCGCCGTATGCATTCGGGATGTGGTTGCCCCCCCAATCAACAACGGCTGCTGGAAGTGCTCGCGTTTGAGCTCCTTTGCCACGTGCACCATCTCGTCCAGCGAAGGTGTAATAAGTCCGCTCAGACCAATAATATCAACATTATTTTGGCGGGCCTCCTCCAGAATTTTATCGGCCGGTACCATAACACCGAGATCAATCACATCAAAATTATTACATCTGAGCACGACCGCGACAATATTTTTTCCAATATCATGGACATCCCCCTTGACCGTTGCCAGTAACACTTTGGCCTTGGGTTCACTGTTCTTATTTTTTTCTTTTTCTTTCTCTATAAAAGGCACCAGGTGCGCAACCCCTTTCTTCATAACGCGCGCACTTTTTACCACCTGTGGTAGAAACATCTTGCCGGATCCAAACAGATCACCGACCACATTCATGCCGTCCATCATTGGTCCTTCGATCACTTCGATGGGGTGATCATATTTCTGGCGTGCTTCTTCCACATCATCAACAATGTAATCGACAATGCCCTTGACCAGCGCATGCTTGATACGTTCTTCAACTGAGTTTTCTCGCCACTCTTGCGCTTTTTCAGCAACTTCGGTTTTGTCATCCTTGATCTGTTCGGCATAATCCACCAGCCGCTCAGTGGCATCATCCCGGCGATTAAGCAGCACATCTTCCACAAGTTCGCGAAGCTTTTCGGGAATTTCTTCGTAGACTTCAAGCTGCCCCGCATTAACAATAGCCATATCAAGCCCCGCCTGAATGGCGTGATACAAGAAAGCCGAATGCATGGCTTCGCGCACCTTGTTATTGCCACGGAAAGAAAACGAGATGTTGCTGAGCCCTCCGCTGACTTTGGCCAACGGCAGGTTTTCTTTTATCCATTTTGTTGCTTTGATGAAATCAACGGCGTAGTTGTTGTGTTCTTCGATGCCGGTGGCAACCGTCAGGATATTAGGGTCGAGAATAATATCCTGCGGTGGAAAACCTACTTCTTCGGTGAGGATATCATATGCCCGCTTACAGATTTCAATGCGTCGTTCGTAGTTGTCGGCCTGCCCTTTTTCGTCGAAGGCCATGACTACGGCGGCCGCTCCGAAATTCAGGATTTCGCGGGCTTGTTCTTTGAAATTCGCTTCCCCTTCCTTAAGGCTGATGGAATTAACCACACACTTGCCTTGCGCAGCTTTTAGTCCCTCTTTCTGCACCGACCATTTTGAAGAGTCGATCATAATAGGAACGCGCGAAATGTCAGGTTCACCGGCCAGCATCTGCATGAAATCCACCATCACTTCTTCGGATTCAAGCATGCCCTCATCCATATTGATGTCAATAATCTGGGCCCCGTTTTCTACCTGTTGGCGGGCTACCGAAAGCGCCTCTTCATACTCTTCATTTTTAATCAGTCGCTTGAACTTTCGTGACCCGGTCACATTGGTTCGCTCACCGATATTTACAAAGTTTGTATCCGGGCGAACGACCAACGGTTCGAGTCCGCTAAGCCGGAGATAAGGTTCCTGCTCGGGAATTCTTCTGGGGCTGCATTCCGATGCCGCTTCAGCAATTGCCTTAATATGTTCCGGTGTTGTGCCACAGCAACCGCCCACGATATTAACAAAATCAGATTCGGCATAATCGCGTAGTTGATCCGCCATAAATTCGGGTGTCTCATTGTATTCACCCATTTCATCGGGCAGCCCGGCATTGGGATACAGGCTGGTATGGCAAGTGGCGATATTGGCCAGTTCTTCGATGTAGGGCCGCATCTGTTTGGATCCCAGCGAGCAGTTTAATCCCACACTTAACAAATTCTTCGTGTGTGAAACGGAAATCCAGAACGCTTCAGTCGTTTGCCCGGAAAGAGTACGACCGCTTTGATCAACAATAGTGCCCGATATCATGACGGGAAGCTGCTTGCCGGTTTCTTCTCCAA
>DATFLI010000010.1:0-11388 GCA_035267805.1 Balneolaceae bacterium | reverse complement strand
TTAAAGTTATAGATGTAGCCGGGGCGGGCGGTACAAGCTGGGCAAAGGTTGAGAACGAACGCACATCCAATACGGGGCCGGATCACTCCTTTGATGATTGGGGATTGCCCACGGCCGATTGCATCAGGCAAGTGAGCGCCCTTCGCAAGGATTTTAACTTTGAACTTATTGCCTCGGGAGGTATCCGGTCGAGTCATGATATCGCAAAATCGTTTTGTTTGGGAGCTCATTTTGCCGCTGCAGCGCAACCGGTTATAAAAGCCGTTGTAGCTGATGGGTTTAATGGCCTGGAACAACTTTTTAAAAAATGGCAAAACCAGTTGATTACGATTCTTACTCTTTTGGGATGCGAACGCCCAGACAACCTGGAACCCGAGCACCTGAAATTAAGGCGGATGAGGCGGTAACATCTTATGCTAAAATGCTTATATTTGGCCTTTTGGAATTACAGCTAAACGGATTTGAATATCACAAAACAGCAGCAACAACTTTCAGAATTAATAGAGCAGAAGTTGTCGGAGCTACATTTGCCTGACAAACCTGCTCTTCTGTATGATCCTGTTCGATATACACTCTCCCTGTCTGGGAAACGAGTACGTCCTTATTTGACACTGATGGGATGTGGCCTTTGCGGTGGAGTTATTGAGGAGGCCCTGCCTGCAGCTATTTCAATTGAACTTCTTCACAATTTTACGCTTCTTCATGATGATATCATGGATCAGGCTGATACCCGCCGGGGAGAGCCCAGCGTTTACAAAAAATGGAATGCCAATGCGGCTATTTTATCCGGAGATGCGATGTATGCCAAAGCTTTCAAACAGCTGCAGTATTACGGACGAAATAACCGATATTCCAAAGAGCAGTACCGTACTATTCTGGATATATTTCTGGACAGTGCCGAAACTGTTTGTGAAGGGCAGGCCTACGATCTCACTTTCGAAGAACAGGAAAATGTGACGCTTGATGAATACCTGCATATGATCGAGGGGAAGACAGCGGCCCTGATCAATGGCGCATTGGCACTTGGAGGAGCGGTCGCCGGTGTGGATGAAGATAAGCTTTCAGAACTCCGTTACGTTGGTAAAAAGGCGGGCATTGCCTTTCAAATACAGGATGATCTACTTGATGCAATTGCAGATCCGGATAAGTTCGGAAAGCGCAAAGGCGGGGATATCATTGAAGGCAAGAAAACATATTTGATCCTGCTTACGTTACAACGGTGTGATCAGCGGCAAAAAGAGCTAATGGTGAATGTGTTGAAGTCTGCAGATAATACTGAAAAGGACATTGCTAACGTTATTGAACTTTACAAATCACTAAATGTGATTCGGGATTCCAAAAAAGCTATTGAGTATCATTACCAGGCTGCAATGGATCATTTGGAAGCATTCGAATCATCCGACTTCAAAACCGAATTAATCGAATTTTTAAATCGCCTGATTCAGCGCGAATATTAGAAAGCTAAACAATACATAATGAAGAAGATACCGACTCATTTTTTGAAATATATTTGTCTGCCATTTTTAGTTCTCCTTCTATTCTCCTGTAAAAACAAAAACCTGATCCGAAAAGGAGATAGCCTTCCTACGGCCTTTAAGAAAGCCATGACCCTGTATCAGAAAGAAAAATACGGTGATGCAGCCGAAGCATTTAATACGGTGATTGATGTGGGACGGGGCACCGATTACGGTCGGGAAGCCCAATATTACCTGGCTGAATCGTACTTCAAGGACGGTCGCTACCTACTGGCTTCCTCGGAATATGAACGATACATATCGGAATTTCCGCGATCAGACAAACGACAAGATGCACAATTCAAAGAGGCTGTTAGTTATTATCATTTGAGTCCGCGTTACAAACTGGATCAGAAATATACCAACAAAGCTATTGAGAAATTTCAGCTCTATAATTCGCGCTATCCAAATTCAGATCAGGCCGAACAGGCGGCTAAATATATAACCGATTTGCGTTCCAAATTGGCTGACAAACTTTATCATTCCGCCGATCTTTACAAGCGTACTGATGAATACGAAGCTGCAATTATCTATTATAATTTGACTATTGACAATTATCCGGAGTCTATTTGGGCCCAGCGAGCACTTGTGGATGAGATACAAACCTATAATAATTATGCCAGCCGAAGTATTCAGAGCAAACAGCAGGAGCGCTATCAGAAGGCTGTAGATACCTATGAGAAGTTTATCCAGCTCTTTCCCAATGGTAAATACCGATCGGAGGCCGAAAATTATGTAGATAATTCCCGATCGGCGCTGGCAAAACTTAGAACCAATAAAAGCTCAAGCTCAAATAAAGCAACCGCGAGTGCGGATAACACTGAAGAAACGAATTGATGGAGGACTCCCGTAAGGGTATTGGGATATTAGGCGGCAGTTTTGATCCTGTTCACAATGGCCATCTGGCAATTGCCGAGTCGTTTTTAAGATCGGGATTCATTTCCGAGCTTTGGATCTTGCTTACACCGGATCCTCCACACAAGCCCCACAAAGATTTATCGGAATATGATATCAGGCTGAAAATGCTTAAAGCGGCCTTTCGGAATAAGAAAAATATTTTAGTTAAGGATTTTGAAAGTCACTTACCCAAGCCTTCTTATTCAATACATACCCTTGAATACTTGAAGAGGCAATATCCGGAAAAAAAGTTATATCTATGTATTGGAGAGGATTCCTTCAATCATTTTGAAAGCTGGCACAAGTGGAATGAAATTTTAACGTATTGTAACCTCCTTGTAGCTAGGCGACCCTCTGCAGAAGAACATGAGAACAATGAGATGATTACCCAAAATGCACAGTTTGTCTCGCATAGCCCCATAAATATTTCTTCCACCGATATTCGACATAAAGTGGCAAAGGGAGAATCCATTTCTGCGTTGGTACCTAAAGAAGTAGAAGCGTTAATCAGTAAAAATAATTTATATAAAGACCGATAATTATGGATCGAAAATGGTTTCTTCAGTTACTTGGAATGGGAGGCATAGGCTCAGTTATATATTCCGGTCATGAAGAATCCAACGGATCCCGGCATCAAATCACCAAACCCAAACGATTGCGTAAAGGGGACCGGATCGGGCTGGTAAGTCCCGCCAGTAAATTACCGCATCGCAGCGAATACCGTGAGATCATCCGCCAGATAAAATCGTTGGGATACAAAGTGAAAGTAGGAAGTAATGCTAAGAAGGAATACGGAGGATTTGCAGGAACCGACGAGCAACGTGCTGCCGACCTAAACTCAATGTTCGCCGACCATTCGATTGAAGCCATCTTACCATTTCGCGGAGGGTGGGGCTCGAACAGAATCCTTGATCTTCTTGATTTTGACATTATCCGTAACAACCCGAAAATATTGGTTGGTTTCAGCGATATTACCTCGTTATTGCTCGCCATTTATGCCAAGACGGGACTTATAACTTTTCATGGCCCCGTAGGCAAATCGGATTGGACAGATTATACGATCCGTCATTTTGATGAAGCCTTGACAACCGAAGACAAATATACACTTGAAACTCCCGGTAACGATTTTTGCGAGACTTGTAACGACTTACATGTAATTACACCCGGTAAGGCTACGGGTCGCCTATTAGGTGGCAATTTGAGTGTACTGACAGCCATGATTGGATCCGATTATCTGCCCGACTGGAAAGGGAATATCCTATTTGTGGAGGATGTTGGAGAGGATTATTATCGTATTGATCGCATGATTACACAGCTGGAGTTGAGCGGGATTCTTGACGAAATTTCTGGCTTTATTTTTGGTCAGTGTACCGACTGTGAAAAATCGGGTCCTGACAGTTTGCCCTTAAACAAAGTTTTAGAGGATCATGTAAAATCACTTGGGATTCCCGCCTTTTCCGGAGCAATGTTCGGTCACATCAGTAACACAATTACGATTCCCGAGGGGGTGATGGCCGAAATGGATGCAGAAAAAGGAACCATCCGGTTAAAAGAGGCGGCAACAAGTTAAGTCTCCGTTTTCGGTATGGTTTATATTTTTAGACCATTTTACCTTTGTCGAAAACAGCATGAACGCCTCTAATAGAATTTACGATTTGTGTTATTTCTAAATCAACCAGCGTGCTGGTGTAAGCTAATGCCAGGCTACTAGAAATATTCAATTCTTTTTTGATAACTCTGAGAATGCCCTTTATAGCCTGATCTATTGCCTTGTCTAGATCTTTGCCAAAACCCAGGCTGATAATTTTGTCTTCAAAGAGGATTTGGGGAGCGTCAATCTTAATATCGTCACGAACGTTAATCTCAACGATAACCTCTTCCATCATGCACTCGATAGCAGAACCACTTATTTCTCCATTACCTTGACAAGCATGTCCGTCGCCAAAAGAGAGCAGCCCGGATTCAACTTCTACTGGTAGTCTTAGAACTGATCCCTGTTGCATATATTTACAGTCCATGTTGCCTCCGGTAGCACGCGGGAGCCAGCCCGATTGCCAGCCATTTACATTGGATGGCATTCCTACCGTTCCCATAAAAGGGTGAGTTTGCACTTCAATACCATCTTCACTCTTAACTAAAGTTCTGCTGGAATTGATATCCCAACGAACTAGTGCATCATCTTTAATCTTCCATTTTTTAAGCAGATCTTTATTGAAATAAGAAGATCCCGCAAAAGTCCATCCCCAAGTTCCTGGGACTATCTTTTTGAAACGAATTTCCAGTACATTACCTGGATGAGCTTGGTTTATAGCGATGGGGCCTGTCAGGGCAGGGCCGTCATCTATTGGCATTTTCAATTCTTTCAGACGTTTTCTGGGTGAACCGGTCGGTCCATGCTGCTCGATTCCCCAGCTAACGTCTACTGTTTTCAATTTTACCTGGTCACCGGAATTAATGGTGAGCACCGGTTGCATATCTCTTGAAAACTGTCCATGGGTGTTGCCGGGTTCTAATTCAATTTCATGGAGTACCATATTAGGAGATTAATTCGCAGCTAAAAAACATCGATCAAATTACAGTTACTAATGTACACAAATGACTTTAATATATTATTTCAGATCAATCTTTTGCATCACCTATACACAAAGCCTCAAATGTGTTAAAAGAATATATCCATCGGCCACGTTCGAACGATTCAAAGGGAGAAAGGGATGATTAAACCAATTATCTGATAATGACTAAGCAAACTCTGGTGGACATGATCATTTTTGAAAGAAAAACATCATCTGAATGTTAAAATGAAGCTACGGTTATTTATCTACTAAAAAGGCAGAGTAGTTCTGCCCGTATAGTGAATGTGCGTTCTGAGAGTTAATAGGCCACTGTAAATCGTTGTTGAATGTAGTTTCCTTTTTCCAACTCATCAAGCATTGCTACGGCCAGATCTTCCACGGATATTTTACTTTCCCCTTTATCATTAAATACGGGCGTTTCGGTATTTGTTCGATATTCTCCGGTTCGTCCGGTATCAATGCCGGGATGCATCAGGATAGCGGGACTTAGATACGTCCAGTTCAAATCATTCTCTTGTTTAAGGGTGTCCAGATAATCCCGTGCAGCTGTAGCTTCTGTCTTAAAATCATCAGGAAACTCAGGCGTATCCACGAGCTGTTCGCCATCCTCGTTATAGAGACTCCCGGCACCGCCGATTACCAGCCAGCGATCAACGTCCGTCTTTTTTACGGTTTCCTGGATAAGTTTGTGACCTTTTAAATATTCATCGTATTCGTTCGGTTTACCGCGGCCGGGATGAAATGCGGTTAATACGGCATCATGTCCCTCCAAAACATCAGCGAGGTTACTCTTATTGTTGATATCCACCGATTGAGCAGTAACCTGGTCATTGTCGGAAGGTATTTCCTCGGGATGTCGTGAGATAGCTGTAATTTTATGCCCTCTGCGCACAGCTTCTTTTACCAAGGCGGTTCCAACGAATCCTGAGGCTCCAATAATTGCGATATTCATAATATGAATCGTTTACGGTTAGAATTACCTGTATAATAATTAAATCAATCCCAGAATGGTTCATAGGGTAATCGTTATAACTGCTACATTAAACAAGAGCCGGGCTGCGAGCGTGCCAAGTTTATTTTAGACAGGATCATGTACTGGTGTCAAGTCCGCGTCGTTTGATTAAGTGTTTTGCATCCGGCTCCTGACCCCGATAAGCCTTGTAAAGTTTCATTGATTCGTCGCTGCCGCCTTGCGAGAGGATATGCTTTCGAAACCGATTCCCGTTTTTGCTCGTGGCTCCACCGTTTTGTTTCATGAATTCAAAAGCATCTGCTGCCAAAACTTCACTCCATATGTAAGAATAATAGCTGGACGAATATCCCCCGGCAAAGATATGTGAGAAATAAGGGGATTTATATCTTGGAGGGATCGCATCCATGTCCAGATCATACTTAGAAAGTGCTTTGTCTTCAAAGGTCTGTACATCTTCGGGTATTTTATTGGTTCCAAGCATATGCCATTCCATATCCAGCATTGTGGCTGCCAGATACTCTTGTGTATCAAAGCCCTGGTTGAAGTTGTTAGCCTCGATCAATTTGTCAAGCAATTTTTTAGGAATAGTTTCGCCTGTCCGGTAATGTACGGCATAGTTTCTCAGGATCTCAGGCTGAATGGCCCAATCTTCTTCGAAAGTAGAAGGAAACTCAACAAAATCGCGGGGGACAGATGTACCGCCCTGGGATGGATAATCAACATCAGAGAGCAGCCCATGTACAGCGTGTCCCATTTCGTGGAACATGGTCGTCACGTTATCAAAGCTGATGAGTGTCGGCTCGCCTTTTGCCGGTTTGGGAATATTCATTACGTTTGCGATCACGGGTTTTTGCTTCAAAAGACGCGACTGTGTAACGTAAGAGCACATCCAGGCTCCACCTCTTTTTGAATCACGTTCAAAAAGATCGGCATAAAAGAGTCCCAGTTGCGAATCGTCTTTATCATACACATCAAATACCCGAACGTCCGGATGATAGAGGGGGAGATCATTTCGTTCTTGGAATGAGATACCAAACAGCTTGTTCATGGTATAGAACACACCGTCCTTTAGCACGCGATTCAGCTCAAAATAAGGTCGTACTTCCGAATGGTCGAGGTTATACATGGCTTCACGAACTTTTTCAGCATAATAAGTCCAGTCCCATGGCTTTACTTCACCTTCAATACCGTCCTTTTTCATTGTTTCCCTAATGGCAGTCCGTTCTTTTTTGGTATTTTTGATTACCTGTGGGATCAGGTCCTTCAGCATACGGAGAACGTTATCAGTTGTCTTAGCTGTCTGTGGTGCCAATCTGTAAGCTGCATGGTTGGGATAGCCCAGCAGTTCAGCCTGTTCTGCACGAAGTTTCACCAGCTCCAGGATCAGCGGTCGATTGTCGATGCCGCCATCCTGTCCGGTGCCGCGATAGGCCGAAGCTTCCCAAATACGCTGACGGAGTTCTCGATTATCTAATTCCTTCAGGATGGGCACCCGAGTAGTATTAGTGATGGTCAGTAGATACCCATCCGGGTGACCATGTTCGGAGGCAGCTTCTTTGGCCGCGGATATTTTATCTTCGGAAAGCCCATCCAGCTTTTTAACATCATCCACGAGCACCGATCTTTCTTTTGGCAGTGCCAGCAGATTCTCCTGGAACTTGGTTGTGAGAGTTGAGATGCGTTCGTTAATTTCGCGCATCCGCTGTTGTTGATCTTCAGCGAGTTCGGCACCTGCTCGCTCGAAATCCCTATGCGTGTCCTTTAATAGTTTTAGCTGTGCAGTATTAAGGTCCAGTTCTTTACGTTTTTCATAGAGTGTTTTGATGCGGTCATACAGCTTTGCATTCAGCAGTATACTATCGTAATGGGCCGCTAACCTGGGTGCCATCTCATTCTGTATGGCCTGTATCTCATTGCTGTTTTCGGCGGATGCCAGGTTAAAAAAGATCGATTTTGTTCGATTCAGCAATCGTCCGCTTTTCTCTAAAGCGGCGATGGTATTTTTGAAAGTTGCCGGTTGGGAATAGTTTGCAATTTCCCCAATCTCTTCCAGTTCCCGTCTCATGCCTTCTTCAAAAGCCGGACGGTAATGGGTAATCTTGATGCTATCAAATTCGGGGGCGTGAAAGGGTAGGGGACTCGGGGTAAGCAGGGGGTTTTCGCTCATGTATATTTCTTATTCTTGTATTGCTTCAGACAGCTAGAAATTAGAATTGGAAAAGATTTTAAATAGCTGAATATAAGGAAAGTTGTAGGACTAATGAATAATACTGATCTGATAAAGGTATTCAGCTTGGCAAATATGTAATCATGAATTCAGTTCAGAATTTTAACTAAGACCGGCTCTCTACATGGATTTATCCCGTTTTGTAAATGATACAATTTGGATTAAAGTTCGCCCAAACCATATCAAAGTTTTATGAGCAGGCCGACAGACTATAAAATCCGACTGTGCTTTTGATGTCCCATAGAATCCTTTTTAGAGTAAAAATCTGAACATATTGTTGAAGCAGCATCTGGGAAACCATCTATCAACTGCAAATAGATCAGTCCGGAAGGGGTAGACTTGTTGACACCCCAATCCTGTTCCAGGCGTTGATTATGATCACAGCCATCATGACTTCGGCAAGATATTCTTTGCCAAGTAACTGCAATGCCCTGTTATAGGTGGCTTCTGAGACTCCATTTTGAATTTTTGTCATTTCTTCGGTCAGGGCCAGAATGGCCTTTTCCTCATTTGTGAATAGGGAGGTCTCTCTCCAGGCACTAAGTAAATACAGCCGCTGTTCCGATTCCCCGGCATTTCGAGCATCTTTCGTATGCATATCCAGGCAGTAGGCACAGCCATTGATCTGAGATGCACGTATTTTAATGAGTTCCTTATGTCTATCCGTAAGTGAGGACTGAGCAAGATATTGTTCAAAGTTATACATGATTTTGTAGGCATCGGGTGCCAGTTTTCGCAGGTTTATTCTATCACTCATAGCAATAATAACCAGTTAGAGTTTTTTGGTCGACAGAATATAGGAGGGAAGAGACGTGAAAAAATTAAGCTGGCTTAAGAAATAGAGTTGATATTAATTATATGGGTTTCCAATCTGCCAGGATCTATGGATAATTTATGCGGTTCAAATGCTCCTGTTTATTAGCCCATGATTATTGAGTAAGACTGTTCCGTATCTCACTTATATATTCAGCGCTCATTCCCAGGTAGGATGCCAAAATATATTGCGGTACACGCCGGGCAAAGTCGGGAAACTTATTGACGAAATTCAGGTATCGATCTCGTTTCGACATATTATAAATTAGCGATATGCGATAGAGAGAGGCAGCATATGCCCGTTGGGTAATCAGTCTAAAATAACGTTCCAGTTTTGGAATATCTCTGTATAATGCTTCTAGTTTTTCCCTTTCTATCATAACTAACTGTGACTGCTCGACTGTTTGGATATTGTATTCCGCAGGCCGGCGGCCCTCAAAGCTGGTGTAATCGGTCAACCACCAATCTTCAATGGCAAATTGGATAGTATGCTCCTGTCCTTCGGAAGTATTGACGAACATCCGCAGACAACCCTTTACTACAAAATAATTATACCTGCAAATACGATTTTGGGATTCGAGTGTTTCCTTGCTTTCGAAAGTCCCGCAGCTGATTGCTGAGTCGATCCGGTGAATTTCCGAATTACTTAGCGTTACAAAGCGGTTTATATGGTCAATCAGTCTTCGAGATTCCATCAGATATTTTGAATAGAGATTATATTATTTCTATAATTAATTGCGAGATAATGAGTTATGTGTTTTTTGATAATTGTCTGAATGCTACAAAGAACACATCAAATCAGGTGCTGAAAATTTATGCGCACCAAGGGGGTTCGACAATCCAGAGCACGGTGGAATGCAATGAGTCACCCGGATAGGTGACATTTCTTCATTGATTCCGCTTGTATGCTTTGTTTCATGGCTATTTTCGAATGTTAACTCTTCACTTCAAGCTGTTGGATCAAATTTGCAGAATTTAATCTGATGGAGCAACATATTATAAATATCGTTTAAAGATGCGGATTTTTCGTAACGAATAACTTGTCCACCAGCTAAGAGAAAGAGCTACAACGAGGGTGATTATAAATTTAGTAATGGCCGGAAGATTATAATCCAATAACAGAAATTGGCACCAGATCACGAATATGAAATGAATCAAGTAAATTAAATAAGCATTATCGGAAAGTGAATTCCACCATGATCTTGGAGTCCGAATGAGTTTTCGGAAGCCGGTTAGAAAAGCGATACAACTTAGAGTGCAGGAAACTGCATAGATGGTGAAATAGCTTATCCAACCTGCGAATGCGCTTATTTGATGCTGTTTTACCATTCGGGTTATGGGATTCGCAATGATAGTTAGCAGGGCATATACTGCTATGGCAAGCAAGAACCAGAGTTTCCATTTTTTTACTATGGCAGATTGTTCTGAAAATAGCTCATTATTGAAATCGGTACTGCCGAGGAAAATCCCAATAGAAAAATAACCAAAATACAAGAAGATCCTGCTCAATTGAAAATCAAAGGGACCGAATCCCACCCAAGTCCCGGCTCCAACATGAAAAGCCATCGGTACATAAAGTAACCAAGTGATGCTGGATAGTGCGATGAAAAATAGAAATGGTCTCCGGGCAAGCGTGGATATAAGTTTTGCAGAGTGATTGCTTACTTTCATGTAAAGAGCATAAAAAAGGGCAAATAAGAGGTTATAAAGGAATAAAACCCAGATAAACCAAGGGGGGCCTACGGGCCATTGTTCAACGGTAAAGAAATCTTTGATATAGGGCAGGAGATTAGTGTTGTGATAGGCAATATAGTACGACGGGTAATAAGCGATCAGCATGAATAGGGTTCCCAGGAATAGAAAAGGAATAAACAACCGGAAGAATCGGTCTTTTATAAAGACAAAGGAACCTTTCTTTTGGATGCTTCGGATGAGGAACAAGCCGCCGATTAGGAACATCAGTGACATAAAGAATATGTCGTTGAAATTTTCGAAGATGTCAAGGCCGATCCAACTGCTGGCATCCACAACTGGATGGGTTGAATTTATATACGCAGATTTATCGAAGTGGGCAAAGGTGGTATAGGCCAATGAAGAATGATGTGCCACTACTAAAACGGTGAGTGCAGACCGTAAATAGTCGACCCAGAGTGTCCTTACTGTTTTCTTTTTCACTGAACATTTTTTGAATTACGTAGTTTGTTAGGCTTTGACGTACTAAATAACGGTAAGTTACGTCATCGCTGCAGTTTATTTAGATTATTTGACTGATTATGATAATAGCTGATCCCGATATAATAAAATTACACCCATAGTTTACTTTAAACGTTTTGACTTGACTGGGGGGGGAATCGTTGCCCGGAAACAAAAACCTACTAGGGCAGTGCAAGA
>DATFLI010000009.1:0-3143 GCA_035267805.1 Balneolaceae bacterium | reverse complement strand
AAGTGATTTTAGGTATTCATAATGTGCTTCAATATCATTTTCTCCTATTTCCTCGATATAAAGTGCATCCCCATCTTTACCTTTCTCATAATATTGTTTGAAAAATTTCTCTCTCGGGGTTTTATATGGTGTTAGAATTCCCTGTTCAGAGCTGAACCATTCCCGGTCCCAGATTCCATTCGCCGACCCATCATCTTTACCATAAATATGGAAAGCACAACCCCATGTTTCAATCCCTAAAGATCGCACCTGCTGATCCAAAAGCTGCGAGGTTTCTACCAATTCATCACTGCGCTTCATAGCCATTGTTCGTGCGCGAACCCGTTCTATGGCCGCTTCAATTTCTAGCTCCCGGGTTTTGCTTTTAAGATCGGCCTTCTGCTGATCGACGAGCTTCTGAAGCTTCTCTTTTTCCCATTTCCAATCTTCCAATGCTTTTGATTTTTTTGTTTTCAATCTGACCTCATGCTCCCAACTTAATTGCAAAGATGGTTCCAATCCCGGTCGAGCTTTTTAGCTCTAATCGCCCGCCGTGTGCTTTAATTATATCGTTCGTAATACTTAACCCAAGCCCGGTGCCCTGAGTCCCTTTTTTGGTGGTAAAGAAGGGCTGCATGATTTTGTCGATAATTCCATCCGGAATGCCTGGCCCGTTGTCTTCGATTTCGAGGATGATCTCTAAATTCTCGCAACGAGTTCGAATCATAAGTTTAGGTTTGTATTCTACTGAATTCTGAATTCTGGATTCAGAATTCAGTTTCTCCCTCATCGCATCAAACGCATTATTGCACAGATTCACAATCACCCGAGAAAAATCCTCGGCCACCAACGGCACATCGCTAATAGTTTCATCCAGTTCATAAATGAGATCTACATTGATAGGCTCTTTGCCGGCCCGCATTCCGTGAAATGTGAGATTCACGAACTCTTTGACAAGGTTATTTAAATCGGTCGGGTCCATTTTGCCAGAACCACTCCGGCTGTGCTCGAGCATGGATTTTACAATAGAATCTGCCCGAGACCCGTGCTCGTGAATCTTTTTGAGATTCATCTCGATGTCATTTAGAACTGCCAGCGCCTCATCAACTTTCTCCCGGTTTACCGCGGAAAGTTGATCGCTGACTGTTGAAAGCTCTTCCTTAGTTTCTTCTATCAATTCTAAACTGAGATCCGAAAAATTATTCACAAAGTTCAGCGGATTCTTAATCTCATGTGCAATGCCAGCTGTTAACTGACCGAGAGAAGCGAGTTTCTCTTGCTGTACTAATTGTTCTTGTACCGCTTCCAGCTTTTTATAAGATTGTTGAAGTTGTGCGCGGGATTCTTTAACAGCTTTTCGTTTATGTTCTAATTCTTCAGTTGCTTCTTCAAGCCGTATTTTAGTTTCCCGATTACTTTTTTCAGTCTCTTGCAGCTTAGATTCGGTAGCAGACAGTTTCTTATCGGCACTTTTTACTGCATTAATGATGACACTTCTATCCTCTTCGTCCAACGAGTTAAGGCGTTCGACAACTGTCAATATAGCTTGAAGGTCGTTATTCATTTTTGGCCGTATAATTACAGAGTGGCATCCAAGTAATTTTTATCCACTCAGGTGACTGTTTTTATAAAGAATTTTTATTTTATGCCTTTATGGTGATGTGTCTTTTCTATTTAGGAAATGCTGTCGTTATGGAACTCAAGATTTTTATGTTAAAGCAGCGCAATACCTAACGAATTGACTGGATATTACAGAGCCAGTTCTATGATTATTAAATATTTTATTTTTTTTGATACTGAATCCCCCCCCCTAATTATTATACAAATAACCCATTGTTTAATATAAGCTTGGCAACAAATATATTAGTAATATAATATTCCCGGGAAAAAATACTACTTTTTGTTTTGTATTCTTTTGTGCCATAGTGATATATCTTAGTTCTTAAAGTCAATGCTCTATATATGATTTTATCATAAATAGTTGTTTTTACTAAATTTTGACCCCATATTATTATAGTTAGCTAATCATTCATAGCACCTCCCATTTGCTTGCGATTTTATTTCTAAATACAAATTTAATGCAAGCTGATGACCGACCGGCAGCATCGCATATCGATTAAACGGTTTCTTGCCATCGGGCCTTATGAAGAGGAGCCGGGTTTTAAAACGATGCTTACCGAATTATCGCAGCGTGGCATGTTCATTGCAGGATTACTTGGCGCTATAGTGGTAATAATTTATGTGGGCGCCTATATATCAATTGGAAAAACAATCGTATGGAGTTACTCCGGAATTGATCCGGGTACCGAGTTTGTGCTCTTCGATAAATGTATTGTCATTGTCCTGTGTCTGGGCAGTATTTTTTGTTCAAGATTCTCCTTTTCCCTATTTAATGCCCGGCTGCTCATCTTTTTCTTGGTTTGGGTCGCGAGCCTGGCGATGCTGTTGGATGATATCGCCCATCGCGATTTATCGGTTGGGCCGGCATATATCAGCCTTGCCCTTATCTTGGCAGTAGGGACCATCCCTTATAAAGGTTGGCATACCGCTGTAATCAGTTTCATAGTGATTGTCACCTCAATACTCGCGGTACACTGGGTACCGATATTCTTGGGCTGGAATGCTATTGAATTACTCTCAGAACAGATGATATACTTGTCGTTGGTTGCCATTCTGTTAACCGGTATGTCTTCGCAGCTTTATCTCAACAGGTATGATCAATTTCGGGCCCGGCACCGGGCGCAGCAGCTCAGCAAGCAGCTTGAAGAGCGGGCTGATACCCTGGAAAAGATGAAGCGAAAATCCGATCGCCAGGCGCAAAAGATCCTGGAACATGAAAAGCTTAAAGATCGCTTTTTTGCCAACATTAGCCACGAGTTTCGCACTCCGTTGACATTAATTCTGGGGCCATTGAAAGATATGATTGGGGATCATAAAGACCAGCAAAAACGGAAGGTTAGCATCTCCACATTTCGGCTGATGTACAATAATAGCAAGCAGTTGCTTGAGATGATCAATCAATTGTTGGATCTATCGAAAGTGGATGCCGGCCGGATTACGCTGAATAGGCAGCAGGTTGATCTGCAAAAATTGGTGGCCCAAACGGTACATTCTTTTTCCCCGATGGCGGAGAGCCAAAAAGTGAAGCTCCGGTGCAAAATCGT
>DATFLI010000008.1:0-7430 GCA_035267805.1 Balneolaceae bacterium | reverse complement strand
AGTCAGTGATGGTATGAATTCGGATCGCGAGCCGGTTTTCGGCCCGGATGGGAAGTATTTCTACTTCCTGTCGCAGCGGCACGAAAATCCCACATTCAGCGAGACGGAATTCAATATCGCCAACCTCAAGATGGACGGGATTTATGTGGCTACCCTACAAAAGGATACGCCATCACCTTTTGCTCCGGAATCGGATGAGGGAATTCCCAAAGAAGAGAAGAAGAATGATCAAAAAACGGAAACGAAATCTAGCACTCCGGTTTCTATTGATATGGATGGATTGATGAGTCGGGTTGTGCCGCTGCCGGTTGATCCGGGAAGTTATGGCAATTTGCAGGTTGCCAAAGATCACGTTTATTATCAAACGAGTCCGTTGTCTATGATTGAGGGACCGTTGCCGAATAGCGGTGAGCGAGCGATTCATGCTTTTGATATGGAAAAGAAGAAAGATGCAGTCGTTGCGAAGGGCAGCGGATTTGCTATAAGCGCGGACGCCAGCACCCTGATTTATGGCGAAGGCGGTGGCTATTACATAATCCCTTCAACCGCCGTGAACGGTGAAGGCGCCGAGAAACTGGATCTCACAAATATGAATGAACAGATAGATCCCCAAGCCGAGTGGGCAGAGATGTATCACCAGGCCTGGCGACTGTTCCGGGATAATTTCTATAACAAGAAAATGAATGGTGTTGATTGGAAGGCTGTCGGCGATCGCTATGAAAAGTTTGTCCCGCTGCTTGGCTGCCGCGAGGACCTGAATTACTTGATTGGTGAGATGATTGCCGAGTTGAGTAATTCTCACACTTACGTCTGGGGCGGTGATTTGAGTTATGAGGTCAAAAATAATGATACTGGTTTACTCGGGGTCGATTTTGGCGTCGATCAGAAGGCTGGTCGTTACTATTTCGAGAAGATCTATCCCGGCGACAACTCGCGTGAAGATTACCGATCGCCGCTGACTGAACCGGGCGTAAATGCCTCTCAGGGTGATTATCTGCTGGCGGTCAACGGGCACGAATTGCGGACGGATACCAATCCGTACAGCCTTTTCGTGAATACCGTAGGTCAACAGGTTGAATTGACAATCGCCGATAATGCGGATGGAAAGAATAAGCATACCGTTACGGTGAAGCCGATTCAGAATGAACTGAAGCTACGCCTGCGTTCATGGATTGATCAGAATCGGGAGTATGTGAATAAGCAGTCGGATGGCAAGATCGGCTATATTTACCTGTCGAATATGGGCGGGCTTGGGATGGACCAATTTATCCATCAATTTTATCCCCAGCTCGACAAACAGGGACTTATTATCGACGACCGGTTTAATGGCGGCGGATTTATTGATCCCATTGTCTTGGAGCGGCTGCGACGTGAATTGGTCGGCATGAGTACGAATCGGGTGAAGGCTCAAATGACCGAACCGGGTGCCGTATTGCATGGCTACAAAGCGACCCTGATCAACGATTACTCCGCTTCTGACGGTGATATTTTTCCTTACTTCTTCCGCAAGTATGGACTCGGTCCGCTTATCGGTACCCGAACATGGGGTGGCGTTCGTGGTTATTATCGCGACTGGCATCTGATTGACGGTGGTAACCTGGTTGTATCACAGTCCAGTATCTATGGAACGAATGGCGACTGGGTGCTCGAAAATCACGGGGTGGAACCAGATATCCGTGTTGATAACCTTCCCGGTGACGTGTATGAAGGCAAAGATGCACAGCTGGATACGGCCATCGATAATCTGATGAAGAAGATTAAAGAACATCCCATGAAATTGCCCGAGGCCCCGGCCGATATGCCGGCATACCCGACCGGAAAAGACGCGAGCGGACAGTAGTTAATATATTTAACCCGTCAGGATTTAACCGTCCTGACAGGCTTTAAATTAGATAAATGTGAATTCGATGTGATATTTCCGGCAATTAACACCTCCCGCCCGAATTTCGAATCCTGCGAAATTCAGGCACCCTCCTCAAGGAGGGACGAAATTTATCTTCTCTAGGGAAGTACTCCAGCATCGATTTTATGCCGAAATGGTGGAGGGTAACAAGGCCCTGATATGACAAGGGAGGTCGAACCATTTTAGAAAAAAATTTTTATCGAACTTAGGTTAGACATCCAAAACTGAATTACATATAGCAAAAGAATATAAGAAAGAGCAAATATGCGATAATTGGGTTCAATATTTTTTTAGTATCTTTCGCCGCTATATGCGAAAAACAGTTTCCATAGTATTGCTGCTGGTATTCTTTTTCCAGTCCGTAGGTTGCCTGGTGATCTTTAAGCTTCAGCAGCTGCAGGTGCGGCAGGATGTCAAGCATCATTTTCTTTCCAATTTGTCGAACAATGAGCTGGAAGTTATTAAGATATCGAAAAATCGAGGAGATAAAACTAATCTTCTGAATCGTTTTACTAATCCGGATGAATTTAGCTACGCCGGCATGATGTACGATGTAATCAGGAAAGAATCACATGGAGATACGATGTGGTACTACTGTTATCCGGATAAAAAGGAAACGAAAGTTCTGGCAGAACTTGATAATTTTATCAGGGATCAGACCACAAATAATCCCCAAAAGAAAAAGCAACGGGAAGATTATCAGCGAATTTTGAGTTCGTTATTTCCTGCAGGATACCAAGAATATTCAAGCATAATACGACCTTTTACTCATCTGAATTCGTGTTATCTATTTCACGTCAAAACCTGGTCTTCGTCACCTTTGACGCACCCGCCGCAATTCTCGTAATGCTTAAATTTTTCCGATCTAAGGCAAAGCATTTTGATTAATTCTCGAAAATTTGTCCGGAATCCTGCTCCATTGGGATTCAGATAGCTTTACAGCCCTCTGTAGGACAAAGAATATTATTCTTGGGACTCAACTCTTGTGGTAAAATTATTGGTCCCTGAAAAGGAGGTATCGATCGGAAAATAGTTACTCTCAATTCATCCAAAAAAAAATTAAGCATGACGACATGAAAAGATTTCTATTATTAATTATTTCGACACTTTCGTTTTTACCGGTGTTTGGTCAACAGGTGTTGAAAGGTCACGTTTTTGATGCTCAGACGAATCAACCGATTGAAGAAGCTAACGTAACTTATGGCAAAGGCAAGGGCACGATTACTGATGCCAAGGGAAATTTCAGTATTCCATGCTCTGATGGTATCCAGGTTACGATATCTCATATTGGATATCGTACCTTTAAAAAGACCGTTCATGACTGTAGTTCTCCGTTGGAAGTCCCGCTTATTCCGCTTTCCTATTCGTTGCAAAAGATCAGTGTTACCGGTCAGGAAGATGTAGAAGAAGCAACCTCTATCGGTACCATTGGCAAGGCCGACCTCAACAAACAGTCGGGATTACGACTGGATGACGCCATCAATACGCTCCCCGGGGTAGAAATGCAGTCCCGGTCTCCGTGGGGTGGGCAGCGCATCACCATTCGCGGTTATTATCCCAATGCGGGTAATAATGCCAACTTTAACGGATTGGGTTACCAGCTTTTTCTCAATAATGTGCCGGTTACGGATGCCAGCGGTACGACGATTATGGATGACATCGATTTCTCCAATTTGGGTAGTGTAGAAGTTATCAAGGGTCCTTCTCCATTATATGGAAATGAGATAGCCGGGACAGTCAACCTGCATTCCCAGCGTCCGGAAAAGAATGGAACATCCGTTTCGCAGCAACTTATCGGCGGCAGCTATGGCTTGTTCAGAGACAATACCGCTGTTATGACGAAAAGCAATAAATCCGATTTAAGGATTAATTACGGGAATCAATCGTATGACGGTTTTAGATCGCACGATGCTTCCAATAAGAATTATGTGAGTGTGAACGGCCATTACAGGGTATCGGATAAACAGATGATCAGTGCTTATTTCAGTTATAACAAATCGAAGGAACAGCTGGCCGGAGAAATCGACAGTACGGCTTTTTATTCGCGCAAAGCGGTATCTAATGATGATTACGTTGCGAATAATTCGAAGGTAGAAATAGAAAGCTTTCGGGCCGGAGTAACTTCGGTGCATAGCTTTAACAGTCATTTTAGCAATAAAACCACGGCATTTGCTACCGGTCATACGCTGGATCAAAACTTTGCCCATGGATTCAGCTATCATAATAATCTGAATTTCGGTGCGCGGACTGACTTTATGTACCAGCAGCAATTTGAGGATGTCGGTGTTAATGGTCAGCTCGGAGCATTTATTCAAAAATCAAATGAGGCGGTGAACGGTGTATTCATACCGCCCTTTATTCACCCTCCCTTTACGCCGTCAACACAGCCGCAATATCCTACGGATGACCAGAATTATGCCTTGAATTATAACATTTTCACCAAGTGGAAACTTTCGTTGCCCCACGATTTTCAGGTCTCATTTGGCGGTGTACTTAACTTCAATGAGTTTGGTATTCGTGATATGCTGAACAACGGAACACTCTACGCAGGCAGTTCTACACAGTCTAAAACTTTTGATCCTACCTTCAGCCCCAGTATTTCGGTCTTGAGATCATTCAATGGTAAGAGTTCGGTTTATGCGAGCATCAGCAGTGGCAAAACGCCTCCTTTGCTCAGCGATATCATCTCCGGTGACGGATCGGTGAACGATGAGTTGAAGCCCGAACGGGGCGTCCAATACGAAATTGGAACCAAAGGTAATTTGATGAACGATCGGTTGTCCTATAAGCTGGCACTTTTTGATCTGGTGATAAAAGACCGGCTGGTAACCCAATATGATAATTCTGTTTCATACACGACCAATGCCGGCAAACAGCAAAATAAAGGACTGGAGTTGTCGCTTGGGTATAAACTGATTGATAAACCTGAAACGCCCGTTTCGCTGTTAAACGTATGGATGAGCTATACTTATTCTAACTTTACTTACGATCAGTTCAAGGTGTATGCACAGAATGCAGCCGGCAATGATTCAACGGTTGCGGATTTCTCTGGAAATTCTGTGGCAGGCGTTGCACCGAACATGTTTAATCTTGGAGTGGATATGCGGACGCAGCCTGGATTCTATCTGCATGCCAAGTACAAATTTATGGATAAAGTGCCCATCACTTTTGATAATGCGCAATATCTAAAAGCATACAATTTACTGAGTACTCGTGTTGGTTATCAAAAAGAATTGGGAGATCATTTTGACGTAGATGCTTTCATAGGAAGCAACAATCTCAGCGGAAGTACTAATTATAATTTCGTATTTGTAGGCCAAAATGCCTCATCACTCGGGGACGGTTACATACTGCCGGCTCCATATAAAGCCACTTTCTATGGCGGCGCAACCTTGAAGTATAGGTTTTAACCGATCTGATTAGAATTAGAAAGCCATCCTGTATTTTGTATCCTTTCGAGGGTATATAAAGTCAGACAGGATGGTTTTTTTGCTTTTTGGATGAGAAAGCGCTTTTCTGCAAGATCGCGTTTAAATCTGGAACGCAGATTCCAGATAATTGTTAAATCAACAGATTAACTAAGGGAAACCACAAAGAATGGAGGAACATTAATGAAATACCGAAAACTGGGTAACAGCGGACTAATTGTTAGTGAAGTCGGTCTTGGTACCATGCAATTCGGCGAAGCCATGCAAATGGGTGGATTGGGACAGAAAGAGACGAATGAGATGGTTGACTTTGCGCTGGATCACGGCATCAATTATATCGATACGGCGGATGTCTACAGTCTGGGGGAAAGCGAAGAGCTTCTGGGCAATGCCTTAAAAGACAAACGCGAGGATATCGTGCTGTCTACAAAATGTCGCCTGCCTATGGATGACAATATTAATCATAGCGGCGCCACGCGGGTAAATATCATGCGCGAAGTGGAGGCCAGCCTCAAGCGCCTGCAGACCGATTACATCGATCTTTACCAGATGCACAGCTGGGATCCGTATACGCCGTTGGAAGAAACACTCCGAGCCTTAAACGACTTGGTCCGACAGGGCAAAGTCCGGTATATCGGCTTAAGCAATTACATGGCCTGGCAGGCGGCTACCGCTTTGGGAATGCAGGAAAAGTTGGGACTGGAAAAATATATTACAGCCCAGATGTATTACAGTTTAGTCGGACGCGATCTGGAAAACGATTTTATGTCTTTTGCAAATTATCATGATATGGGCATTATTGTTTGGAGCCCGTTGGCCGGTGGCTTCTTGGCTGGTAAGTACGATCGTGATAATCCGCCGCCCGAAGGAACACGTTTTGCCGAGGCAGGACAGTTTGTTCCCTTTGATATTGATAAGGGTTTCGAGATCGTAGATACCCTGAAAGAAGTAGGCAAGCGTCATGATGTAAGTCCGGCACGTACAGCCCTGGCATGGACACTTTCGCGGGATAATATCAGCAGTGTGCTAATTGCTGCTCGTAATCTGGATCACCTGGAAGACAATATTAAAGCTGTAGATCTGGAGCTGACGGACGAGGATATCAAAGAGCTGGATGAGGCTTCTGACATCGGAATCCCGTATCCTCGCTGGATGGTATGGCAGCAGGCCTATGCCGAGGATCCCCGCGCAAGGACCCTGGAGCCGGAAAAATTTAAAGACGGTCAACCATTTGAAGATTTGCGGTTTAAAAAGATGCCGCTCGAAGGGTAGAGTTATTAGCTGATTATATGTAAAGCCATTCCAAAATTCCCTGGAATGGCTTTTTTTATTCGATTTATCCCGTCTGGCGGAAGTGGTCAAGCTTTTATCCTATCTACTTTTGTATAAAAGAGCGACATTATTTTACGGAAATAAATTTAATCTTCTATTTTAAAGCTCGAATGACAGGGAAGTAGAACTTTAAATAGGGCATTTTAGAATGAAAAAAATTTTTTACTGTTGTGTTGGTCTCCTAATGATAATGAGTGCTTGTCGGCAGGGCCAGAAAATTGCTGGTAATAAACCGATCTCCTATGTAGATCCTTTCATTGGCACCGGGGGGCACGGGCACACTTATCCTGGAGCTACAGTGCCGTTTGGAATGGTTCAGGTGAGTCCCGACAACGGCAAGGGCGGTTGGGATTATTCATCCGGATATCACTATCCCGATAGCACAATTGCAGGATTTAGTATGACCCATCTGAGCGGCACGGGCATCGGAGATTTGGAGGATCTTTCTTTTATGCCATTTACAGGATCCAAGGCAGATACCGCCAAAGGCGCCGTGTACAGCACCTACTCCCATAAAAACGAGCATGCCGAGCCGGGATACTACAGCGTGAAAATGGATAACGGCATCATCGTAAACCTTACGGCTTCTTCCCGCACCGGGCTTTATCGCTATCGTTTTCCCGAAGATGCCAAACCGGCCGTCTCCCTTGATCTCGGCTTTTCGATCAACTGGGATAACCCCACCGATACCTATATAAAAATGGTGAACGATACCTTGGTTACCGGCTACCGGATGTCTACGGGATGGGCACACGATCAGAAAGTCT
>DATFLI010000007.1:0-4232 GCA_035267805.1 Balneolaceae bacterium | reverse complement strand
CAAATGTATGTACAGCCGTTGATCTCGTCTGGTAAGTTCAGCACCTATAAGGCACTGTCGCAGCCTAAAAGTTTCAGTTTCCTGGAATTCGGTAAAGACCAAGGTTCTACATTCGACCGGCAGACGTATACCGCCGATCCGGATGGATCGGGCCCGGCTCCCCCAATGAGTCTCGGGAATCCTAATTTTAATTATAAGTCATTGCGGGGTAATGCGATATTACGGTGGGAATACCGTCCCGGGTCGACTATCTATTTTGTGTGGACGCAAAGCCGCACCGATACCCAGGCGAACGGGCGTTTCGATTTGGGTAACTCATTCCCGAGGCTGATCAACGCCCATCCCAACAATATTTTTCTGGTCAAGTTCTCTTACTGGTTGAATTTATAACTTTTGGAACATACTACAGGCCATCCCCGGATGGCCTGTTAAATCAACCAAGATTGTACCTTTTCTCAAATCTGATCGGGTTTTGTTCAATGGGTAATCTTTACTAGTAAAAATAAAAAGCCTTCGACTCTTGCGAGTCAAAGGCTTTGGTAGTGCTGATCATAAATAAATAGGAATAAAACTTCAGCCTTTGGGATCGGCTTCCTCAATTGTTTTTACGGTCTTCTCCAATACCCGTTTTCGTTTTTTGAGCAGCTCGCGGTGATCGTACTTATCGGTATCGGCAATTTCCATCCTGAGATCAGAAATGGTCGTGTCCAGGATTTCTTTTAGGATATCGAGCTCGGATTGTGAGAGATCTAAGTTGACCATAATAATTTGTTTTAAGGCTAGCGGTGTAATGATCAATAACTCAACCTACCTTGTAAATAATAGGTAAAGTTACTTTTTCATAAAAGACATTAAATCAAAAAATTCATTCAGCAAATTTTGCGTTTACCAAAAAAATACGGCTATTGGCTGTCCAGGAAATCCACAATCGTCTGGTAGACCGCTTTCAGCTTGGTGTCGGCTTCATTCTCAAAAGTATTATCCTCCGTTTTGATTTCGCAGTAATTACCTTTAATCAAAACGGGATAGCCGAGGTCTTCCTCAATTTTAATTACAACCGGCATTAGCCACTTCCATGATTCATGAAATTTCATATCCTCAACAGCCAAAAACGCCAGGGGAATATCTTTGACATCTTCCTGTTCAATCTTAATCGTGCTTCCCATGATGTTTTGAATTAAACGGCTGCCTTTGTTGATTTCTTCTTGGCGCATAATGTTGGATTATGTGATTATTTTATAAACAAGTCTTTAAAAGACTATAAGTTGGAAGATATAACAAAAGCCCAAAGCCCTCAAACGCTGTAAACACAAGCCGTAAGGCAAACAATTTTTCTGCGGATAATGTTGCCATCAAAATCAGACGGCAAGGGTCTCGGGGCGTCGGGCATTTATTGGGATCAGATATTAAAATCGCTCCAGCAACTCCTTGTAATTTCGGCTCATGGTCAATTCTTCACCACTCTGCATTTTCACTTTGTAATCCCCGTGGAACCATTTTTCCATACTTTTCACCTTGTTAATGTTGACAATAGACGATCGATGAATGCGGTAAAAGGATTTGGGATCCAGCTTTTTTGCCATATTGACCATTGTATTCCTGATAAGATATTTCTTGTGGTCGGAATGGATACGTACATAATTGCCGGCCGCCTCAATCCATTCGATATCGTTCACTTTTAGAAAAAAGTACTGACCCGATGATTTGACCATAAGTCGTTTGATATGATGATCTGATTCTTTAAGCGTATCAATCAAGTCCCTGATTTTTTCGTTTAGCACATTTTCCGGGGTATCCCGTATCACCTTTTTAGCTCGCTGCAGCGCATCTTCCAAGCGTTCGGGTTTAAAAGGTTTGAGCAGGTAGTCGAATGCATTCACTTCAAATGCACGTACTGCGTATTCATCATAAGCCGTAACAAACACAATGACCGGCGTGGGATCGGGATTTATATTTTTGATAACGTCGAAACCATCCACCTCGGGCATTTGTATATCCAGGAAGACGAGGGCAGGCTTGTTCTCATTAATCGATTCGATTGCTTCCTTGCCATTTTTACAAATGTCTATGATCTCAACGTCAGCATCCTCTTTTAAAAGATTACCCATTCGCTTGCATGCCAGCGGTTCATCATCTACGATAATAGTTTTTATTGTTTCCATAGTCATTATTGTTCTATTGGGATGGGATCTTGCTCCGATTGATATGGTATTTCTATGACCACTTTGAGTCCGCCCAGTTCAGAGCGTTCTAAATCAAAACGATAGTGGGTATATAACTGCTCCAGCCGCTGGCGGATATTATTCAGGCCCACGCCATGTTCATGCTTTTCAGGCAGGCCGGGTCCGTTGTCCTCCACGATCAATTGATACATATCACCATTTCGTCTCGATATAATTTTAATAATTCCGGGTCTTATCTTTTTGGAGATACCGTGTCGTACTGCATTTTCCACCAAAGGTTGCAGTACCAGTCCCGGCACCCGCACCGAAAGGGTATCTCTTTCGATGGCTCTCTTGATGGTAAGCCGGTCGCTGAATCTTGTTTGAATAATCTGCAGGTATATTTCAGTGAATTCCAGCTCATCACTCAACGGAAGCAGTTGCCGGTCCATTTTGGTGAGTGAAATTTGTAAGAATTGTTTAAGTAACGAAAGCATTTGCTTGGCCTTGTTGGCATCCTCATACATCAGGCTATTGATGTTGTGCAGCGTATTGAACAGAAAATGGGGATGAAGCTGTATTTTTAGAACCTGCAACCGAATGGACGACAGCTCGGATTCCAGCCGGGTGTTTCGCAGCTGTCGTTCCCTGAATTGATCGTAATACATTTTAAAATGCCAGGCGCCAACCGTGAGCCAGTAACCAAGCGGCCCGATAATCACCAGCCAGGTCATGATAGTCATAAAAGGTTCAAAGAAATAAGCCCAGCCTAATTGAATTTCTTTGGGATGAAGCAGGAAATAGCGGATCAGCATGATGGTTCGATAAAGAGCCGCATGAATAGGCACAAATGCCAGGCTCATACCGAAATGAATAAATCCGTTTCGATAACTCAAGGCACCGTCGATGGGAAATTTTCTTGCAAGTTTAATAAAGATGGGAATGAAAAACAGGGGAATACCCCAGATCAACAGGGCACGCATCAGAATGAAAGCCAAATCCATTTCCATATTTTCGTGTAGATAATAAGCGTAGGTTCTGCTGACGGTCGTCATAAACAGAAACAACCAGCATACGATGCCAAGCGCAATGAACAGGCGGGTTGTTTTTGTTTTATGATATAGCGCTAAAATCCGGTTCATTCTGTAAACCCGTTTGGACGACTCAGGTTATCAGCGAACCCCATCTCCATTTGTAGAGATGGCGAAGTGTCGGAATAGGGAATCATCAGCTGAATCAAAAGCTGTGAATCTTGTTTTTGGGCTATTAATTCTACTGCTCGGCCAAACTTATTTTTCAATCGTTTTGAAATGTCGGTCAACTTTTTTTGTTGCGTAGCATCCAAAATTTCCGCATCCCCCTGCGGTATACCGTCGATCGTCGATTCCAGATGAACTTCATCGCCCTCCCGACGGGCTTCATAGCTGATACTGCTGATGGTGTGATGGTCGCGGGAAGCATTTTCAACCACCTTTTCGATAAAGGGAATAAGAATCAAGAACGAAGGAATGCGAGCGTCATAGCAGTTTGGATCTATATTCGTTTTCTTTTGGATATCGGAGTCAAACCGGTTTTGAAGAATGCTTACGTACAGTTGAAATGATTCCAGGTCTTTCTGGATGGATACTTCTTCCCGGTCGATATTCCGGAGCATAATACGAAGCAAGTCACTCAGGTCAATGAGGATATGTTCGGCCTTTCTAGGATCATCCGGCAAATTTCGTTCAATAGAAGAGATACTGTCGATTAGAAAATCGGGCTGAATCTGATTGAGGAGCGCCCGGTATTTGGCATTATTTAATTGAGCTTTTAATCGCGGTTCTTTCAGCTGTATTTCGCGATTCTTTCGCTGCAAATCGATGGCATAAATGCCCAGTAACAGCCCGATGTAGAGCATAAGTCGCATGTCGATGAAGCCGCGAAAATCCAGCCACAGGTAAGACCAGGTCAGGGGCTCGTGATAGAACCAGCTTACGGCCAGACTTTGTATCACTGTATGAAAACTGAAAACAACAAGGGCGACCAGGAGATGAACAAAAAAGCTTTTATATCTCCGGGTTACCCCGAAAG
>DATFLI010000006.1:0-11090 GCA_035267805.1 Balneolaceae bacterium | reverse complement strand
CGAAATTTTAAGTCCCTAAAGTTCTATTGAACGCACGTTAAGATATGATGAAGTTGCGTTTCCGAGCCAAATTGAACGAGAGCAAAGCTCCCTTAAAGCTAGTTTTTTGATAGGCAGCAGGTACAAAATCCATAAAACAGAAAAAGGCTCCGATATGGTCTTCGGAGCCTTTCTCAAATGCAAGTAGTGAAGAAGCCTTACGTCTTCAATTAATTGCGATTTATTTGTCCATCAGCTTGCGGAACTCATCAAGCACAGAGTGCACATGATCGGCTGATGTATTTAAAAGTTGTTGTTCTTCTTCGTTTAAGTCAACCTCAATTATTTGCTTAATTCCAGTCTTTCCAAGTTTAACCGGAACGCCTAAAAACAGGTCTTTCTGCCCATATTCGCCGTTTAAGTGAGCTGCACAGGGAAAGATGCGATTTTGATCGAGCATGATTGCTTCGACCATCTGTGCGGCTGCAGCGCCGGGTGCATACCAGCCGGAGGTACCCATCATATTAACAAGTTCGCCTCCGCCTCCCTTGGTGCGTTCAACGATTTCTTCCAGCTTTTCTTCATCAATAAAATCAGTGACAGGCATCCCTGCGATCGTGGTGAATCGGGGAAGAGGTACCATGGTGTCACCATGGCCGCCAAGTAGCAGTGCCTGAATGTCTTTAGGAGATACTTCAATCTCTTCGGCAAGGAAAGAGCGAAAGCGAGCCGTATCAAGCACGCCGGCCATCCCCATTACGCGATGGGAGTCAAATCCGCTGGTTTCAAGGGCAACTTGCGCCATCACGTCGAGTGGATTTGAAACTACAATCAAAATAGTATCCGGAGAATGTTTAACTAGCTTTTCTACGACGCCCTTAACAATTTTGGCATTAGTCTCGAGCAGATCGTCACGACTCATCCCGGGACGACGCGGTACACCGGCCGTAATCACGCACACATCCGACCCGGCGGTATCTTTATAATCAACCGTCCCGGTCAGTTTGGTATCAAATTGATGAATGGGAGACGATTCCCACTGGTCAAGCGCGCGACCTTTGGAAGGATAAATTTTGTCACCATTTTTCTCTTGCACGATGTCGACCATTACTACTTCCTGGGCGAAATCGCGTTGTGCTATTGCCAACGATACGGTGGAACCGACATTTCCGCCGGCACCGACTACTGATACTTTCATGAGAACTAATAATTTAATTAAAATTTTGGTTTAGAAGATAATCATTTGAAAGCTGAAAGTATAAATGTGAAGCAAGAATATAGAAGCTGGAAGTCTGATATTGGAAGATTGACGTAATCCTTTCGCCTTCTTAGTAAGTTTGCCAGTTTTGATGAAGTTTAGTTAACATTTTACCGATAACTTCAATTCGATTTATAAAACCTTCGGCCTCTTTTTTTGTCAGATATCCGCAATCATTTGCAAAATGAATCCAGTTTTCGGTTTCTGCATTTGATCCAAGCGAATGTATTAAATGCAGTTTGAATTGATTTTCATATTTCCTTTTGGCCCAGCCCTCAGTGATATTTGCACTGATAGATCGAGATGATCTGATAATTTGAGAGGTAAGTGAGTAACGTTCTTTTTGAGGAAAATCTTGGCATTTCCAAAATATATCCATGGCTAATTTATATGAACGTTTATAGACATCGAGGTCTTGGTATGATTGTATCATATTAAAATCTCTTGATGTTAGTTTGGCTAATGAAGGATCCAATTTCTGACTTCCAACATCCAAAATTCAGTCCCTAAGTACTATTTCGCGAATCCATGCCCCACATTAACTTATGGCGCAAGGTATCAAAATAACTCTGGTTGGGAAGTTCGATCAGGTCGATCGTGAAATTCGAACGCTTGATATTCACTTCAAATGGATAAGATTTGATTTCGTAAATTAGTCCGTCGTATGAAAATAGTACTTCATGCTCCTGCCTTTTTATTGTAATTTTAAGCGATTTGTTCGACGGTAAAACCAACGGGCGGGTCGTTAATGTATGCGGATTAATGGGCGTCAATACCATTACATCAGTATTGGGCATCACAATTGGCCCGCTGGATGATAAATTATAAGCTGTCGATCCCGTAGGAGAAGCAATGATCAGACCATCCGCCCAATAATCGTTGATAAACATGTTGTCATACTCGGCGCTCACATTCACCATCGAGGTAGAATCCTTCTTTGAAAACAGGAATTCATTCAATGCATGATAAATGTGTCCCTGATTGTCTTCGGCCTCCAGCAGATATCGTTTGTCAATGCGGTATTTACCCTCTATCAGGTATTGCAAAGCTTGGGCCAAATTCTCTTTTTGAGTATAGGCCATGAATCCAAGCCGCCCACTGTTGACTCCCAGGATCGGCTTCTGGATATTTTTCATCAGCCGGGCGGTGTAGAGCATGGTGCCATCGCCTCCGAGTGCGATGATAATATCCGCTTGATCAATAGCTGATTTTTCATCCTCAACAACTACTGCCGAAGGATGATTTTCACCGTTATACAATTCTTGCAGGTCTTCATAAAAAATTACCTGCACCTCATGCTTATCCGACCATTTGAGAAGCTCTTTAAAAGGTTCTTTAACGGAATACTTCTGAGGATTTGCTATGACGGCAAATTTCATAAGTCTAGTTTAAATTTTCCTCAGCCGGAAGGGTCACGCCGCGTGGATTAAACCACCAAGGATATTGATTCCATTCCAACCCTTTAATTTCGGAGCGCTGTAAAGCTACTTGTTTCACACTAAATCGGAATAACGGCTGATAACTGTCCCATTGTTGGTTCGGGATTAGCGGCTGATCTTCTGTGACAAACAGCCCGGTGTTTCGTGTGGGCGTTCTGATGTCCATCATCTGGAAAGTAGTTTTATATTTAATCAGCGTCTTTGCCAAATTCCCCAGGAATGTGCGCACAAAAGGATCGTCGGAATAGGCGGCATAAATTTCATTATTCACCAATGAGATTGTGCTTTTTTCCTGTAACGAATCCGACTGGGATTGCATGGTCACATACGCATCGGGAAATTTGTTGAAGTACGAACCGGTATCTGTAGCTGAAGGAATAAGGCTTGCCACTTTGCGAGCTTCCGAAAGCGTCAAATGACTTTGTGGATTATAACGAAGCACATATTGGGTGGAACCCGCCGGTCGTTTCAGATTATAGCGATTGGCATAAGAGGATATCAAACTGCCGTTGCTGCTTAGGATACTTTTAAACAGCTGAGGTCCCAATTGAGGCAGCACGTAAATATTACCTTCGCTCATAGATCGAAATAGTTGGCTTTCGGATGTATTTGTAATGATATCAATCCGATTCAGATTTATATCACTGGCGTCATAGTAGTTCTGAAATTTGGAAAAGATGAGTGTAGAATCCGAAGCTAATTGCGAAAAATTAAAGGGACCGGCACCAACCGGGGTGAATGAAGCGAGATTATTCCCAACGGCTTCCCGGGGATAGATCACTGCATAGGGTGTAGCCAGCTTTTTAATAAATTTCGGGTCATGATTGACAAGCTGAAATACGACGGTCGAGTCATTCGGCGTCTGAATTCCGGAAATATCTTTCAGCCTGCGGTTTTGGGGATTATAGACATAATGTTGTTCCAGATAATAGGGCTCAAAATCCTCGATTGCCATAAACATGTGGGCCGCTTGTGGAGGTACATCTGCATGCGTCATCCGTTCAAAGTCATTTTTTACATCGCCGGACGTCATCTTGCGACCGGTACCAGTGCTAAAAACCTGACTATCCTGGTAATAAATATTCGTCCGCAGATGAAACGTGTATTGCAGAGAATCCTGACTGACCGACCAATCTTTAGCAAGGCCGGGTACAATAGATCCATCGGCATTAAAACGAACAAGTCCCTCATAAACCAATTGTACGGCTCGCATGGCAGCGGCATTATCGGCGTATAGCGGATCAAGGGTTTTAATAGGATTAAACTCTCCAATTGCCAATTTTCGAAAGCTGGCTTGGTTGCTTGCAGTTGCAGAAACTGTTGTATCTGCCGGGGTCATTTCCGTCGGACTCTGATTTACGACTACTGTTTCGGGCCCTTTACATCCTGCAGCAAGCAGGAGCGCTACAAAAAATATCAGTAGGTTCTGATGATTAAATAATGATTTCATAGTTGTTGGTTCTTGTCGTTAAATAAATTAGCTCTCAGATTGATTTTTCGTGCCCTTCAATCCTTTGATACCTTTTACAGCCTTTTCATTCAATAAGTTTGTGTCGTACGATCGAATACGTCCAATTTTTTGCTGATGTCGTTCAATAGCTATCTCAATTAATTTTAGCATTAATTCACGCATATTCATTCCGTTTTCTTCCCAAAGATAAAATGAAAAAGATCCCGGAATTGTATTTATCTCGTTGAAATAAAATTTATTTGTATCCTCATTGACCAGAAAATCGAGGCGAGCCAGTCCGCTGGCACGAAATACCTTAAAAATATTTTTTGACAGGGATTGAATACTTTTGGCCAGCTCATCAGAGATATCGGCCGGGATTATTCGATCTGCAGAAGCCATCCCTTTTTCGCCTCCGCCATCAGATTGGTATTTATCCTCAAAAGAGAGGGTTTCTTCTTTGCCAAGCGGACGTTCACACACACTGGCTTGCATCTCCTCGGGTGTTCCCAATATTGAGCAGTTGATTTCCATCAGTGGGGTAACGGCCTTCTCAATCAAAAGATTGTTGTCATACCGGAAGGCCGTTTCAATTGCTTCAATGAGTTCTTCTTTATTTTGAGCGCGTGCCACGCCAATACTGCTGCCCAAGCTTACCGGTTTCAGAATAAGAGGATATCCCAGCTGAGCTGCCTGTTTAAGAATAGCTTCCTGATCTTCGATCCAATTACTTTCAAAAAAATCGAAATCATCAACAACGGGAATATCATGGGAACGACAGAGTTCTTTGGCTTTTACTTTGTCCATGCCAAGGCTGGAGGCTAAAACACCGCTTCCGGAATACGGAATGTTATACATCTCGCAGGTCCCCTGGAATGCCCCGTTTTCTCCTTCTGAGCCGTGAAAAGCCGCTATAAGTGCGTGGATGGGATAACTTCCGGGGGAACCGAATAATCCCTTTTTTTCGGTTTCTAACAGCACCGGTTTCCCCAAATCATTATGAGAGAATGTACAGCGAGTTGCCTTCTGCTGTAGATCGTTTAAATCCTGGTAGTTTTCAAGATCAAGCAGAGGGGGTCCGGTTAGCCAGCGTCCGGATTTTGTGATATAGAGAGGAATAATATTGTAATCCGTCTCCTTAAGCGAAGAAATCGCCTGCATAGCGGTAAGTACCGATACTTCATGCTCCGGGGATATGCCGCCAAATGCCACCACGATATTTTTTGAACTCATAAAGGTAAATCAAATTTCATTTTCTTTTGATACATATAATGATAAGAAAAGATCCTTTCAGATGTGATATAAACAGCGCTATTTTATTGGCAGGCATGAAATTTCTTCAGATTTATTTTCTAGTTTTATGATGAGTGAGGTACATGTATAAAATAGAATACCGGAAGCGAGGTATGACATGCTGAACCCCGACGGCAATCGGGGCTGGTTTGTTTAAGCCACAAGTATTACCCGATAAAAAATGGCACAAGCGGGTACTTGCGCCATTAAATATTGAAAGCAGGATAGATTAATTTTGTGCCATATAGTACAGCTGCATTACGCGCAACTCATTATACCCGACTGTTTTGTTAAGCTTATCGTAAACAGGACGAAGGACATTGGTGTTGAGTTCTTTCATTACTTCCAATACTTCATCCTGTTTACGCATGGAGAGCGATGAAGCTGCCGCCAGCCCTTCTGTTCGGAGGTCATTGCCTTCTTTGAGATATGTCTTCAGGTGTTTGAGGATGGTAACCTGTTTTACTCCGTGTTCTTCACAGAGATGCTCAATAGACTTGCCATTGTTGAAATCCTGTCCTATACGTTCATATTTTTCGCTGCTCTGCTGTTTCTTCTTCTTTTTTTCGAGCGTTTTTTGCTGTTCCTCAATATTATTTTCCTCGCAATACTCTTCGATAATTTTTAAAAAGGTATCTCCGTATTTTTTCTGCTTCACAGAACCTACACCATAAATGGGCAACAGGTTTTCTATGGATTGAGGGAAGTAATAAGACATTTCCATCAGCGTGGTATCCGGGAAAATCGTGTAGGGGGGAACTTCCTGCTCGTCAGCCATCTCTTTTCGTTTGGACCGAAGAAGCTCGAAAAGATCTCTATCATAGTTGTTTTCTACATCCGAAGTCGTACGATCAATCGCTTCATCACTGACTACGGTATCCGAACGGTCCAGGGCGCCGAAGACATTTTCCTGCCCGTCAAGCACGGCCTTAGCTTGGTCTTCCAGGTGAAGAGCACCATGATTTTCTTCCCGGCTCAGATATCCTTGTTTTGCAAGCATCCGACCGAGCAAAATCCATTGCTCTTTAGACCACTCATTGCCAATATTATAAGTTGAAAGCTCATCGTGACCGTTTTCAGTTATTTTTTCGGAGTTGGATCCACGCAGGATATCCGCAATGTAGTAGGCATCATAGGTTTCTTCGGTACGTACGATGCACGAAAGAAATTTCTGCGCCTGGACCGTCAGATCTTCAACTTCAGCATCCAGTGAGAGACAGTTATCGCACATTCCGCATTCATCGTGAGGGTAAGTTTCGCCAAAGTACTCCATCAACGGAATGCGCCGGCATTTGTCCGTTTCCAAAAAGCTCATCAAATCTTTAAGATGCTGTTCGGCAACTTCTTTTTCCTTGCCTTCTTTTTGATTGATAAAATATTGGATTTTTTGCTTGTCGGAACGGCTGTATAGCAACAGGCAATCCGATCGCAGGCCGTCGCGGCCGGCGCGACCGATTTGCTGGTAATACGATTCGATATTCTTGGGCATATCATAATGCACGATAAAGCGCACGTTGGGTTTGTCAATGCCCATCCCAAAGGCTATAGTGGCAACAATGATTGAGATATCATCACGGATAAAAGCTTCCTGGTTTCGTGATCGAATACTTTTTGAAAGTCCCGCATGATAGGGTTTTACCGAATGGCCTTCATTTTTCAACTCGACATAAAGTTCTTCTACCTGCTTGCGCGAAAAACAGTAAATAATGCCCGACTGTTTTTTTCGGGTATAAAGGAAGTCCAGAGTTTGTTCGAGCGGATCGTCTTTGTCAGCCACTTTCAAGAATAGGTTTTTCCGATCAAAGCTGGCCAAAAAGGTTTCCGAGTCGTCCATTTTCAGGATGGATTTGATATCCTCTCGAACCCGAGGGGTTGCAGTGGCAGTAAGTGCAAGGCAGGTAGAGTCGGGAAAATCTTTACGAACTTCGGTTAGCTGCCGGTACTCGGGACGAAAATCGTGTCCCCACTCGGAAATACAATGTGCTTCATCGATAGTAAACAGTTTTACATTCTGGTCGGCCAGTAACTCTCGCGTGTCATCCATCAACAATGTCTCCGGAGCCAAATACAACATTTTCACTTCTTTGCGCTTCAACTTGGCCACATTCCGCTGATACTCATCGGGAGTGAGAGAACTGTTGAGGTAAATCGCGGGGATATCATACTGGCGAAGTTGCTCGACCTGGTCCTTCATCAAAGAGATAAGTGGGGAAACCACAATGGTGAGGCCGTCAAAAATGAGCGCAGGAATTTGGTAGCAAAGGGACTTCCCGCCGCCTGTAGGCATGATGACCAAAGCATCTTCTTTGTTTAATACTTGTGAAATGACTTCTTCTTGCAGGGGACGGAAACTTTCATATCCAAAAACATTATTTAATTTTTTCTTTGCTTCTTTGATCATTTATCGCTTAAAAATTTGATTAATCCGGTCAACCGGATTAACAACTGAATTAAAAATTACTGTTTATAAATCATTTAAATTTCAGCTTGTTATCTCCAAAATTGATACCTGAATTGATTTTGGCATTGAAAGCGTTGAAATCTCACGTTTATAATTGATGCTTATCTTTTGAAATTCAAGTGCCAATTCCGGATATCTAGTTCCAGGAACAGAATCAACTTCTATCGCACTGTAGATAAAGACACCAAAGATTTTCTGTATTTTTATGTTTTAATAAAATATACCATCCTTATTTACTCAGATACAGGCTCTTGAATTCGTAAGGAGTCTTAAAGTGCTCGTCGTTGAAATCCTCCATAAAGTAAATTGTTTCGCCGGTGGATTTCATCTCCGGTCCCAATTCCTTTTTCACTTCCGGAAATTTGTCAAAGGGGAAGACCGGTTCTTTGACGGCCCATTTCGTGAGAGTAGAGGTCAGATCTTTTTTGGGGAAATCCTTCAGTTTGGCCCCCAACATCACTTTAACGGCAATCTGGGCTTCGGGTCGTCCGGTTGCCTTAGCCAGGAAGGGAATTGTACGAGTAGATCTCGGGTTTGCTTCCAGCACGAAGACTTTATCACCCTGTACAGCGTATTGAACATTCAGGAATCCAACAATACCCATATTGGAGGCAATTTTCTCCTGATACCCTTTAATTTTTGCAATTGCAGTGTCGCTGAGCGAGTAAGTTGGAATTACGGCTGTCGAATCACCTGAGTGAACACCTGCCGGTTCGATATGTTGCATGATGCCGGCAATATGGAGCTGCTCTCCGTCATAGACTGCATCCACATCAACCTCTATCGCTCGTTCTAGGAACTTGTCGATCAGGAAGTCGTTTTCCGGATGGGTGGCCAGCACGCGCTTGGTGTAATGAACAAGCTCTTCTTGTTTTACGGCAATCCGCATGCCCTGCCCGCCGAGTACGTAACTGGGACGAATGAGTACCGGATAACCGATCCTGTTAGCGATTTCAAGGGCTCCATCAACATCTTTTGCCGTTCCATACGAAGGGAAGGGGATATCTAATTTCTTCAGGAATTTGGAAAATGATCCTCGGTCCTCGGCAAAATCAATCATCTCAAAAGGGGTACCGAAAATCTTGATTCCTTCCTCCACAAACCGTTTCCCCAGCTTTAAGGCCGTCTGTCCGCCTACCTGCAGGATAACGCCTTCAGGTTGTTCGTGCTCATAAATATCAAGCACACGTTCCCAGAACACGGGTTCAAAATAAAGTTTGTCGGCTATATCGAAGTCTGTTGATACGGTCTCGGGATTACAGTTTACCATGATAGCTTCATATCCCATATCCTGTGCGGCTTTGACGGCATGGGTGCAGGAATAGTCAAACTCAATGCCCTGTCCAATTCTATTTGGGCCGCTTCCCAGGATCATTACTTTCTTGTTATCTGATATCTCGCTCTCATTTTCTCCTTCGTAAGCAGAATAAAAGTAAGGAGTCTCGGCAGGAAACTCGGCTGCACAGGTATCTACCACTTTAAACGTCGGTTTCAGGTTCAGCTCTTTACGTCGTTCGCGCACTTCATTTTCGGTAACCTTGCCGTTGCTCTGGCTGAGCATCCAGGCAATCTGTTCATCCGAGAACCCGGCCTGTTTGAGCTCATAAAAATCATCTTTGGTGATGTCTTTGAGGTTCTGCCCTTCCGTTCGATTTTCCAGTGAAACCATATACCGAATTTGCTGCAGGAACCACGGATCAACTTTGGTGATATCAGCGATTTCTTCAACCGAAGCTCCCAGCTTAAAGGCATTTCGGATGTTAAGCATGCGATCCCAATACGGCTTCTTCAGGCGTTCGCGAACATGCTTGCGGTCCAGTTCTTCGTAGCCGTCGGCGCCTAATCCGGCCCGGCCGATCTCTAGTGATTGCCAGGCTTTGTTCAGTGCTTCGGGGAAGTTTCGCCCGATCGACATGACTTCGCCCACCGCTTTCATCTGGGTTGTCAGTTCTTCATCCACATTGGGAAATTTCTCGAAATTGAAGCGTGGTGCTTTTACAATTACATAATCGATAGAAGGTTCAAAGCATGCGGATGTGTTACCGGTGATCGGGTTGGGCAACTCATCCAGGCTGTATCCCACGGCAAGCTTGGTCGCAATTTTAGCAATTGGGTAGCCGGTAGCTTTTGAGGCCAGAGCCGAGGATCGACTCACGCGCGGGTTAATCTCGATAGCCACGAAGCGATCAGATCCCGGTTCAACGGCGAACTGCACATTGCAGCCCCCGGCAAACGTTCCGATCGATCGCATCATCTTGATCGCCGCATCCCGCAACATCTGGAATTGTTTATCGGTAAGCGTCTGGGAAGGGGCAACCGTCACCGAGTCACCGGTGTGGATGCCCATCGGATCAATGTTTTCGACCGTACAAATGATGACCACGTTGTCATTGGGGTCGCGCAGCAGCTCAAGTTCATATTCTTTCCATCCAAAAATTGATTCTTCAATCAGCACGCGGTGCACGGGACTCATTTCCAGTCCGCGTAACACTTTGCGTTCAAATTCATCTTGCGACCAGACGATGCCGCCGCCGGCGCCGCCCATCGTAAAAGAGGGACGTATAACAATCGGAAGTCCACCGAGTTCTTCTGTAATTTCTTTAGCTTCGAGTACTGATTCGGCGGCGCGACTCCGGCACTGAGGAATTCCTATTTCGTCCATCAGGTCTCGAAATTGCTGGCGGTCTTCGGTGATATCAACGGCGTCAATATCTACACCAATAATATTAATGTTGTGATCAACCCAGTAATTTTCGTGCTGGAGATCGCGAACGAGGTTCAGCCCCGTTTGTCCTCCCATGGTGGGAAGCACGGCATCGGGATTTTCTTTTTCAACAATCTCTTTGATCGACTCGATAGTCAGTGGTTTCAGGTAGATTTCATCCGCCATCATCGGGTCGGTCATGATCGTGGCGGGATTCGAGTTAATAAGTACTACCTTATAACCTTCTGCTTTAAGAGAACGGCAAGCCTGGGATCCTGAATAATCGAACTCACAAGCCTGTCCGATTACAATAGGTCCGGATCCAATGATAAGAATTTTGTGGATATCGTCGCGTCGTGGCATTTTGAAAGTTTAGCTAGGTTTTATTTAAAATTTTGAGAGTATTATGCTTGTTTGTCGATGCGTTATACCAATTCTTCTTTTCCTTCTTTAATCATGTCTATGAATTGGTCGAAAAGATATCGCGAATCGTGCGGTCCGGGTGA
>DATFLI010000005.1:0-27821 GCA_035267805.1 Balneolaceae bacterium | reverse complement strand
ATATTATTGACGGCAACTGGAATCGCTTCTGGATCGCTGCTAAAAATGATACCCTACCAAGTCTGACAATTCGTTTTGATCACCCGACCAGTTTCAACCTGCTGATGCTACAGGAATTTATTCCTATTGGCCAGCGGATTTCAAAATTCAGTGTGGCTATCAAAGATAATCATACATGGCAAACCATAGCCCGCGAGACCACTATTGGTTATAAACGCATCCTTTCAGTTGATAAGGTGACAACTAATTCTGTGCGCATTACCTTTGAAGGATTCTCGGGACGACCGGCGATTAATAATATCAGTATTTATCATTCATAAACAGAGGCGGTGGACGATAAGCGGTTGGCAGTAATAAACTGCCGGAAAATGCAGAGATGAGACGTGAAATTCATATTCCATTTTCAATTTTCCCGTACCGAAATTGAGGAACGAAACTTCTGCTTTTAATGTCAGAAAACTCTTTACAAGATGAATACAAAGAAGTAAATCAAGCATGAACCAGCCTGAAACCATTGCGCCCCCTAACCGCGGTCCCATCATCGCATTTACCATCCTTGCATTAATCTGGGGATACAACTGGGTGGTCATGAAAATTGCCATGCAGTATTGCCCGCCCATGATTTTTGCTCTAATACGAGTAGGAGGCGGAGCTGCAGTGATCCTGGCAATCGTTGCCTTTTCGGGGTCCTCACTGAAATTGCGGCATCCGTGGAAAACCGCTCTCTTGGGTTTATTACAGACCAGTGGTTTTGTAGGCATGATTTCTTGGTCCGTAGCTATGGGGGCTGCCGGAAAGAGCGCTGTCTTTGCTTATACGATGCCCTTCTGGGTTATCCTCCTTTCCTGGCCCCTGCTGGGAGAACGAATACGCGGTTGGCAATGGCTGGCTGTTGGGTTAGCTTTGACGGGGCTTGTTTTCACCGTTCAACCCTGGAATACGGGTGCAGTTTTTCGAAATAACCTGCTGGGGGTTGCGGCCGGCTTGTGCTGGGGAGCCAGTGTGATTGTTGTAAAGAAAATTCCGATCGAAAGCCGCATGGAGATGCTCGCCGTTACCGGCTGGCAGATGGTTTTCGGCCTGCCTTTAATTATGATCGCTGCATTTATCCTGCCTGAACCGGCCGTTACCTGGAATACACCGTTTATTCTTGCGGTAATCTATAATATTTTAGCCGGTACGGTCGTCGCGTGGCTATTGTGGTATTATGTACTTCAAAAGTTATCAGCCAATGCCAGCGGCCTCTCTGCTTTAACGGTTCCCGTTGTAGGAGTTATTGCGGCATGGATCCAACTCGGAGAACAGCCGGGTATTTGGGAAGGCACCGGCATGATCCTGATACTTGTTGCTCTGGCCTTGCTGGCCCTGCACGGGCGTTATGAAAAGAAGAAAAAAGATATTGCCAAAGTTAGTTGAAAAGCTAAGAGCCACTCCTCAGATAAGAGTTCCGTATCTCCGGATTCAAAGATGCATTTATGCTGGTCAAAAGTGCATCAAATCATTCAGGAACTTTAATCTATCACGAGCATAAAAAATAACAATGAATGATCATCATAAGCTCCTTGTTAAAAGGAAATGTAGTATCTAATCGACAAACCAATGTTAAACAATAAGTTATGAAACTATCACATCTCTTAACCGCATTTTTGGTTTTTGCTCTTGCTGTAGCGGGATGCAGCAGTAAGAAAAAAAATAATAATATGAACGAGCAAGGAAACCAGGAATCTATGGCAGAATCTTCCGGAACTTCTGCAGTAACTTCGATGAACAGTGATTTTTCAGCAGACCTGTCGGGAGAAAATGAGGTACCGGATGCCGTAGAAACGGATGCCAGTGGAAAAGCCTATTTTAAAGTTAATAGTGACAGCACCGAGCTGAGTTACACAATAAATCTCAGCAAGGCCGACAGTGTCATCATGGCCCACATTCACTATGGTACCAGCAACGATAATGGACCTATTTCTGTCTGGTTATTCCCATCACCGGATAATCAATCTAAATCTTTAGAACCGGGTCCAATTAACGGTACGCTCAAAAGCGGAACAGTTACCGACAGTACGCTAACCGGACCATTTAGTGGTAAGACAGTACTTGATCTTGTCCATGCTATCCAAAATGATAGCGCTTATGTGATGATACATACCAGTGCACATCCGGAAGGAGAGTTACGCGGACAAATTGAGTCCCCGATGTAATTAAGTGCGTGCAACTTTTAAAGTTATATAAAAAAGCCTCTGCCGGACATTTCTTGCAGAGGCTTTTCTATTAAATTTAGTAGACTCAAGACCCCCGAATAATCGGGACGCCCCTCACCTTGGCAAGGTGATGCTCTACTGCTGAGCTACTTCCATTCATTCTCTTTACCATCTATCAATTTCTCAATAAATACCCGGCTCTTCTGGCGCTTGATAAAATTCTCCCACTTTACCGCTTCGGTCTTGGTTTCTAACTGCCTGCAATATTTTATCTTCCACGGCACACCGGGTCTGGTAGAAGGGACCGCTCCGTTATTATGACGACGCAAACGCTGCTCCACTCCTAACGAAGTATATCCGGTATAGTATTGATCTGTTGACTCGCTATATAAAATATAAGTGCAATGCATTTCACAAAATAAAAAAGCCCTTTGGCCTGACCAAAGAGCTTTGTGTTGAGCGGAAGATCCCGAATGATCGGGACGCCCCTCACCTTGGCAAGGTGAGGCTCTACCGCTGAGCTACTTCCATTCATTCTCTTTACCATCTATCAATTTCTCAATAAATACCCGGCTCTTCTGGCGCTTGATAAAATTCTCCCACTTTATCGCTTCGGTCTTGGTTTCTAACTGCCTGCAATATTTTATATCCCACGGCACACCGGGTCTGGTAGAAGGGACCGCTCCGTTATTATGACGACGCAAACGCTGCTCCACTCCTAACGAAGTATCCGGTATAGTATTGATCTGTTGACTCGCTATATAAAATATAAGTGCAATGCATTTCACAAAATAAAAAAGCCCTTTGGCCTGACCAAAGAGCTTTGTGTTGAGCGGAAGACCGGATTTGAACCGGCGACCCTCACCTTGGCAAGGTGATGCTCTACCGCTGAGCTACTTCCGCTTTTGAGAGTCCCAAATATAAGGCGATAGATTGATACTTTTCAACAGAAATTTGATATTTTTTGATTAGCGTTGGATTTTGATCCTCACCTCTTCGGAATGAATATCTTTTTGTAATTTTTCATCATCCGGCAGTGTTGGGCGGTCGCGATAGCGGTCAACAATACAAATAAATCCAAGAGGTTCCCCTTTATCGGCATGAAATTGATGCAAAGTCTCAGGAGCAATAAAAACTACATCATGCAGGGAAAGTTCACGAAGGGAATCCCCCAAAATTACCGTACCGCGGCCCCGGATGATAACAACGGAATGCGGGTGACGGTGATATTCGAATGAGGTATATCCACCGGCCTCAACCTCAAAATAACGCGTCTGAAAATTAAGCGTTTGTTCATCCTCCTTTTCTCCCAACAAAGAATAACGATGCACACCTTTATAACAGCTCGTGTTATCCTTGTATTTTTTTCGCTCGACCGACTCCCACCGGTAATCGTTACTTTTTATGACCTTGGATTTATTTTCCATGGCACTTACAGCTTAATTTTGGATTAATTTCTGTCGAAATTCTTCCGATGCTGCTTGAATTCCATCCTCATGCTCATACAAACCTCCCCCAATCAAGAAGGTAATATTTTTGCCATATTCCGATATCCATTTATCTACGTTTTTCACTTTTATACCCCCGGCCGGCATAGGGAAAGAGGTCTTAAATGGAGAATCCTTCTGTCGTGCAGCTTCATTGATTGCTTCGCATTCACTCTGTGAAAAAGTGAACCGCCCCCCTTTATTCGGATAAATGACGAAATCCGCTCCCAGAGCGCGCCACAGCTGACCGTATAAAAAATCGGCCGAAAGCCCTTGTGTTTCATGAGTCGTGAGACCACCTGAGAAAGCCGGATGCGCAATAATAGGAAGATTCAACTCATTACGAGCAAGTCGGTGCATGGTCTCAAGCCCGGTGATATGAGGACATATTAGCACGCCATCGGCTCCAAAATCCGCTGCTTTTTTATAGCGCTCAACCGTTTCCGAAGCAAATGCTGTGATATTTGGATAATAATAAGAACGATGCCCGTTTTTATCGGCAGCCTTTCTGATTGCCGCTACACAGGCTTCAACCCGTTCGTCAAAGGGTGCAAATTCCTGGTTAGCCAACCCATGATCATCTTTGATAACATCGATACCCCCGAGAGCAAATTGATAACACGAATCAGCCAACTCCGAGGGACTGCTACCAAGCGGTTTCAATGCCGTGCTGCATAACGGACGATTCGGGATATCGTAACGTCTCCGGATTTCCGAAATTCCCTGTTTGGGTCCGCCAAAAACCACGTCGTGCAATTTCGACCATTCGGCATTCATGATTTTAATTCCGGGTTGCAACGATATGTTGCCATATAGAATATTCAGAAACTGGGAAATATCATCCCCAACATCGGCAAGCGGCCATGATATAATAACACGATACCGATGCTCACCCATATTTTTGCTTTCAACAGGCTCGCCTACGGCTTTTTCTTCGACTTCGTTACTGAGTACCCCCCGGGGCAACTCGGCCGTTTGTTCGAGGCACATCCCCTCAATTTTTTGGTCGATTTGCTCACCTTCCTGAACTGTTACTTGATATGTAATTTTGAAGGTGCTCATAAATTTTTACACTAAACTGATTAGCACCGATATTATTAATTGTGAATTTCCTGTCGGATTTTTGCTAATCAAAGTTTATAAAATAATAGTCTCCGTTCGTTTTGGTCCTTTGGATAGGATGGTCAAATCCACACCAAGATAATCCTGAATAAATTTCAGATACTCCCTGGCATTATCGGGCAATTCATCATAGGAGGTGCAACCATCCAATGATTGTTGCCAGCCAGGCATGGATATAAATCGGGGCTTTATTTCATCCAAATCAGGTAAGTCAAGCGGAAAAACATCTGTCGCCTCCCCATCAATCTCATATTTGGTGCAAAGCTTAATTTCTTCGAAATCGTTTAAGATATCAAGTTTGGTAAGTGCCAGCTCGTTCATCCCATTCACACGCACGGCATACTTCAGGGCAACCAGGTCAATCCATCCGCAGCGACGCGGGCGGCCGGTCGTGGCTCCGAATTCATGTCCCTTTGCACGGAGTTTTTCTCCCGCTTCGCCATCCAACTCAGTCGGAAAGGGACCATTTCCCACGCGCGTGCAGTAAGCTTTGGTGATTCCCATTACCTTGTCAATAGCCGTGGGCGGTATGCCCGACCCGGTGCAAGCACCCCCTGATGTCGGGCAGGAAGACGTCACAAAGGGATAGGTGCCATGATCTACATCCAGCAGGCTGCCTTGAGCGCCCTCCAGCAAAATTTCTTCGCCTTTTTCAATAGCCTCATGAAGCAATGCACTGGTATTTGTAATATAGGGACATAACTTTTCAGCCGAATCCAGCAAGTCCCTGATTATCGGTTCCGCCTCAATAGGATCACGTTTATAAATATGCTGAAGAGCATCATTGATATCTCTTATGTTGGCCTGAACTTTAGCTCGCAATTCTTCGGGATGGAACAGGTCCGACATTCGTATACCAACACGAGACACTTTACTTACATAAGCCGGGCCAATGCCCCGGCCGGTTGTTCCGATGGCATCATCTCCGCGGTGCTCTTCCTTAACCTGATCTAACAGCTGGTGATAGGGTAAAATAACGTGAGCTGCCTTGCTGATTCTAAGACGGTCTTTAAGATCGGCACCTAATGCCTCAACCTCCTGAATTTCATCAAGCAGAGCATGAGGATCAATTACAACACCGTTGCCGATGACACAGATCGCATCCCCGTTAAAAATACCGGAAGGAATAAGATGCAGGACAATCTTTTTGTCATCAAACTCCAACGTATGTCCGGCATTAGCTCCTCCCTGGTATCGAACAACATAGCGGGATTTACTGCTAAGAAGATCTACAATTTTACCTTTTCCTTCGTCCCCCCATTGGGCACCTACAACAACACGAATCGACATAGCTATTTGGGCATAAAAAAGGGGGTGAACGATCACCCCCTTATACTTTAGAAATTACGAATGATTATCCTTCTGAATCGGAAAATGACTCAACCGCTTCTTCCAGTGTCTTGAAATGCTTAAATACCGTAATCAGCTTGGTAATAACCAGTAAGCTTTCAATTTTATCTGTAGCATTGGCAATACGCAGGTCACCTCCTGATTTACGCATGGTTGTCAATCCGCCGATTAACATTCCCAAACCAGAAGAATTCATAAACTTAACCTTACCCAGGTTGGCAATGATATTAGTTTTGTCTTCTTCGATCAGTTCATGCAGTTTATCGTTAAGTTTCACAGCGTCGGGCCCACCCATCACATTGCCCTTAAACTCAATAACTACACAGTTATAACGCTCGGTTACATTAAAATTCATTTTCTAATCACCTGCTGGTTAATAATTCTGAATTACGATTAAGCATTCTGCTTTTGACGACTGCCTCTGAGATCCATAGCCAACGGACTGGCGATGAATATAGAACTGTAGGTACCAACAATGATACCAAGCATCAGGGCAAAAGAAAATCCTTTCAGTACTTCACCGCCAAAGATAAATAACACCGTTACTGTAAACAAGGTGGTCAATGAAGTAATAACCGTCCGACTTAACGTATCATTAAGGCTCTTATTGATCATTTCTTCTTCGTCCATTGTTTTGTAAAGCAGACTGTTTTCGCGTATACGGTCAAAAACCACCACTGTATCGTTAATTGAGTAACCTACAATGGTGAGGAATGCCGCCACAATCGCCTCGTCAATCTGTAAATTGAAAGGCAAAATATTCGAAAAAATCGTGAATATTCCCAGTACGATCATCACATCATGGAATAAGGCGGCTACAGCCCCGGCAGAAAATGCCCAATCTTTAAAACGAACCAGAATGTAAAGAAAGATCGCAATGAGTGCGAATATAATGGCATTGAAAGAAGCATCTTTTAGGTCTTCGGCAAACCGGGGACCAACAATATCCGTTTTTTCCACATCAACACTGATGTTGGGATAAAGTTTTTTCATACTATCTACAATTGTTTGCTGAACTGCAGATATCTCTCCCGGGTTATCGGTACGGATCAGGATATCCTGAGGGGAACCGAATTTTTTAACAACCGGTGCACTTTCCAGCGGGCCGGCTAGCTGATTGCGGATCTGAGTAACCTCAACCGGCTTACTAAATTCAAGGACAAATTCCTTACCGCCTTTAAAATCAATGCCGTATTGCAAGCCTTTCGTTAGGATTCCAATGATAGAAGCCGCAATCAAAAGGCCGGAAAACACATAGGCAATTTTGTGGATACTAATAAAATCAAAATTTGGTGTTTCGAACCATCTCATAATTGATATTCCTCTTTATATTAAATTTCTGTGGTTAACCAAAACTTACTTTGGATGATCGGTCGCGCGTCAGGTAGTCGACGACAACCCTCGTGATAACAATCGCACTGAACAGGGATGAAACAATACCTGCCATCAACGTAACTGCAAATCCTTTAATGGGACCCACACCAAAACTGTACAATATCACCCCTATAAAGAAGGTCGTAATATTGGCATCCATAATAGCACTCATGGCATTCGAGTATCCCCCTTCTATAGAGGCACGAAGTGTCTTACCGGTTCTGGCTTCTTCCCTGATCCTGTCAAAAATAAGCACGTTGGCATCCACAGCCATACCAATCGTCAATACGATTCCGGCAATACCGGGCAAAGTAAGTGTTGCCCTAAAGGCTGCCAGAATCCCCAGTATAAATACCATATTGAGAATCAAAGCAAGATCGGCAATTGCTCCACCGGAGTGATAGTAAACAATCATAAAAATCGCCACAATAATAAGGCCGATGAGCGTGGAATAGAAACCTGCCTTAATGGAAGCCTCACCCAATGTTGCCCCGACGGTACGCTCTTCCACAATTTTGAGCGGAGCGGGTAGAGCCCCGGAAAGCAAAATATTCACAAGGTCTTTGGCCTCATTAACATTATCCAATCCTGTAATAGAAGATCGTCCATTAGAAATCTTCGTCTGCACATTCGGATACGAATACACATAGCCGTCCAAGACAATCGCAATGGGCTTTCCGATATTCGCGCCCGTGATTCGGGACCATTTTCGAGCCCCTTCTGCGTTCATGTCCATTGACACCCTCGGCTGATTGGTACTCTTGTCAAAGTTAACGCTAGCCTCGGAAATTACATCGCCTTTGAGTTCAACTTCGTTACGGACGCCAATCAATTCAAACAGATCTTGCCCATTCTGTGTATGTGTAAAAGGTGTAGCTCCCCACATAAAGACGACATTGCGCGGAATGAGCTTTCGTACTGCCGGCTTATGCAACAGTTCATTAACTTTCGACGTGTCACGTCCGGCCGCATATCCCAATGTATATGGATTTCGTCCCCGTGGATTCAAAACCTGTAACAGCGGATTCTGCTGGGAGCTTTGTGTCGTATCAGTCGTATCTGATGAAGCATTATGATTATTATAGTAATTAACAATCCGCTGCTTGGCCGTACTGATTTCATCTTCCTGGGCCACCAAACGGAACTCAAGCCGTGCCGTTCCTTTTAACAAGTGGCGAATACGTTGTTTGTCGGCTACGCCGGGCAGTTCAACAACAATTCGGTTATTCCCCTGCTTTAGGATCGCCGGCTCTGTCACACCGTAACGGTCAACACGAGTCCGGATAATTTCCTTGGCCCGATCAACCGCATTGTCGCGCTGTTTTTTAAGATATTTCCGAATATCGTCATTGCTTGAACGACGAGTAATATTATCGGCATCAGATCGATAGTACCGGCTTAACCGGCCATTGGGATATTGCTTTTCAAAGGCATCGACCAATTCATCAATCATATCGGTACCATTCGTTTTAGCTCGCTCCTGACCGATTTCGATAACATTTGTCAGTACCGAATCGGCACTTTGCCCGGCCAGTTCTTTCAATAGCTGGGGCGTTTCAACCTGAAGCGTGACGTGCATACCACCCTGTAAGTCCAAACCCAGAGAAAGTGATTCTTCACGTAAAGTTTTAAGGCGCTGTGCATTTTTATCACGATATTGCACCTGTTCCGTTTTGGGCAGCGTATCTATATAATGCTGCTCCAGCATTCGTGACACCGTCGGCCACAAATAGTAGATCGTTATTGCCAGAAAGGCGACAATAAATCCTATTTTAGTTCCATTACCTTTCATAATTAAGTCGTTTTAAAAATTTTAGAATTGAATTTCTTAAATAAAAAATCTTGCCCCTGATTAGTACGGGCATGAGATTTCAAAAAATAGAGAGGATCAAAGACTAGGGAGCCCCAATGGCAATTCCACTGCTCATGGGATCAGGGGTAACAGATATATTCCCGCTATTAAGATTCAGTGACTCAAACGGAAATAAGACTTGAGGGACATAAAAAGTCGAAGAGATCGTACCGGTAGCCCCTGATTTTTCAACCTTAACGGGCGCAGCTGATTTAACTGTATGCCGTGCCGGGATACCAGCCATCGCATTTTCGGTCTGGAACTGATTCCATTCAAAAAGCAATAGCTGATATACTTGTCGGGTTTTGGCCGATTTATCAAAAGGGAAGGAAAAATCTTCATTATTTCGGCGGATCATCTTTGAAGCTTTCTCAAGAATCTTATCCAGATGATCATTCGACTTCCGCAGATCATTCAGCTGCTGCTCCAAATTAGCCTTCTGGGATGTGGAAAGCATTGTACTGAACCATCGTGCAAAGGCGTGTGACGAATATTCAGCCTTGGCCGATTGCACCATGTACAAGCTAAATCCGGTCCAGATAAGCACCAATACGATGATGCGAACAATATGTGTACGAAGTCTATTCATCCGAGGCAGAAAATAGGGAGAAAGTAAGAGTGGGACAAACGATTTCTAAACGATATTTTACTTCTTATTAATACAAATATCTGAGAGCTAATTTGAGTAAATAGAGCTTTATTGAATTAAGGGAAGATCACTATCCACAGTTAATCAAAAAATTCCGTTGGCTCATCAGCCAGAATGAGGTTTATTCCTCAATCTCTTTAAATCCTTAATTCAGCTCTTCTAATTCCGGCTGACGTTTGTGGATCAGGACATCATCAATCCAGCCATAAATCAATGTTAGGCAAATGCTGATAATACCACTGTAAAGCAGGATCCCATTAAACTTAAGGTCGATGTGCAAAAACCACACGTCAAGCAGCACAAAGAAACCCCACAGAACTAAAAAGAGAGCAAAACACTTGAGAAAAAACTTCATACGATACGTTGTATTGTAATTAGATTTACGTTTCGGATTTAATTAATCATCGAATAAAATACGAAAATTTTTGGCCTGATGAAGCTGAAAATTTGTTCGGATAAATTACTTCATCAAACCAAGGATGTTTTTTAATGCAAAGCAAAATTATTCCGTCCAATAAATAATTATTTGGTTTGCAATGAAAATCTAGGAACGCAGCGATTTTACCGGATTCCGGATCTCCGCTTTCAAGGTATGCCAGCCAATCACCCCCAACGAAACAAGTGCTAAAATACCTGCCGATAAAACAAATGGAATGATGCCAACATCAATGTGATAGGCAAAATTGTGCAACCAGCTTTGTAGCAAATACCAGACAATGGGAATGGCAATGACCATTGCGATACCAATCAAAAACAAAAAATTCTTTAAGAGCAGCCACAGGATATTTCCCACCGATGCCCCTACTACTTTCCGTATAGCTATTTCTTTCGCTCTTTTTTCAACGATATAGCCCGATAATCCCAACAGGCCCAAACACGCGATAAAAATGGATAAAAGCGTAAAAGCAAAAGTAATCCGGCCAAATTTTTGATCCTTTTCATAACTGCGCTGAATAAAATCGTCCAGAAAAACCTGGTCAAACTTCATTTTGGGGTCAATATTATTAAGCGTGTTCTTAATACCCTCAACGGTATTAGGTAGATCTTTGGAATTGATCTTGATTGTCAAACAAGTCGAACCATCCGGGTAAGCAGTCAGCGAGATTGGCTTTATTTGCTTCCGTCAACTCCAAACTCAGTCATTTTTTTGCCAATGGCCTTTTCGGGATGATTGGATTGAATTCCAAATCGAGATAACGCAGCCCTGTTAATGATGTAACTAAACGTATTCCTAAAAACATAATCATCAGAGACATCATGTCCTGCTATTAGCTTCATGTCGTAAGTATCAATAAAATCCAAACCCACAAAATATATTTTCATATATGATTTTTGGACTTCTCCATTACCCTGATGAAAGATCGTCATTGTTCGATTAGCTGTCATAAAAGGGATACGCCCGGAAACTGCAGTCTTAATAACATCCGTACGTTATTCAAATGCCTGCTTTATTGTCTTGTATTTTTCCTGAAATTTTTCATAATCATTAAATTGAAGCAACAACATATTCTCTTTATCGTACCCAAGGTTACGGTTTGAGGTATAAGCCAGTTGTTTATAAACAACGGCAGAACCGGAGATTAACAATATGGCTATGATAAATTGAAAGATAATCAAGCCCTTACGCAACCGTTGTCCCCCTGAGGAATTCGCGTAGTCGCCACCCATTACCTTCGCGGGTTTAAACCTGGACAAGACAAATGCCGGATATAATCCTGCGATGAATCCTGTAAAAATCCCGAAACCGATGAATATGGCAATGAACCGGCCGTTGATAAACAGATCGGTGCTTATATGTTTACCGGCAAATTCATTAAACAGCGGGAACAACAGGTAACATACAGTATAGGCTATAATGAGTGCCAGGAAACTTAGCAGCATAGATTCGTCCATAAATTGTCCCGCGACCTGCAAGCGATTTGTCCCGATAACTTTTCGAATACCGACCTCCTTAGCTCTCCTTAAGGATCGCGCCGTTGCAAGATTCATGAAGTTTATACAGGCAATCAACAAGATAAAGAATGCTATTGCCCCCAAAATATAGAGTAACTCTCCATTTGAGGTAGGAGCAATTTCTGACTTTCGATGCGAATACAAATAAATATTGGTGAGCGGAATTAAAGAAAGCTTGTAGGATTCTCCTTTCTGCTTCATTGCCTTACCAATGTGACTGTCAAGAAAATCAGGAAATCGTGTTTCAAGCATAGCCGGGTCGGAAGACTCATTCAATAAAAGATAGGTCCAACGATTAGCCCTGAACCAGTCCCTATATCCATCATGAAGTAAATTATTATAGTTATCCCATATTCCCATCGAAAAAATCATATCAAAAGTGAAATGCGAATTTCTGGGCGTATTCTCTGCCACACCGGTAACGGTCACCGGCATTCCCCGGTGTACCAGTTGAATCGTTTTGCCTATTGGATCTTTGTCACCAAATATCTTTTTGGCCAGATCTTCGGTAAGAACGACACTGGCAGGACCGGCAAGGACGTTGTCTGGATTTCCTTTAAGCAACTTAAAACTAAAAATATTATAGAAAGTAGAGTCCGCATATAGCGCGTGGTCAACTTGATACCTACTTTGTTTATACGCTACTGTACCACTGGTTCTCATAATGCGAACCATTGATTCTACTTGGGGAAAGTCACGAACAAGGTTGGGTCCCATTGGGCCGGGACTGCATGTTAATTTCGTCACTTCGGCTGGAGTTTTAGCATCTACATTCAGCCGGTAAATACGATCGGCCTTTTTGTGGAACCGGTCATAGGAATACTCATCATAGATATAAAGCAGTATTAAAATAGTACAGGCAATACCTATAGCCAACCCGGCAATGTTGATAAAGGAATACATCCGATTTCGCCGGATATTTCGCAATGCCACTTTGAGAAAGTTAGGTATCAAAAACATTCCATCCCTGTTATTATCACTTTTATGTTTTCATTCCCTGCTTCCATCAAGTTCATATACATTCTGCATAACTAGCAAAAGGGTTAATTCTTTCCTAAAATTGCAGAATCAGGGTATAATTGTTTCGTATTTGGAACGATCTGAACTTAAAATCGAACCAGTTCATCATAGCCCCTGGTAAAAGGAATAAATTTCTGGATCTAAATCTGCCGTAGTCTCGCGAAGTTGCTTAGATGGCTCCCCAAATATCTCCAGACTAAAATCAGCGACTTCCATTAGTTTTTGGAGTCGATTGCCCAAATTTCCCAAATGTGCCAATGCTGCTTCCGAATTTGCATGGCATTCCCTAACTACACACACTTTTTTATCAGGGTCAAAGAACCAGTCATATTGAAGAATATTTTCATCCTTTTCCCTGGCAATGGAAAGACAATCTGCCGCTATCCTCTGGAACTCTTCAAGTTTATCTTCATTAATTTCCAAGCGTGCTGTGGCTTGGATTATTTTCATAATCTTAAGATTAAAGATTCGGAATTTAGAGTCTAAACGAAGTAAGAGCTGATATGTTCGATTAAAGTATTAAAACGAACATGAAGGGTATGGATATGACCAGAGATATTACAATTCAACAATAGATATCTCCCTAACTCGATTACTTTCCCTTATATAACAGCTCTATTTCCCAATTAGCTTTGTTTCAAGCTGCTTCATCCCTAACATTATTATTAATAATATGTTAGCTACTTACAAAATTTATAGCAGATAATCTAATTATCCTTTGATTTTAATTTGAAACGGCTTTTAAGAACCTGTCTATTATTCGTTTTGGGGATGGAAAACGCTCCCAGCAGAAATTTGGTTTTATTTCCTCATTGATACTAATTTAAGCATTATTATGTCTGATTCGTTACAACTCACCCCATCTACAACTGCCCTCATTCTCATCGACCTCCAAAAAGGAATTCTGAATTATCCTACTGAACCTCACTCATCATCCACTGTGCTTTCCAATGCTATTCGTATGGCCGAATCCTTCCGCAAACTTAATGCACAGGTCGTGCTCGTGCATGTTGGCTATTCTTCGGATGGAGGAGATGCCCTCAACGTACCGACCGATGCCTCATTTTCCGGCAGTAAACGCCCGGACGACTGGATGGAATTCCCGAAAGAACTTGGTCCAAATAAGCAAGACATTATAATTAATAAAAAACAATGGGGCGGATTTTATGGCACCGAACTGGACTTACAGCTTCGTCGACGCGGCATCGGCACGCTGGTGATGGGCGGCATTGCTACAAATTTTGGCGTGGAATCAACAGCAAGAGATGCTTACGAACGAGGTTACGCGCAAGTTTTCCCCGAAGACGGCATGTCAGGACTAAGTGAAGAAGCGCACAACTTCGCTATCGAAAATATTCTGCCCAGGATTGGGCGGGTGCGCTCGACGGATGAAATTTTGGAGGCGCTGGAAAACTGAGTTAACCTAAATCCGGGATAAAAATTCTTACTAAATTATCTATATGAAGTATCTATTTAAAGCATTAAAAACATTCCTTTTATAAGTGAGCGCCAATTGTGTTTTGCGATTGAATCGGTAGTATATTTACCAGATCGCTCTCTCGTCCCCCTTTCAAGAGGACACTTATGTTTTGCAAGTTCTTGAGGATTTGAGTTTGCTTACAAAAATGATCAGCCCCTTCGAAAAGGCAAATTACCTTGGGTTTCCTTCCCCGTTGAGATGCAAATATCGATTTTCGATCTTGAGAATGAGGTAGATACATATTCATCATCCATGGTCCTAACAAACTTAATTTTTTTCGATGTGCGCTCCCAATTGTACATAGTCAGCTTCATTTGCACCATGAATTGATCAATGGGTGCTTTTCAAAACCGTCAAGTTTGGGCCTGGGCTGTGACTTCTTGCTCCTGTTCACGATCAAATTCCTCTTTCAGGAACTTGCCGGTGTAACTGTTTTCCATTTTCGCTACTTCTTCGGGAGTCCCCCGGGCAATAATTTGTCCGCCGCCCACGCCGCCTTCGGGTCCAAGATCGATAATCCAGTCCGCGGCTTTAATGAGATCCAGATTATGCTCGATCACGATTACCGTGTTTCCTTTATCGACCAGCTGCTGAACCACGTCCACCAGCATACGCACATCCTGGAAATGCAGGCCGGTTGTTGGCTCATCCAGAATATACAGGGTGTCGCCGGTTCCGACTTTAGCCAATTCGCGAGCCAGTTTAATGCGCTGAGCTTCACCGCCTGAAAGTGTGGTACTCGGCTGACCCAATCTGAGGTAACCTAATCCTACATCAACCAGGGTCCCCAAAATACGATTGATAGCCGGCACCGAATCAAAGAACTCATGCGCCTCCTTAACCGACATTTCCAGCACGTCGGCGATATTTTTCCCTTTGTAATAAATTTCGAGCGTCTCACGATTATAGCGTTTACCATTGCAGGTTTCGCAGTCCACATAGACATCCGGCAGAAAGTTCATCTCAATTTTACGGACCCCGTCGCCGTTGCAAGCCTCGCACCGGCCCCCCTTCACGTTGAATGAAAAACGCCCCTGGTCATAACCTCGGATCTTGGATTCTGGCAACTCAGCAAACAGCTTACGAATATGATCGAATACTTTAGTATAAGTGCCGGGATTTGATCGCGGTGTACGTCCAATCGGACTTTGATCCACTGAAATGATCTTGTCAAGATTGTCAATGCCGTGCACTTCGTTGTATGGAAGCGGCACCGATTTCGAATTGTAAAATTCGCTGGAGAGAATGGGCTCCAGTGTCTGATTGACCAGAGAGCTTTTCCCGCTGCCACTTACGCCGGTAACGCAAATAAATTTACCAAGCGGGATGTCCACATCCAGGTTTTTCAGGTTATGTCCCCTCGCTCCTTCCAGCCGTAATTTCTTCCCGTTACCTTCGCGGCGTTTTTCGGGATAAGGTACAGTCTCTTCATCTTTCAAAAATTTGGCCGTCATAGAATTGGGATCCAGCTCATCGGGTTTGCCCTGTGTCACAATTTCGCCGCCGTATTCACCGGCCCCGGGCCCCAGATCAAGCACATAATCCGCATGCTCGATCGTTTCGCGGTCATGCTCTACCACAATAACGCTATTACCCAAATCACGCAGAGTCTCAAGTGAACGGATAAGTTTGATGTTATCCCGCTGGTGCAAACCGATACTAGGCTCATCCAAAATGTAAAGTACGCCAACCAGCTGGGTACCAATCTGTGTAGCCAAGCGAATACGCTGGGATTCGCCGCCGCTCAATGTTTGGGCCTCGCGATTAAGCGTCAGGTAATCGAGTCCTACATTCAGCAGGAAATCCACCCGATCACGAATTTCTTTGAGCACCTGGCTTCCGATCTTTTGCTGGCGCTCATTCAACTTCAGGCTGTTAATTGTATTCCGTAACGTAGTAATATCCTGGTTTACAAGCTCGTCGATAGTGCGGCCGTCGATCCTATACGAGAGCGCTTCCTTATTCAGACGACCGCCTCCGCATTCGGGACAGTTTATCTTACTCATATATGCCTTGGCCTTATCCCGCTGCTTATTGGACTTACTTTCCTCGTATTGCTCCTTGATGATATTTCGTAACCCTTTAAACGAATGCTTATACGTCACATTATCTTTACGAAAATCGTAGCTGACATCGTATTTCTTATCACCGCCGCCCTCAAAAATCAAATCTAAAGCTTCATCTGAAAACTCTTTGATTGGAGTTTCAAAATCCAGATCCACCGTTTTTAAAACAGCCCGTAATTGCTTAAAAACAAAAATATCACGGGGCTCTCCGAGAAAGCGTATCGCTCCCTCCTCGATAGTCTGATCTTTATTAGGGATGACCAGATCACGATCGACATCATAAGTGTAGCCCAAACCATCGCATTTGGGACAGGCACCGTAAGGAGAATTAAAAGAAAAGATATTCGGAGCAGGGTCTTCGTACGCCAAGCCGCTTTCGGGATCAAACAAATTCTGTGAGTAGAGATGATCATCAAATCCGCCCTCCTCTTTGGGAACAGATAAGATCACATTCCCCTCTGCCATCTCCAGCGCTAAACGCACGCTTTCGGCAATCCGTTTTTCGCTTTTCTCATTTACTATAAAACGATCGACCACCACTTCGATATTATGTGTTTTGTAGCGATCGACTTTCATATCCTCTTCGAGATCCATCAATTCGCCATCTACACGAACTTGCACAAACCCTTGCTTCATGGTCTGTTCAAACAATTCTCGATAATGTCCCTTGCGTCCGCGAACAACAGGGGCCAGGCAATAGGCTTTGGTACCTTCGGCCATATCCATGATAGCCGCAACCACCTGATCGGCGGTCTGTTTTTCCATCTTATTACCGGTTTTCCAGGAATATGGGATCCCAATACGAGCGTAGAGCAGGCGCAAAAAATCGTAAATTTCAGTTACGGTACCTACTGTTGAGCGCGGATTCCGATTCGTTGTTTTCTGATCGATTGAGATCACCGGGGATAATCCGTCAATAAAATCGATGTCCGGCCGCTCCATCATCCCTAAAAACTGCCGGGCATAGGCCGAAAGCGATTCTAAAAACCGTCGCTGACCTTCGGCATAAATGGTATCGAATGCTAATGAGGATTTACCTGAGCCCGATATTCCCGTTAGCACAACTAATTGTTCTCGGGGTATATCAACATCCAGATTTTTGAGATTGTGTTCGCGTGCGCCGCGTATAACTATGTTTTCTCGCAAAGGTGGTACTAAATTTTAGTTCGATTAAACTTTTAAAGATATGGATAAATCGTATCTTTTGTAGCCTTAATTCTTATGGAATAATACTACAGCAAACACAGGTAATAACTAAAATATTAGTGGTTTAATTCGATCCACATGGAGCAACGTTCAATCGACTTGGTAGAACTTTTTAAATTCTGTTATCACCAGTATAAGAAATACGCATCTTTTGTGATTGGTGCGATGGTTACCCTGTACGTTTTGGCATTTGTTCCACAGGTCTATTTCTTTTTACGGGCTCCTAAAACCCCCACCCAAAAAACTGATATCATCAGTGTAATATTAACTGTGGTTCAACTTTTTTTAACGTTGGGATTTACCAAGATCATGTTTCTTTTAGTTCAGGATGCTTATGTGGAGGTTGCAGATATGTTTAACAATTTCCGAACCTTTCTAAGCTTTTTTGTAGCTAGCATCCTCTACAACATTGCCGTACTATTGGGACTTTTCCTATTAATAGCGCCGGGTATATTTATTGCCATTCGGTTTCAATTCTACCCTTATTTTATCATTGAGCAGGGAGACCATTCTTTCGCCGCCCTACAAAAAAGTTATTATTTGTCACAAGACCTTACGCTGGAACTCTTATTGTTTGGAATTGCAATAGTTGTTCTCAATATCGTTGGTGTATTACTTATTGGAATCGGTATCATATTTACATATCCACTTACAACAATGGCTACTGCCGTCGTTTATAAAGGTCTAACCGAGGAAGCGAATATCATTCCAACTGACGCATTTCGCGTCTAATTGTAGGAACTTCCCCTGCATATTTTTGTATAATATTTTTATAATATTTTTTGTGATAAGTTGATAAATAAATCAGCACATTTTTACTATGCGTCACACTATTAAAGGCATTCTGATTGCTGGATTTTGCCTTATCCTCTATTCATGTAAAACAAGTGAGCCTACTTCAACAAAAGGAAATTATCTTTATCCTTTTGTTGAAAATAATGAGGTCGGATTTTTAAATACCAATCTGGATAAACAGATTGCTGCGAAATTTCGATTTCTTAACAGTCCTATCTGGCCTTATCATTTTTCAGAGGGATTAGCGGCAGTCAATTTCTTTGGCCGTATTGGTTACATAAATCGCAGCGGTAAAATCAAGATTGATCCCCAATTTGATTATGCCGAGTCTTTTCATGAGGGATTGGCTTTGGTTCGCCAAAACGGTATGTATGGATACATCAAAAAATCAGGCGATTACAAAATAAAACCTCAATATAATCGGGCATCTTCTTTTAAAAACGGAATGGCAGCGGTACAGCGCCATGCGAATCAAAACTGGGGATATATTAATCCGAACGGTGAATTCGCAATCTCCCCTCAATATAGTGCCGCCAAAAACTTTAATGACGGGTTGGCTCTCGTTCAGACATCCGCACACAACGAATGGGGCTATATTGGCCAATCCGGTAAATTCGTTATCAAACCGCAGTACCCAAAGGCAAAATCCTTTTCCGAAGGACTTGCACCTGTTCAGTTGGGATTTAAGCAATGGGGCTACATCAACCGAAATGGTGCCACGGTTATCCCCTCGACTTATCTGGTTGCAGAGCCCTTTTCGGAAGGCAAGGCAGTTGTAGCTATGCCCGAAGATAACTCCGATCTCGAACACAAGAAGTATGGCTTCATTAACAAACAGGGTCAATTTATCATCAAACCAAAATACGACAAAGCATTTGATTTCCACAGTGGCTTGGCTCGTATTAAAGTTGACGGTAAGTATGGTTTTGTAAATGCTAATGGAAATATTGTAGCAGATCCTATCTATGACAAAGCCTGGGACTTTCACGGTGATTTTGCAATGGTGCAGCTTGGAAGAAAATTTGGATACATTAACAAACAGGGCATATTTGTAGTAGAACCGGTTAGCTAATTTTTGGAAAACACCCCGTCTAAAAACAAACTGTTAAAAAATGGGCCAAATATTGCTCCTGTGCGTTTAATTCGGTAATCTTAGGGCTTATTGAATAATCGAAGTAATTATCCAACAATGTTTTCTGAACAAGCTGTAGCCCCTGAAGTTGCAAATCCCAAAGACTGGTCACCTGTATCCTGGAAAAATTTTCCTGTTAAACAGCTACCTACATATCCTAACAAAGCAGATTTGGAACGGGCCTTTGAAGAGCTACAAAGCTCTCCCCCCCTAATCACCTCCTGGGAAGTTGAAGCACTCAAACAGAAGCTTGCTGATGTAGCAGCCGGTAACGGATTTCTTTTACAAGGCGGTGATTGTGCTGAAAGTTTTGCCGACTGTAAATCTCCAAAAATCGTCAATCTGTTGAAGGTTTTACTTCAGATGAGCTTTATACTCATTCACGAGATGGAAACGTCTGTAGTGCGTGTAGGCCGTATTGCAGGGCAATATGCCAAACCACGCTCACGGGATTATGAAATTGTCGGTGGAGAAAAAATTCCCAATTATCGTGGTGATTTAATAAATAGTATCAAGCCTGAACGTGAAGCTCGTATACCGGATCCGCAACGATTGATCCTCGGTTATCACAAGGCAGCCATGACAATCAATTTTTTGCGGGCACTTTCGGATGAAGGCTTTGCCGACTTGCATCACCCGGAGTACTGGGAACTGGAATTCATGAAAGAAAATGAATACTACAAAGAATACGAAGCGATGGTGAATTCCATACAGAAAGCGGTCAATTTTATGGAGACGATCACTCCTAATGAATTCAATACGCTGCAAAAAATTAATGTATATACCTCGCACGAAGGATTGAATCTCTATTACGATTCCGCACAAACCCAGCGCGTTCCCCGTCGCGAAGGATGGTATAATTTAAGTGCTCACCTGGTTTGGCTGGGGAACCGAACCCGTGATCTGGGCGGAGCCCATGTGGAATACCTGCGCGGTATCCGTAATCCGATCGGCATTAAAGTGGGCCCCAATTACGATATTGATCATCTGCTTAAACTTATTGAAAGGCTGAATCCTATCCATGAACAAGGAAAGATTGTGCTCATTACTCGCTTTGGGAAAAATGAGGTAGAAAAGGGGCTTCCGGACCTGATCCGAAGAGTCAAGAAAGAAGGGATGCCGGTGGTATGGAGTTGCGATCCTATGCATGGCAATACGTTTGCCACGGATGATGACATCAAAACGCGCAACTTTGATGATATTATTACAGAGATCCGTAAAACCTTTGCCATCCATCGCGACCAAGGCAGTTATCTAGGCGGTGTGCATCTTGAACTCACCGGCGATAATGTTACCGAATGCGTAGGAGGTGCCGAGGGACTCGGAGAAGGACAGCTACATGAGAATTATGAGACCTATTGTGATCCGCGCCTCAATTATCAACAAAGCCTGCAAATGGCATTTCTCATCGCCAAAGAATGGAATGAGAGCTATAAGCAGTAATACAGTTCGCAATGGCAGTTTGTATAATGAACCTACTCTAAGGTTTCACGATAAACTGCGAACTGTACACTGATCACTGCACCTGTCACAAATACAGAGGTTCTGACGCTTTGGCCAACCGACGAATGACAATTTTTTGACTCTTTTTTCAAACCTGAAAAAAAATCAGTTCCATATTGGCTGAATGTCAGGATTTTACCTCAAAACACCCACTGGCATAAGTGTTGCTCACATTAAAGTGAGTTTAGTTAACGAAACAAGTTCAAACAAATAACTACGAGGTACTAATTATGACACTTATGCGATATAGTCGACCAAACTCGGACGTGATGTCAAAACGATTTTCTGATATTATGGATGAATTTTTTAATGATGCCGTAGCTGCCCGACGTGATAGCTTTGTGCCCAGCATCGATATCTCTGAAACGGACAATCAGTTTCTCATATCTGCAGAACTACCGGGTATGAAAAAAGAAGATATTAATATCAATCTGGAAAATGGACGGTTATCCATTAGTGGTGAGCGAAACTTCGAAAATGAAGAAAAAGGAAAAACTTATCACCGGGTAGAGACCAAATACGGTTCTTTCAATCGTTCTTTCCAACTTCCCGACAATGTTGATGAAAGCAGTATCAATGCCAAATATGAAGATGGGTTATTGAACATTTCCATTGATAAGAACGAAGAAAAAGTGAAGAAACAAATCGAGATTAAGTAATATATAATTTACTGATAGATCCAGCGGGAGTTGTTCTAAAAAGCAGCTCCCGTTTTTTTTTATTCAATCATTTACTTTACAGTACAATAATTTTCACTTCCGAATTGTTTTAAGTACTGTCAGAATTTTAAAAATAATTAATTTTTACTTAAACGGAGTTAATCATGAAACGTATTCGATCAACTCATATATTATGGGCTGTAGCGGCGGTATTACTCATTGGCTTTTATACTATCGATGTTAAATCGAACGAAGCCTCGGTAATTCCGTTGCCAAACTTTTCTTCTACGGCTAAAGCAACAAAAGCCAAAACTTCAGAAAAAGATAAAAACCCGAAAGTCAACGCGGCGAAAGAGGATCCTCCTTCTGCAATCCAAACGCTTAATAATGCGTTTGTAAATATCGCTAAACAAGCTAAACCGGCTGTCGTAACGGTTACTGTTACCCAAACGGTAGAAGCACGACAAAATCCTCTTGCTCAATTTTTCGGAGAACCCCAACACTCTCAGGAATATAAAAGGAAAGGGTTGGGATCAGGCGTTATCGTCTCTAAAGATGGATATATCATAACCAATAACCACGTTGTCGAAGACGCCGATCAGGTGAAGGTACAATTGTATAACGATGAGCAATATGATGCTAAAGTTATAGGCACCGACCCTCAGACAGACATTGCCGTCATTAAAATTGATGCGAAAAATATTACAGATGACAATGTTATTAAACTGGGAAGTAGCAATAACCTTCGCGTAGGTGAACTTGTAATGGCCATCGGCAGCCCACTTCAAAAGCACCTCGCCCAAACAGTAACGATGGGTATAGTTTCAGCAAAGGGACGCGATATTGGTCTTCTTAGTAAGCAAGGCGGCTACGAAAATTACATTCAAACCGATGCCGCCATCAATCCCGGGAATTCCGGCGGTGCCCTTGTAAATATGGATGGCGAACTCGTTGGTATTAATGCCGCTATCGCTTCGCAATCCGGCGGTAATGAAGGAATCGGATTTGCAGTGCCCGTGGATATAGCCAAACATATAATGAAATCCATCATCAAGAACGGTCGTGTCATTCGCGCTTACCTTGGTATTACAGGTAGCCGTGTTGACAATACTATGGCCCAAGCTCTGGGGCTCAACGTTGCACATGGTGTTATAGTGGGTGGTGTTAAAGACGGTACTCCCGCTGATAAAGCCGGCCTGAAAGAAGGCGATGTCATTCTGACGATGAACGGCCAGCCTGTTCAGGATTTTGAATCATTCCGTACCCAGATAGCAACCTCTTCTCCGGGCACAAAAATTAAGCTCGGCATTAACCGCAACGGGGAGCAAAAAACAGTGACTGTAACTCTTACCGAGCTTCCCAAGAATTTAGCGATGAATCAAAATCAACCGCAACAGCAACAACAAATGGGTAAGGATCTTGGATTTAAAGTCCATAATCTTACTCCGGACATCGCTAAGCAGCTGCAGGTTGACTCTGACGTCAACGGTGTTGTCGTTACTGATATCTCTCGTGGCAGTGATGCTTTCCATCAAGGATTGCGAAAAGGTATGGTTATCACAGCGATCAATCACAAGCCTATAAAAGATGTTTCAGACTTTAATTCAGCAATGAGCGATGTGGCCAAAAGCAAAAATCCCGTTGCCCTTTTGCGGGTAAACGCCCAAGGCGCTTATACTTACATTGCCTTCAAACTGGATTAATAACTGAAAAAATAAGGTAGATTCAGCCCTCCGGGTTTCCGGAGGGCTTTTTTTATGACAAGCTGGCGAAGTATTGACCAATACTTTGACAAATCGTTAGCTTTTACGCTATGGCACTTTATTTGCTTTACTCTTAATATGAAGAACGATAGTTAGCGTAACGGCTAAAAGAAATTATGGAATACAAAAATTATTACGATATACTGGGCGTCAGCAAGAATGCTTCTCAGGACGAACTAAAAAAGGCATACCGTAAAAAAGCGGCTAAATACCATCCTGATAAGAATCCCGACGATCCTTCAGCTGAGGAAAAATTTAAAGAAGTAGGAGAAGCTTATGAAGTGTTGAAAGACCCCGAAAAACGTGAGTTATATAATAAAGTAGGTAAAGACTGGAAACAGTATCAACGGGCCGGCGGCAGTGCCCAGGATTTTAACTGGTCGGATTATGCCCGCCAGGGACAAGGACGCGGGTTCGGCGGCCGACAAAACTTTGAACAAGGTTTTGATATTAATGATCTATTCGGGGGTGCGCGTGGTGGCCGCGGTGGCGGATTCTCCAGCTTCTTTGAAACGATCTTTGGAGGCGGTGCTCCATTTGGGCAGGCCCAGGGACAACAGACCCGGACTTATCGAACAAATACCGGCCAGCGCCAAAATCATACGAAGCAACATATTAAAGCCGATGTCACCATTTCGTTGCAAGAAGCTTATGAAGGTACATCCCGCACCATACGCGTTGGTGACGAAAAGATGAAAGTAAAGATCCCGGCCGGTATTGAGGATGGACAGCGTCTGAAACTAAAAGGCAAAGGCAGTACCAAAACCCGTGGCGGAGCACGCGGCGACCTTTATTTAAGAGTCCGCATCAATATGCCCGAGGGCTATGAACGTAAAGGCACCAATATTTACTATGATCAACCAGTTGACCTCTATACCGCCGTTTTGGGCGGCGAAACAGTCGTCAGAACCCTAAAGGGCAAGGCCAAGTTAAATATTCCTGCCGGAACCTCGGGAGGCAAGCTATTTCGTCTGGCGGGTATGGGCATGCCGCAGTTCCGAAATCCATCAAAAAAAGGAGATTTCTTTGTTCGTATACAGGTAAAGGTGCCCGAAAAGCTCTCCCAGGAAGAGAAAGAGCTTTTCAAAAAGCTGGCTAACAAATAATATTAAAACAGTTCCGCCTTTTCCTTTCCCAATCCGACTGCTTTCAAAACTTCGGAAGGGAAATACAGTCCTACAGAACCTTTTACCCCGGTTAATAAAGTTTCCGGTCGAAATAATAACGCAGTCCTGCTGTATATGACAAGGCTGAACCCCGTAAATCAAATCTATTATTACTTGATGAATCTCCCCTGTAGTTTAAGCTATATAATATCCCTCCGGTAAGTGCCATTCTATTTTCGATAAAATAGATCAAATTTGTGCCGAGACTGGTATAATTTATCCAAGAGATATGATCTCGGATAGAAAGGCTACTGGATTTATTAGCATGATAATTATCTATCAATCGGGTTTTCAAGATATACCGATCAGCTACATTCCATAGCCATTCAAAACTTCCCGTGAAATCTGTTTGCCACTTGGTAAAATCGGAAGTTATGGGGTACATACGCTGCCCCTCTACCGAAAAAGAAAACTGATGTCGCAATGAAATATTCTTGAACCAGCGCCCTTTAACAAAAAAACCAGGTTGTTTTGAAATGCTTGAATTACGATCCAACTGGCTGGAAACAGAATATTCCGTACGACTCATAATATTGGTATAGTTAAAAATCCCTCCTGCGGCGATGTCCCAACCTTCAAAACGGGAACCCAAGTTCTCATCCAACACATCCGTCAAGTAAAAAAGATCGAATGTATTTAACGCACTAATTTTATCACCCACGGCCTTATCCATATCCCGCCAAAAATACTTTTCGGGACGATCGTAGCGATGTTGATATCCCTGGTAGCGCGTAAACTGGTCCGCAGCCGAACGTATTTCTTTGGGATCAAGATATCCAGAGCCGTTAATGGTTCTGTAGCGCTCATTCAAACGGACCGCCCTGATGACCGGCGTCACATTGCGCACTCGTCCAAATCCAAACCCAAGCTTGGAATGCGATTCAAAATGTCGGTTATATTTATACTTCTTCCCAACCGTATTTGGCTCCTCAGATGTAATATAGCGGTAATCAAAATCCAACTGCTCATTCAGTAATAAGAATATTTTTGAATGCAGATATTCTCTCCCGGTACCGTTTAGGTGAATGGTTGAACGAAAGGTATTATCCCTGTTATTGGGATTGCGGTTTTCATAGTCATAGATAAGGTTGGCACTGGAATTCAAAGAATAAATCCGTTTTTCCGACTCATGGTATAGATCATAAGCAGGAATTGCCAAAAAATTGAACCGCCTCCCCTGATTTCCGCTTTCTTTCAGCAATTGTATCTGTCCGTCCGAGTTAAAATCCAGGTAGAAATTCGAATACCCCCAGGACGGAAGCCGGTAATTCAGCAAATGTTGCAAATCTTGGGGATTGGAAAAACCGACCGACTGCTGTGCCCAAAGATACCCGGCCGGGAATAATAATAAGCCAACGCAGATGATGATTTTTTTCATGTATCTGATAATTTATTCAAGGAGTTGGAGCATCCCTTTTGATTTAAGACTGTGAAATAACGACAACGGCCAGATTTCACAATCACATTTTCATGTTATACAAGCACTTGCGAAAAAAGTGCTTTATGTTGCAATGGGCTTTTGTTTGAAATTTCTAAAATTAACATAAAACGAAAGAACCAATGCCGCAAAAAACAGAATGGCTGTCCAGGCATCCACGGTAGAAGCTTTAAAATACAGCCCGGTAAGGGTCTGTATCAGAAATGAAATGTAAGAATTGGGTAAATGGGTATAGCCAAGTTTTTGCAGAACCAGCCAGTGCCAATGCGTGCAGGGACAATAACCGATCCCGTACCAAATCCCAAGCCCGAACCAACTGAAAGCGGTTAGCAGTAGCGTAGCCAAATTCCAACGACGGGTTTTTTTCCAAATCCAACCAAAAAGATTGAATAGGATAAAAACGGTATGCAAAACGAAAAACCCAATATTTAATAATTCATACATGATCGGTGTTATAAAATATTAAAAAGTGAAGGATTCATTTATTATTCTACGAAAAAGTACGGATATTCTTCCCGGATCAAACTTTATCATCAAATTAGCGATTTATGCTTCTCACAATTCTTACCTGTTTACTTTTTCTCATCCCCTCGGCCAATCATCATAACACCGAGCGCTGGGGTAAGACCGGCCACCGTGTGATCGGCGAAATCGCATCCCACTATCTGACGCCGAAAGCGAAAAAGGCGGTAAAACGTATTTTGGGTCCCACTTCGATGGCCATTGCCAGCACCTGGATGGATCGCATAAAATCAGATCCCAAATGGGATTATACGCATGACTGGCATTGGGTAACCATCCCGGACGGTGAAACGTATGCCAAGACAAAGAAAAATCCCAATGGTGATGTGATAAGTGCCCTTAGAAATATTATTTCTGACCTTAGAAATGGAGATCTTTCTTTGAAAGAACAGAGAATCAAACTTAAGATGCTGATTCACCTGGTGGGCGATATTCATCAACCGCTGCATGTGGGAAATGGGAAAGACATGGGCGGGAATAAGGTGGAAGTAGAATGGTTCTACAAGGATTCAAATCTCCACCGCGTATGGGATAGCGAAATGATCGACGATACCAAGCTAAGCTACACTGAATTGGCGGATGCCGTAAATCACCCTACCGAAAAGCAGATCAAAGAATGGCAAAATTCGACAGTTCTGGATTGGGCACGGGAATCAAAGAATTTGCGAGATCAGGTTTACGATATTCCCAAAGACCATGAACTCGGATATAAATATCAATATAAAAACCGGGATCTGCTTCACCGGCAACTGCTGAAAGCGGGCGTTCGCCTGGCGGGTGTTATCAATGATATTTATGGATAGCAGGGAATATAGAATAAAGAACAAGGAATTCTGAATGCAGAAGTACTTCATCATTCGACATTCCTTGTTGGACATTCATCATTCAAAAACTTCGTCCATCACTTGCTCGTGTATACTCATAGCATCTTCGCCCCACAGAACAAATCGGATTTTTTTTACTGATGAGAGTTCGGGCACCTGCTGTTTGATAGTCCGGAATGCCACCCTAGCAGCAGCTTTCATCGGGTAGCCGAAAGCCCCTGTGGAAATGGAGGGGAAAGCAATGCTGGAAATATCATTTTCCTCG
>DATFLI010000004.1:0-4994 GCA_035267805.1 Balneolaceae bacterium | reverse complement strand
TGGATCATGTGGAAATCGGTGGTGGTTGTATCACTCATGACGAGACCTCCTGGGTTTCAATTTCGATTTCGCCCCGGGCTATCCATCGTTCGCCTACATGAATCTGGTTGGCCCAGTCGCGTTGGTCGGTAACCGGTTTTTTGATCTCGGCTTTAGGCTGGTCCTGATTTCTATCTACCGGCCACCAGGCGGGATAGCGTTCCCGCTGATCGGCTTTCTGGGCTAATGGGGTTTGCCGGAGCGCTTCGGTAAGATTTTCGGCCTGTATGCTGTCAGCCAGCAGTGGTGAAGAGGGCAGGCAGGTTTTACGGCCGATAAACAGTGGCCGTTCGGGCTGCTTTAGCGCCATTGCAAGATCGTCGAGCGTTGGCGATTCATCTTTTGGCTGTAGTGTCAATGCTATGGTGTGGATGGCATCCGCCCGGTAATCGCGATATCTAAGCAGTGGACCGTTTTCTCCTTTATTGTCATCCCTGGTTCGATTTTCTAGCTTTCCGCGAGTAGTCCAAGCTCGGCTTTTTACTTCATATCCTTCTTTATAGGCTCGCATATGCGGTTTTGAAATATCAACAGTCTGGAAATCCTGAATAAACTGACCGGCCTTGTCTTGCCGAGAAGCGTACCGAAGTCTTTCCTGAAGACCTTGCAGTTTCGTGAAATCGGAGTGATCAAAACCAAGAGCGTTGCCAAGTAAACCAGTCATCATTGATAACGCAGGGTAGGCTTGTATCTTTCCATAGTTATCTACAATAGGAGCACCAAAGCTCATCAAGGGAGCCTGAAGTCGTAGTATGAGAATTTCCATAATTAATTTCCTTTTACTTGCTCCGAAGTCCATTTTGCGACTTCTGGTACAGGTGTTATTTCCGATATATCTGTTTTATCTAAAAATATTTTTTTAGGACCCATCGCCGACAATTTACGCTCATTACTATTACCGTACATCTGATCCATTTCAGCCAAATGGCTAGCTACAGCCTGATAACTGTTGGAAAGCACCCCATCACCATTTTTAGATACGGCCTGTTGAAACGCATTGGCCAGTGTACGGGGTTGAGCGGTCCCCGATTCCACAAGCAGGCATTGTGCATAAGAGTAGGGAGCGGTTGAACCCAATTTCGCGCCCGGCGATACGGTGGCAATCAGTTTAATGAACCGGTTGGTAACCTCAGCAGCCAGTGATTTGTCAGCCTCTTGCCAGTCCTCCCGTGACACGCCTTGCAGGTTGGAAACCAACAAGGGAATATCTACAACCACATAAGTATAAAAAAGTCCACTTGAAAGCTCGGTGCTGTTAATATGGCCGGATCCCAGCTCTCCGCTTTCTTCCGGCAGGTCGCGTCGTAGTTCATCAACGGCGGTAAAATAATCGCTCTCGCTCTCTTCTTCATGGGTGGTAAAAGCGTGTGCTACATGAATAGCTGCATCTCCCCGAGCCAGTACGTCGCTTGTGACCATGCGTCCGAACATTGCGGCATCAAGGCCTGATGCTAATTTTAAACCTTCTAAGTTTTCTTTAATATCTGACTTTTTGCCTGTTTTTTTAAAGTATTCCTTGAATTCTATAAATGCTTTATTCAGTAAATCGTCAGTATTTTCAACTTCATTTATTTGCCCAAAATCATTTTGCAGATTTTTAATTTCGTTACGTATTACTTTACGTAACTCTTTTATCTCAGGCCAGCCAAAAATTGTAACTTGCTCAGTGTTTAAAAAATCAGGATTATTTTGTTTAAAAAAATCTTCAAAACTGGACTTTTTTAATTTGTCATAACTGTCAAGATGCTTTGTTTGATTTAGTAAAAGAACTTGAATGCTACCAGTAGCAGCGTAAACAAGAGATTTTGGTAATCTTTCTTCCTCAATTAGATGGTTCGCAATTTTGATTTTAAATGTTTCTCGTGATCTAAAAGTTTTTTCCGAGTCTATGATATTTTTTAATGCATTTTCTCCGTCGAAATTACGCCAGTGGTATTTTAGGCACTGGGATGATATGCGTGTTCGTGAGGTACCACCAAAAGGAAGACGCTTCGCAAATCCTGCATCATCGCGATTTAGTAATGTTCCTGGATATGATGTAAGGGTATGAATTTGTAAGAATTTTGGGGTATTCATGATTATACTCCTATTAATAAGACCTATTATAATTTTTACTGATGTTCTTTTTGGATATATATTTTAGTTCTCTAACCTTCGAAAGCTATTTTTGATTTTAAAAAATCGATAAAAGAGCTTATGCCGGGAAATAATTTATTCTGAATCCTAGTCGGTATGAAAGGGGGAATAGATTAAAAAAGTTATGAATCCTTTTTTGACTGTTTATCATTCTCAAGTTTGTAAAGTTTCCCGTAATAATCCCGTGAAATACTCAGCCTGACGTTTTCTGCAGGGTCTCCAGACTGGAAAAAAAGCAAGCGGGCCACATCGGTCCAGTTGGCTGACTGATGTTTTGATGAAAGAAACCGGGCCAGGCGCCGCAGATGTTTTTCGAGCGTTTCTTCTTTGGCCCGCATGAGCTGAACGAAACGCAATTCCGACCAACCCGTTTCAGCCAATGCCTCTCCGAATGGAATATCATAATCATGCAGTCCCGTACAGTGTGCCATCCCCATCATCAGGGTAGCCCAGCGGCGTTCCCATTGATCCTGACTGATCCAATAAGGAGATTCATCCAGATCAAATGATAATAACAATCGCCAAAGGGCCGGCGTAAAGGGTTCGTCGGGTGATATGCGACGAAGTTCGGCCAGGTCGCCGCGCGACAGGCCCCCTTGACTTTCCATCATATGGGCTATTTTGCCCACGGCCTGACCATAGTCTATACTTGAAGTTCCGGTTTTATTATTTTCGGTTACGCTAGTTGTTTGATTTGCACTCATAGTATGTTGTATAAATTTGTGGATACGATTTGCTAGCCGGAAAATTCCAAAACGTCTTTGACACGGCCGTAAAATACGGACCGCGCCTTGCTTATGGCTCTTAGGCGCCGGATCTGTGAAATGGGTATGCTGTGTTCTGCTTGTAAGATTTGCTTTTCAGCTTCTTCGAGTAAAACTTCCACCCATTCACGTTTAGCTTCTTCTGGTTCCATTTCTACTGAAACCCAGAGTGAATCGAAAAAACGTCTGTCAATTTCTCGGTCGAAGCGGTCAATCCATACTTTAAGTTTTTCGTTTTCCTTTTGCATTTGTTCGCGAGTAATATTTTTATTCAGCCCACCCCTTAATAAGATTCTTATAGTTGGCTTTATTAGTTCTGATTGGGTTTTGGCAGCTAAAGCTACTCTTTCAGATGATCTTTTAGCTAATAGTTCTTTATTTTCAGAATTGTTTAAAAGAATACTAGATATTCTTTCCGAAATTTTTAAAATACGTCTATAAAACCCTTTTGTCTCGCTTTTACCTCGCACTAATGCCATGGCTATTAAATAAGCACCTTTTTTTTCCTGATCATCAAACTCAAGTGCAATTGGTTTTTTAAATTCTTCTCCTAATAATATTGCTTGTAGACGATTGTAAAGAAATCCATATTTATCTACTGACAAGGCTTTTCCTTCATTTTTAATGATGGGAGTCCAAGGATCATTGGTTTTTCCATTTAGATTATCAGGTGCTGAAATTCTTTTACTCTTAGTACTTTTTTTCCAACATCTTAAAGAAAGGTCATCTACTAAATTGAATCTTATTCGACGGCAAATTTCGATGAAATAAGGATCACATTCATATATTGGTATTGCATGTTTTTTGGATCCATTCCATTCAGACAACCATAGAAGAGAAAAACCATTGGAATTATAATTTTTAAGCAATTCATTTCTGTTGTTCAAAAGCACATTTAAATCTCTTTGGAATCGATTATTCCAAGATAGATTTGGTGTTAGGCCAATTAGAGGTCGATTTCCTCGACCACCATTCATTCTAATGATACCATAGTTATCTCTTCCTGAATATCCTTCTAAAGTTTGTAAAGTAATTAAAGAATATATCCAGTGTTCGAATTTAGGATTTGATATACGATGCCGCTTAATTTCATGATTTTTTGTAGTTAAAAGCATATCAAGATCATCTGGAGTTTTATAAACTTGATCATACCCCGCATCTTCCAGCGAACCTTCGGGTACAGGGGACTGCATAAAAGCCGGTTGGCTTACGTCCTCTACGACCAGGTGCCAGGCTGCTTTGCTTCCGTCCGCCAGTGCAATTAGAATTGCTCTCCATCGGTTGGCCTCTGACGGGATCTTACCATAGTTTTCCCGGGCTACGGCCATAGCGGCCAGTTGTACCAGAAAACTAAACCACGGTTGTTGCTGGTGGGACTGCAGGGCTTCGAAACTGAGTACCCTGTCTTCAGTCAGAGCGGTCAGAATGTCGGGTAGATTGGTTTTGCTTACCTCGTCATTGGTAAATCGAACGCTGATGATGGGGTCATCCAGCAGGGAATAATACATTGTATTTTCCATGGCAATAAAGGGTTAAATGTGATAGATCACGGTTAAAATTTTACAGTTCCATATCAATATTCAAAGTTGTACTTAATGCATGTGCCAAATCGGCCCGGGTGGCCTCCCCGACACCCCGTATTTCTAATATTTTTCCTGTTTTAACATCTGAAATTAATTCCACCATCTCTTTACCTTTCCTTCCAATCCATTTATCTCCTGTGTAATTTCCATTACGTATTGCACTTCGTGCTCTGCCCCTTAATCCTATATTTTTACACCAATCTTCAATACTTGGATAATCTTCTTCCGTATAATCCAGTTTTGTAACTTTGTATCCATTTTTTCTTAATATATCAGCCAGCTTTTCAAGAATACGTTGCTCATTCATAAGATGGATGGATTTGACATTTAATATTAATTTTTCCTGCTCAACCCAAAGCGATTGTATTGGAAAATTTCCCCGTAATACTTAAAACTGAAGCCCTCTTTGGAAATTTTTATATCTTCTTTTTTCAATTCAAATTCTTCGGGTATGGTGTCAAGTTGCCATTCG
>DATFLI010000003.1:0-2279 GCA_035267805.1 Balneolaceae bacterium | reverse complement strand
TCAGGAACTGTTGATCTTTGATGGCCAAACCGGCCGGCTGGTCCTGCCGGGAACCTGGTATCCGGGCAAAGCGGCGGTATTCGTACTGGATCGACTGCTGGAGCGAATCCGGACCCGCTTCCCGGAAACTACGATTCGCATTCGAGCCGACTCGGGATTTTCCTGTCCCGGATTCTATGAGCTGATCGTTCGCTATCAAATGGAATATTGTCTGGGACTGACAGCTAATGCGGTACTCAAGGACTAAACCCGGCAACACTGGGTACACCGCACTTATCTGGAACAAGGGCAAAAACACCAACAGATTCTGGGCCCCTTCTCCTATCAGGCCAAGAGCTGGTCGCCCCCCCCATCCGGTCTATGCCAAAGTAGAGTCAACCGGGATTGGGATGAACGTGCGTCACTTCGTCTCGAACCGGACCGACCTGGATCCTCGCTCGTTGTATTATAAGTTTTATGTGCGTCGGGGCGAGAGCTGTGAGAACCGGATCAAAGAACTCAAGAATAGGTGTTACTCGGATTGGCTGAGGGGGCACCGGTTTTGGGCTAATGCCTTTCGATTGCTGCTCTACGGATTGACGTATGAGTTTCTTCGCCGTATGCAAATCTTGGCCAAAGTCACCGGATCAGAGCAAGCGACCCGCTGGAACATGGATTCGATTCGTCTGCATCTGCTTAAGATCGTAACGATCGTAACGGTGCGGGTACGCCAGATTCGCTTGCTTTTTCCCGGGCCTTTACCTGGCCGGAGTTGTTTGGGAAAGTGATCCAAATATGTTGAGGAGCCCGGATCGCCCGTTCCGTCTACATCAACCTTCTGCTTTTTGTAAAAACAGTTATCCCGATTGGGAGAAGTACGCCGAAAACTCTTAAAAATGATAAAAATATTCAGAATATACCTTCTTATAGATACTCCATAAGGACCTCGGAGACTTCTACAGAGGAAACAGGCCTCCTCATCAGCTAACTATGGTAGCTTCGGCGACAAATGCTACTTTTTTTCTCGTTTTAACCCGGTTTATTCACCAAGAAATTTTGTTGTGATCAAGGCGAAGATAAAAATGTGCATGAATTGTACAAGAGTATGTCGATTAAGCATTTTAATCTTCAACGCAGAGCACGACAAAATTTCGCAGCTTTTTATTAGCATTCTCAAAAATGAGGAATGAGTTATTTTTTATATGTTCTTTTATTTACAATATGATATGTAATATTTCTTAATAAATATGTAATATTTCTTAATAAATACGTGAATAATCCGGGTTAGCCAGCGAAATACGATATATGCTTCAACATATTGTTACTGTTCTATGAATAGCAAAGATTATATCGCATTTTCAGTCCCAAAGGTATAATACAATACCCTATGGGCACGCCGAGCCGCTGAAAAGAGACCAGCAATTTGAAAGGGGAATCGATCACGCCAGTGGAGTGTGCTGAGACGTCGACTTTGAGTAAAAGCCCATTCTTCGTGAAAATGGATAGCATCCGTCCACTGTTCGAGTAGACGTGGATCATTCAGTCCCCAATGAGTTTGAGCACCTGTCTGATGCAACGATGGGTGTGTTTTCGCGTGTTTGGCTGTCAAGATTCTAAACGCGTCAAAAATGAAAGCACCCGTTGAAAATTTCTGTACTAATGTTTGTACCAGTGCTCTCATATCCTCTTCTGTTAGATACATTGTTAATCCTTCAGCAAGGATAAGCACCGGTTGCTTAGTGACAGGAACTTCGCGTACCCACGAGTGATCCGTCACAGACGAAGCCACCATATGATAATTGGCTGTTTCCTGATAGAAGTGGCGTCTCAACGTGATCACTGGCGGCATATCTAAATCATACCACGGGATGAGTGGCGCTTGCAGGCGAACATAGCGACTATCCAGTCCACATCCGAGATGCAAGACAAGGCATTGTTCATATTTCTCTAAAAATTCTCGTGTATACTGGTCAAATTGCCGTGCACGCAAACACAACATCAAACACGTTTTGCGTGGAATGTTGAGTTCGGAAAAGTGGTAGGTAATCTGTTGGACAATCCCTTGAGCTTTGGGATCCGAGAGGATACTACCACATTCATTGGTTTTACAGTATAAGGGGACAAGTAAAGTTTCTTGTTCTCCTGTTAATTGAATTTTCTCCCGTGCCTTCATTGACTTCTCCCTATTTTTCGCTGGCTAACGACCTTGCGCAGAAGGGGCTAAGATACGAGCACCGATTGTTAATTTAGCTAAAACCTTGAGCACAAGCCAGATGCGGATTCCTGCCCGGCCGGCTTAG
>DATFLI010000002.1:0-4028 GCA_035267805.1 Balneolaceae bacterium | reverse complement strand
AAGGCGATTATTTTAATAGGTATAGATTTTCTCCTTAATTTTCAGACTATTTGATATATTATTGGAAGCCTATGCAAAACCGTTCTTTTGCTCAATCTCTGCATTTTCGCGACTTCGAAATCCTCGAATCCCGAAAGCATTCGGGATGCTGTGGTTCCGAAGTCGCTCAGGCTTTGATATGGAACAAAATTCCTGGTTTTGCAAAGCCTTCTACTTTTCTTGTTATTCATCCGTGAAATTCCGCGTCGTCCGTGTTGTCCGCGTTCTATAAAAAAGTGAAATTATTAGTTATGTCCGATTTATTTGCCAATATCGCTTTTCCAACTGCCGTGCGAGAGGTTTTTACCTATCGCGTACCGGCTGTATTTTCCGAAAAACTGACTCCGGGGATGCGTGTCTGGGTGCCCTTGCAATCGCATATGGCAATCGGCATGACCGTTAAAACGCACAGTATTACGCCGGATTTTAAGACTAAAGAAATCGCCAAAATTTTAGATGACCAGCCGGTGATGTCGGCCGAAATGCTGGAATTGACGGAATGGGTACACCGGTTTTATTACGCAAGCTGGGGTGAAACAATTCAAGCTGCACTGCCGGTCGGACTCAATTTTCAGTCGGAAAAATATATTCGTCTGGCGAAACAATTGCAGCTACCTCATCTCGGAATCGAAAAGGAGATTATCGAGACAATCCTCGAAAAAGGAGAATATTCTTTAAGAGATGCGGAGAAACGTTGGCAAAACACCGGATCGAAAATTATCAATCGATTGGTAAAAAAAGGTCTGTTGGAAATTTGGGAAGAACCGAAAGTCCGCGTGGAAGCCAAAAAAGAAAAAAAGTGGAACTGGGAAGAATCAGTCACATCAGAAATCGTCGATAAATATTGGAATCAGTATACCGATGGCAAACAGCCGAAATGGGTAAAGGCGTTGAAAGAGCTCCATGATATAGGCATGCCGCTCCGGCAAAGTCAGCTTGCGGGTTTGGAATACGTAGATTCGTATTCCCTGAATCGTATAAATAAAGAAGGCCTGATTGGTTATGAAAAAGTTCCGGTTCGGCATGAAATTCCTAATCTGGAATATGATCCTTCTAAAATCAAGACCCTAAACGTGCATCAGGATTATGCTTTTCAACGGATCTCTCAAAAAATTGAAGAGCAAAAATTTCAAAACTTTCTGCTGTATGGTGTGACGGGAAGCGGTAAGACCGAAGTTTATATCCATGCCCTCAAAAAAGTGTTGGAAGCAGGAAAAGGCGGTTTGGTTCTTGTTCCAGAAATCGCTCTGACTCCACAAACGGTTCGGCGATTTTATCAGATATTTGGGGATAATATAGCGGTCCTGCACAGTCGGTTGAATCAACGGGAGCGGTATGAGGCGTGGCAGGATTTGCAATCAGGGAAAAAGAAAATTGCCATTGGCGCACGTTCTGCCGTTTTTGCCCCGGTCCACGATCTGGGAATCATCATCATGGATGAAGAACACGATTCTTCCTACAAACAGGACGATCCGGCTCCCCGGTATCATGCCCGGGAAGTGGCTATCATGCGTGCATATAAAAATAACGCGGTTATGGTGGCTGGCTCTGCGACGCCGAGTATGGTTAGTTTACACTCGGTTCAACAAAATAAAAGCGTATTGCTAAAACTGCCATCGCGCCATGCCACAGCGGATTTGCCGGATGTCAAAGTTTTGGATTTGAAACAATATAAAAATGCGATGCGGGGAAGTTTAGCCATCCCGCTTTATCTGGATATCGAAAAAGCGTTGTCGCGAAACGAACAAATCATTTTGTTGTATAACAGGCGTGGATTTGCCTCCTATTTGCAATGTGAATCTTGCGGACACATTGTGGAATGTCCGCATTGTTCGGTCAGCCTGACTTATCATAAATATCAGAAAAATCTTCGTTGTCATTATTGTGGATACAGCCGTTCTGTTCCATATAAATGTCCGAATTGCGGAGATCATAGTGTGGTAGAAAAAGGCTCCGGAACACAGCAGATTGAGGAAGACATCTCCAAATTATTTCCTGAAGCCCGTCTTTTGCGCATGGATCAGGATACGACAAGTGGAAAAAATGCTCACGCGAGAATATTGAATAAATTCGGCAGGCGGGAAGCCGATATTCTGATTGGAACTCAAATTGTCGCTAAAGGACTGGACTTTCCCGAAGTAACGGTTGTGGGAGTGATCAATTCTGATACCGAGCTCGCATTCCCCTCGTACCGGTCCAGTGAACGTATGTTTCAATTGCTTAGTCAGGTAGCGGGACGCTCGGGCCGCTCACTCAAAAAGGGAATCGTTTATTTCCAAACCTGGCAACCTGATCATATCGCCATCATATGTGCTCGTAAACACGATTATGATCGCTTTGCCGAAGTGGAAATGGAGCAGCGCAAGCAACTCTCTTATCCACCTTTCTCGCGTATTTTACAGATAAATTTCAAGTCGAAAGACGGTACGGCGGTTCATAAAGTAGCGCATATTTTCTCAGAATGCCTGATAAAAGCTGGTAATAATGCTCCGGTTTTAGGTCCGTCGCCTTCAGCAGTTATTCGAGTTTATAATGAATATAGATGGGAATGCTTATTGAAGATAAGTCCGACAAACGGTGCTAAAGTTATTGAACATTTATTGAATAACGCGTTTCAATTTTATGATTCCAGAAAACCCAGAGGAGCTTCAAAAGTCAGGATTACAGTTAATGTAGATGCTTTGTGATCATTAGAAGGCTTTGCAAAGAAAAAGTTCAGCAGATCAAAAAAGCATTTTCTATTATGATATTTGGTAACGTATATTTGTTATGAGTTGAAAAATAGATTATGATAGTTTTATTATCAGGATGACTGAGGGTTTTATATAATCAAAAACAAGTAATACTTCACATTTTAGTTTAATTCTGCAACCATGGATAGTCTTAGTGATCTTTTTGACGGTGTTACATTGCATTCCATTGTTGAAGCAATGATATTTGCCAGTTCCATGCCGATTTCGGCCGAAGATATTTGCAGGATTATCTCGGAAACAGATGAACGTCTGGAATTGATGCCTGATGACATCGAACAAATTGTAAATGAATTGAATGATGAATATAATTCGGCCGGACGTTCGTTTGATATTCAGTTTATTGGCGGAGGGTATACTTTTTCCACTGATAACAGATATTATAAATGGCTGCAAAAATTTCAGCATGAAAATGTATCCCGCAAAGTGACCCCTTCCGCCTTGGAAGCCCTGGCCATCATCGCGTATAAACAACCCATCACTAAACCAGAAATTGATCATATTCGGGGAGTGGATTCGGGCTATATTGTCCGCCAGTTAATGGAAAAGGAATTGATCAAAGTTGCGGGAAGAGCCGAACGACCGGGACGCCCCCTCTTGTATAAGACAAATGAGAACTTCCTGAAACATTTTGGATTAAATTCCGTTGAAGAGTTGCCAAAGCCAAGAGAGATCAATGAAATCCTCCAGGATGATGACATGGCAGAACATCGCCAAATCATGTTGGAGTTGAAAGCGGAATTGGCCCAATCTCAGAATGGGAATGGTAGCACTAACGGGGAAGAAGACTGATTGTCTACATATCTTCTTAGTCAGTAATTATATATAAAACAAATAGGAAACATGTCAGGAAAGAATTTCGGAAGATATCAGCGCAAAAAGAAAAAAGGTAAAGCACCATACACTGCCAAACCCCAAAGCAGACCGGATGAGATGCGCTTGAATAAATATATTGCGCATTCGGGGATATGCTCAAGACGGGATGCCGATACGTTGATTGCCGACGGCAAGGTAAAAGTTGATGGTAAGGTGATCACAGAAATGGGATTTAAAGTGAATCCTTCTTCTGAGGTCAAAGTGGATGATAAAGTGATTAATCCGGAACCGTTTGTCTACATCCTCATGTACAAGCCCCATGATACCATTACCACGACAGATGATGAAAAAGGCCGGCGTACGGTTATGGATTTAATTGAAAAAGCAACGGGAAAACGGGTTTATCCGGTGGGAAGATTGGAT
>DATFLI010000001.1:0-4780 GCA_035267805.1 Balneolaceae bacterium | reverse complement strand
TAAAGAAAAATAGGGGTAAAAATGCGGTTTATTATACAATTTGAGTGATAAAAATGATGATCAGTATGGTGATAAAAAATAAGTCGTCGAAATGTTGATTATCCATGATATTAAGTGTTGGTTGTTAACGTGTCCGTGAGTCATTCTCATTTGTGAATAATATTCGTAGTCATGCGTTTGGGGTCTTGTGGTTAGTCATTGGTCATTTTGTATGCACTGGCCGGGCGTATCCGATGCCAATGCGTTTCAGATACGATTTACGGGCGGCTTTGAGCGTATCACTTACGGTTAAGCTCGTTAATCTGGTCTGATAATACAGGTTCGTGTTGTCGGGTAACTTGCGCCGGTTGATGAAGTCGATATATTCAGATGCTCTGCTCATGGTCGTTAATTTTTAATTGCGGTTGGGTCGAATACCCGGCCATCGGATAACTCATAATGCCCGTCGCTGTTCAGCTTGTGGGTATCGGCAAAGGTCTGGATAAACATTCGCTGATAGGCTGCCGGGGGCTCGGGCGCATACTCTATTCCAATTTTGGCTAATACTGCATTGAAGGCTTCTTCCTGCTCATCAGAATAAAAAGCCCAAAAGAGAGAGTGAGCAGAATCTTGTTCTGCTCTTATAGCTTCTGGGTTTAGTTTAATGGGTCTAGTTAACTTCGTATAGTTTAGGTCACTATTCGGTACGGTGGGTGTTCGGTATTCGGTACGGGGGTGTACACTATTCGGTACGGTGTCTTTAGTAGTGTCTTCGTTAGTCATAGCAATTACCTCATTAATTTGATTGGTCGTAGCAGTTAACGGGAATCGTGCAGGAGCTTTCCCTCTGCCTCTGTGCTTCTCTATTAATAGTTCATATTCGATGAGATGATTAACAGCTTTCTGGACCGTACTTTTTGCCAGTCCGGTATCCTTAGCAATCCTTCGAAGTCCGGGGAAAGAATATATTTCGTTCTTTCCGCATCGGTCGAATATCGCTGCCCAAACTAATTTCTCGCTTGCTGTTAAGTCAGACCGGAGAATTTCCTTCGGCATACGTACATGCTTGCCGTCTCCGCACTCTTTAAAGTCTTTGGCGAACGTGTACCCTTCCGGCATATCCGGTGGCTTCACGCCCTTATTTAAGCCTAAAACACGCTGAATCCAGTCGATTGCTTTCTGTGTGTCCTGCGCTGATTCCCAATTCAGCATGGCAACCAACGTTACTAAATCACCACGGGCGTGAATATGGTCGTCAATAATCGGGTCTGGATGCCCGGCACAATACTGATCCACAAACCCTCCGTGGTTTATATTTACACTTAAATCACTATTAAAAAGGTAGCCGCGGTCAAGGGTGTCCATCCATTGAATATTAACCCACCCGTCGTTCTCGGGATTGTAGTAGTCCCGCCACGGCAGTTCTAAGGCATCGAAAACTTGCTGTACTTGTCCCGGGGTGAGTTTGTCTGAAAATGATTTATTCATCGAGAGTATACCCCGGCATGTTTTGGCTCAGGAATATCAAAAAGTTCCGGCTCGGGGTCGATGTCAGGAAAATAGGTGGGATCGGTCGAATAAAATCCAGCTTTGTGCTTCGTAATCGGGCAAGTATCCTCTTTGACCAGCACAATTTTTCCTTGTTTTTCCCATTTCGAGATATATCGGCAAATGTTGGGGCGAATTATTCCTGTCTCGATGGATACTTCCATCATCGTTTTGGGTCGCTCTCGGAAGGCTTCGAAAGTTCGTTTTGTCTGAATTTGTTTCGTCTGTGAATCCATGAGTCTTTGCCTCTTTTTTTGTGCATTTTCAGGCAAAAACTGTATATTTACACAGTCTTTGCCCCTGCCCTTGCTGCTCAAAACAGCGGGGCTTTTTTATGCGGGTTCTAAATTAGATTGGCGTTTTTCTTCTTCGTTAGGATCGGCAAAAGGACGGGATTCTAACCAATTTTCGATGGTCTTTTCAGTCCATCCCACGCAACGATTAGATATTTTTTTGCGGGGTGGAAGGTCACCACGTTTCTGCATTCGCCATATTGTGACACGGGATACATTCAGCATTTCAGCTAAGTCCGAAGGGCGAAGTATGTTAAGTGAATTTTTCATCTTTACAGGTGATTGAGTTAATATTTATTTCACCTGAAAGATGCTGAAAGGGGGGCGAAGAAATTAGAGACAAAAGGGGGACAAAAGTTTTGTCCTTTTTAGGTATGCCGTCTTATTTGTCTCATTGATGGCTTAATTGTTTGTCCATCTTCTACTCTTGTATGTCGCTTTATAATTTCTTCTCTGATTCTTGTTTTATGGGGCTTGCCATTATCATGTTGATATTCCTTTTGTTGCTTTAGCTCATTAAACCATTTTAAACTCTTCTCTTTTGAAAAATCCTCAGGGCGGCCAACCTGTATATTTTCCTTCTGGCCTCTCTCATTTTTACTTTTTAAAGCCTTATCCAATTTTTTCCCGATAAAATTATCAAACATCAAAAAATGTTCCCTCTCTAAATTTTCAAGCTTCCTGCCTTCCAAAGAGAGATTTATAAAATATTCCCACATTTCCTCATTTGAAATAGGCATGTGCGGCTCTCTACCTAACTTCCGGCGCAAAAAGTCCTTCATTTCAGAATATAGTTTCCCGTAACGCTCATCAAATTCATCTCTGAACCGGATATAATATTTACGGTAAAAATTATCTCTGATAATCTCTTCGGCAGCTTTATTAAAATGCACGCTAACTATTTCTCCGGTTTCATCGGTTTCAATAAATCCACCTGATGATATATTGGCCTTATTTTCAGTGGAACCTATGTCGTCTAATTCTCTATTATCCATAACTATGCACCTAATTTTGTGATTTTCGTTTCTTTTCCTTCAATAATCTGCTGCAGTTTGTGGCTCCACAGGTTCATAGCCTGCCGTCTTTCTTCACTGTATTCATGCTTATTATAAGCGGCTGTGATAGTGCTTCCGGCTCCCGGTTTCTTATGATTAAGGATCTTGCTCAACACCTGTGGTTGTACGCCTAAGCCAGCCAGCCGGGTGGCAAAGGTCGTTCGTAGGCTGTGGATGTTAAACGCTGGTACTCCAACACGTTTTCTAATCCGCTGGGATGGTTTCCCCGGGTGGGCAATGTGTCCGGATTGTACCGGGCTGGTAAACACATAGTCGCTTTCATTCCGTAGGCTCTCAAGTATATCAATAGCCATATCCGAAAGGTACACAAAGTGCGCTGTTTTGTTTTTTGTATTGGTGGGTGGTATCTCCCAAATCCGCTTTTTAAAATCAATATGCTGCCACTTCATCTTACGGGTTTCTCCGCACCGCTGCCCTGTTAGCAGCAAGAATTTAAATAAGCTGCCAACCGGATCACCATATTCTGTAAAGCCTGTCCAAAGCTTACGGATCTGCTGGGCATCCAATGCCACGTTTTTATATTTCGTGCCCTTATTTTCGCGCTCCGGTACTTTTATCCTTATTTTCTGGGCAATGTTGACATCAACTAACCCCCTATCCATTGCAAATTGAAAGATCCCGGATAATATCGTTTGCAGGTACTTAGCTTGTCCGGGGGCTGTTTTGGCTTTCTTGTTCAGAAAACTTATGAGCGTTCCGCGCTTGACATCCTTTATGGGCATCTTTGTATTTAGCGAACGTGTAATAACTTTTATTCGCCGCTTGTAATCGTTCTGGGTGTATTCTCGTAAGGTTGGCAGGTGCTCATCTTTGTAATCCTCTATAACTTCCCCAAAGGTTTTCGGTTTCTCTTGTTTGCGTTTCTGCTTCTCATACAAAGGGTCGGTTCCGTGATTAACTTTGTATTCGAGTTCTCCTACCTCATCCCGTGCGTCTGCTAAACTAGTTTTGGGAAACTTGCCAATGGTAAACCGTTTCACCTTGTCATTAAACCGGTACCGATACACGAAAGATTTTGATCCGGTGGGCGTTATTCGAATTGCCAGACCGGGAGTGTGCTTATCATAAATTTCAATTCGCTTTTCAGGATCGGGGTGATTCCGTATAAATGGATCCGTGAGTTTTAGCTTTGGCATATTTGAAATATTGACTTTTGGAGTTACATGTTTTTACATCTCGGGACAACATAGGGACAACAAATATTTTAACGCTCTGTAACAACGTTCAATACAAGGTAACTGTTAAAAGCATGATATTCAACTATTTAGGCAACATTTTTAACGATAGGGAAATACTATGAAACACATACTAATACGCACTCGTAAAGCGTAGGTCGGCGGTTCGAATCCGCTCTTCGGCTCTACTATAACTCATTGAAAGGCAATAACTTATAACGTTTTAAGCATATTTAATCCCTAAGTTTATTTGAATAAAAATATTCTCGGGACAACATAGGGACAACAAAATATTTAATGGATTGGCTATATTTTTCTCTCTCAAACAGGCGGATTCGGTGCATAAGTATAGGGTGGCTATAGGGGGGCTACAACATTTTAAAATACCGAAGGGCAGTCGCGGTCTCGTTATCGTACTGCTTCGTAAGGTGGGTAACAATATCAGTCCGGGAAAGGTTTTTCAGCCGGTGGGCAGCCTCTTTGTGAGATAGTTCCCCTCTTTTGACCGCCTGCATATTCTTAACGGCCAATCTTTTTAATGATATGGGGATAACAGCTTCCATACCCCCAATATACCAAATATTATCCAGATAGTATAAAACAAGGCTCAAATTTGTATTCTAAGGGCTTCAAATTATTTACTAATGGTATCGGGTGCCTGTTATGGCGGGCCTGTGGCATGTAGACGGTGGGTGGCTCTGCAGTGCTA